>NZ_CP025407.1:4952500-5252500 GCF_002847285.1 Streptomyces sp. CMB-StM0423 | reverse complement strand
GAAGACGCCGAGCGTCCAGTCCATGAAGACCCGGATCTTGCGGTTCCAGGTGGGCACGGCGAGGCCGTGGTAGCCACGGTGCATGTACCAGGCGAGGCGGCCCTTGAACTTCAGGGACCGGCCGAGCACGTTGATCATCGCTACGCCCTTGTGCAGGCCGAGCCCGGCGACGGCGCCCTTGTTCTTGTGCCGGTACTGGCGCTGCGGGAAGCCGCGCAGCTCCGCCACGACGTTGTCGCCGAGGAGCTTGGCCTGCCGCAGGGCGTGCTGGGCGTTCGGCGGGCACCAGGCGTTCTCGGCGCCGGCCGCGCGGGCGGCGAGGTCGGGGATCTGGGCGTTGTCGCCGGCGGCCCAGATGTAGTCGGTGCCCTGGACCTGGAGGGTGGCGGCGGTGTCGACGTGCCCCTTGGGGCCGAGCGGCAGGCCGTACTCCTTCAGCACCGGGTGCGGCTTGACGCCCGCGGTCCACACGATGGTGTGGGAGTCGACCTCCAGGCCGTTCTTGAGCACGACGCGGCCGTCGACGCACGACTCCAGGGAGGTGTCGAGGTAGACCTCGATGCCGCGCTGCTGGAGGTGCTTCAGCCCCCACTTGCCGAGCGCGGGGCCGACCTCCGGGAGGATCTTGTCGGCGGCGTCGACGAGGACGAAGCGCATGTCCTCGCGCTTGATCGAGGGGTAGTACTTGGCGGCGTCACGCGCCAGGTCCTCGATCTCGCCGATGGTCTCTGCGCCGGCGAAGCCGCCGCCGACGAAGACGAAGGTGAGCGCCTTGCGCCTGGTGTCGGCGTCGTTGGTGGACTCCGCCTTGTCGAGCTGCTCCAGCACGTGGTTGCGGAGCCCGATGGCCTCCTCGACGCCCTTCATGCCGATGCCGTTCTCGGCGAGGCCGGGGATCGGGAAGGTGCGGGAGACGGCACCGAGGGCGACGATCAGGAGGTCGAACGGCACCTCGTAAGGAGTGCCGACGATGGGTGCGACAACCGCGACCTTGCGGTCCTGGTCGATGGAGGTGACGCGGCCGGTGAGCACCTCGGCGCCGGGAAGGACCTGGCGCAGCGGCACCACGACGTGCCGGGGGGAGATGCTGCCGGCGGCCGCCTCGGGGAGGAACGGCTGGTACGTCATGTACGAGCGCGGGTCGACGACGGTGACCGACGCCTCCCCGTACCGCATCTTCTTCAGGATGCGGCGCGCCGCGTAAAGGCCGACGTAACCGCCGCCTACTACGAGGATCCTGGGACGCTCCGTAGTGCTCATGATTCGAGTATCCCCCCGGTACCGGAGGGGTGCTCGTGAGGGGGTTCACAAGCTCCACCCCCTGTGGTGCTACACTGCGCCGCCGCACCTTGTGCGCTCGTCACGGACCGCGGGGCGGTTTTCGGCGACAGGCCCGTGAGCTGGGATTTCGAGCCCGCGACGCACAGACGTCACTCTGACGCAAAGCGCCTGTCACACGCCGCGCGGGCCCGCGGAGTCCAGGATCCGAGCCAGAAGGCGAAATCCGCACCGGAAGCATGTGAATAACTTCACGAACTTCCTTCGGTGCTCGGCTCCGTCACTTCCGCTCCGTGGCATCCGGTACGAGTCTGCTCGTGAAACCGGCGTCGCGCAGCCGCTCGTACGCTGCGGCCACGTCGTCGGGGATGTGCTGTTCGATCATGAAGTCCTGCTGCGGGTAGACCATGAGCCGCTGCTGCGCCCCGACCAGCATGTCGAGCACCAGCCGTGCGTCCCCGATGGAGTCGACGTATCCGGTCAGCGTCATGGGCGTGGAGGCACTGACCCAGTCGACTTCGGGCCACAGCTTGCGTGCGGTCGCGTAGGCCCGTCGTTCCTCGTACGGCTTGCTGATCAGCAGGACGGACGACACAGGGACACCGTGTTCTTCGAGCAACGTGCGGGAGAAGCGGATGTTCTCCCCCGTGTTCCGGGCCCGTGGCTCGACGAGGACCGCACCGGCCGGCACCCCCAGCTCCACCGCCCGCTCGCGGTAGTGCTCAGCCTCCCCACGCGGCATGCGGTCGCGTGTGGTGCGGCTGGTCGCCCCGGTGAAGACGATCAGCGGCATCATGCCCCGGTGGTAGAGATCGGCGGTGATCTCAGCGACTCCGAGGTCATGGCTGCCCAGCCCGATCGCAACAGAGCACGGACGCAGCTCGTGACCCATCTGCTGAAAGTCCCAGAGCCGTTGCGCGTCGGCCCACACCTGCGTCGAGATCACTGGCTCTCGCCCTCCGCCTTCGCCGAGTCGGGGACCTTGAAGTCATAGGTCCAGGAGAAGCGCGTCGCCGCGTGAACGCCGATCGCGAATTCCACCACGGTGCCGTCAGCCGTGCAGGTCGTCCGGTGCAACTCCACCACCCACTCGCCCGGTGCGAGCCGGAGGAGTTGCGCTTCGTCCGCCGTGGGGATGCGTGCGAACAGCGTTTCCCGCATGTGGTCGATTTCGTATCCGGCGTCATACAGGACACGGAAGCCGCCGCCCCGGCCGGCGGGCCCCGGCGCCGGGTCGACGATGCGCGTTCCTTCCACGTGCTCGGGACGGTAGTAACTGGTGAGCGTGTGCGTCGGCTGTGAGCCTTCCTTGATCACTCGCGCACGTGCGTAGACCTCCGCACCTTCGGGCAGGCCGTGCGCCTGAGCGACGGCGGCCGGCGCAGGCACCCGGCTGATGGTCTGAGTCTGCTCGTCCCGGTTGTACGCGCGCCCGGACGCCACACGGTCGGCGATGAACGCCACTTCATCGCCGTCGCGCCACTTGGCCTTGTCGTACCGCCCGATGCCGAGCCGCTTGAGCGGAATCCGCTCGCGGACGACCGTGCCGTGTCCACGCGACGACGTGACCAGCCCTTCGGCTTCCAACGCCTTGTACGCCGCGTGGACCGTGGACTTCGAACCTTCCCCCGCTTCCACGAGGTCCCTGATCTGCGGCAACTGGGCACCGGGCAGGTACTCGCCGCTCCTGATCTGTTCGGCCAGTCGGTCCGCAAGCTCTCGCCATTTGGGCGCCATGCCGCACTCCTCTCGACAGCGACAGTGAAGCACAGTCCTAGGACTGTTGACTGTCCTAGGACTGCGCGCCATAATCTTGCTCAACCGGCTTGCAGTCCCAGGACAACGAGCGCCAGGGCGCCGCCGGTCCGCCCACGCCCGAGGATGTGACTCCAGGTGAAATCGCGTTCGTTCCCTCGCAGCGTCGCAGCCGTCGGCCGCGCGCGAACATTCGTGGCGGACTGCATCAGCGGATGCGCTCCCGAGCAGGCCGACGACATCCGCGTGTGCGTCTCCGAACTGGCCACGAACGCCTTACAGCACACCCCCATCGGCCGCCGCTTCCTCGTCCAGATCATGTGCAGCGACAACGTAGTACGCATCGAGGTACACGACGCCAGCACCAACATCCCGCACCTATGCACGCCCGCAGACACCGACGACCGCGGCCGCGGGCTGCTGCTCGTTTCCGCATTCGCGGACGACTGGGGAGTGTCCGACCGCACCGGCCCCGGCAAGGTCGTATGGGCCGAGTTCAAAATCAGGCAACCGGCAGAGGCAACGTGTTAGCGGCGCGGCATCGTTCTGTTCACCCAACCGAGGAGGAAGTGTGAGCACTTACCCGGTATCGCCGAATACTGTCCTGGCCAACGCGCTTTCACACGCTCAGGACGTGCTCACACCTCGAGTCCTCGACGCGGCACCCGAGCGGATCGTGTTCGTCGTCGGGACGCAGATCAACGGGGCGCCCCACATCGGTACGTCACTCGTCCAGTCCCTCACCTTCGATACGGCAGCGAGGGTGCGCGAGAAGTTCGGCGCGCCAGTCGAGGTGCGGTTCGCCGCGCTGGACAACGCCCCACACGCCATCGTCACGGCCCCCTCGACCGGTCACCGGTACATGCGCACCTACGCGCACGCTCTCGGCGAGCAGGCCATCACCAAGCAGATCGACGCCTTGTACCGACCGCTCTTCGCCGCGCTCTCCGAGCGCCTGGCGGTGCCCTACGCCGTCGAGACCTACAGCCAGCAGCAGGCCACCGAGCACTACCGGCGCACGTGGCTGCGCGTTCTGCCCCGTATGGATGCGGCCCGCTGGTGGCTCGCCCCCTCGGCCGGCGTCGCTCACCTCCGCGTGCCGTGTCCCGCATCGGGATGCGGCTGGTCCGAGAAGTACGCCCAGCGCACGTGCGTACGCGACAGCAGCCGCGATCACGCCACCGTCACCGCCGAGTGCCTGCACCACGGCGCGTACGAGGTCACCATCACTCCTGGCGGTGGCGGGTACCTCGACCTGGCCACCTTGTACCGGAACCTCGTGAAAGAGTTGTCCCTCGGCGACAAGTACAGCGGCACGCTCCACGTGATGGTCAAGGGCGGCGATTGGGTGTTCGGCTCGCAGCTCGTCGACGGAGCCCTACAGGCCGTCGGCCTCGCCCCGCAGCAGCTTCCCGCCCGGTTGTTCTGCCCGCAGGTCGTCACGGACACGGGCGCGAAGCTGTCCAAATCCCTCATCCGGGAAGGGCATGCGCCCTTGCCGGACGGCGCGGAGCCCTGGATGCTCGACACCCGGGAATGGCCCGGCACGTTAGCCGACTACGTCAAGCGCCTGCTCGGCATGACCGAGATCGTGCTCTCGGACCCGCGGCACTTCTTCCGTTCGTACTCCGTCGGCGAAGTCGGCCGACTGCTGACCGCACCAGCGACTAGGAGCGTTCCCGCCCCATGACCGGAACCATGGCTCGCGTTCACGAGCTGAATCTCTACCGGCGGTATTTCGATCTTGTCGCCGCCGGCACGAAGTCCATCGAGGTAAGGGTCAAGTATCCGCACCTCGCCGACCTTGCCGCGGGCGACGTGATCCGGTTCCGGATCAAAGGCACCGAGGAAACTGTCGACGTAAGGGTCACCCGGGTCAACGAGTACCCGAACTTCGAGGCCCTGCTCGACAGCGAGGGCCCGGACAACGTCAATCCGACAGCCTCGCGCGAGCAGCAGCTCGCGAACATTCGGAGCATCTACGGCCCCGAAAAGGAAGCGCTCGGTGCCCTCGCCGTCGGTATCACCCGCGTTTCGGCAGGTCAGCGGCCTCGATCAGGCTGAGGCGGACCGGTACGCGATCCCGTCCAGGATGTCGTGTTCGCTGACGATCACCTCGGGGGCGCCCGTGCGCTCCATGACCGACAGCAGGACCAGTGCCCCCGCGGCGATCACGTCGACGCGGCCCGGGTGCATGACCGGGATGGCGGCTCGTTCCTCGTGGGTGGCCTTGAGCAGGGAGTTCGTGATGTCGCGGATGCGGGCCACCGGGACGCGGGCGTGGTGCAGGGCCATCGTGTCGTAGGCGGGGAGGTCCATGGCGATGCCCGCGACCGTGGTGACCGAGCCGGCGAGGCCGACCAGGGTGGCGGTGTCGCGGAGCGGGACCGCGGCTTCCGCCGTGTCCAGGGCCGCGGCGATGTCGGCCTTCGCCGCCTCGATCTGCGCCGGCGCCGGAGGGTCGGCGAAGTGGTGGCGCTCGGTGAGGCGGACGCAGCCGATGTCGACCGAGCGGGCCGCCGCCACCTCGTCCGTGCCGGAGACGAACTCCGTCGAGCCGCCGCCGATGTCGACCACCAGGTACGGCCCCGGCACCCGTCCCGACAGCTCCTTCGTCGCGCCCGTGAAGGCCAGCGCGGCCTCCTCGTCGCCGGTGATGACCTCCGGGCGGACGCCGAGGATCTCCTCCACGCCGCGGGCGAAGTCCGCGCGGTTCTCCGCGTCCCGGGAGGCGGAGGTGGCGACGAACCGGGTACGGACCGCGCCCAGCCGCTCGATGATCTCCGCGTACCGGCGGCAGGCCGCGAAGGTCCGCTCCAGCGCCTCGGGCGCCAGCCGGCCCGTACGGTCCACGCCCTGGCCCAGCCGGACGATCTCCATCCGGCGGTCCAGGTCCTTCACTTCGCCGGACCGCGTGTCGACGTCCGCGACCAGCAGGCGGATCGAATTCGTACCGCAGTCCACGGCAGCCACTCGGGTCATGCCTCATCCTCCCCGGATTCCTCGGGCGTCACGCACGGGCCCTTGGCCCACCACTCCGGCAGCATCGCCAGCGCCTCGTCCCCCAGCGGGTTCACCCCGGGCCCCGCCGCCAGCGCGTGCGCGACCAGCACATGCAGGCACTTCACCCGGTCCGGCATCCCGCCCGCGCTCGGGAATCCTGCCAGCTCGGCGATCGCGTCGCGGCGGGCGAGGTAGTCCTCGTGCGCCGCGCGGTACGCCGCCGCCAGCTCCGGGTCCGCCGCGAGCCGGGCCGTCATCTCCTTCATCACGCCGTCCGCCTCCAGCGTGCCGATCGCGGAGTTCGCGCGCGGGCACGTCAGGTAGTACAGCGTCGGGAACGGCGTGCCGTCGGGCAGCCGCGGGGACGTCTCCACGACATCCGGGTTGCCGCACGGGCAGCGGTGCGCCACGGCGCGCAGGCCGCGCGGGGCGCGGCCCAACTGCGCGGCCACGGCGGCGGCGTCGGCCGCGGTGGCGGGGGTGTGCTCGGTGGGCGGCGGGGGCTTGTCCATCTCTCCTCGTTCAGCCGGGCGGTCGGCGTCAGGCGCCGGGCGGCGGCGGGCGGCAGGTGTCCCGCGTCGGGCCGGCGTGCCGCGGCGGGCGGCGTTCGCGTACGTGACGCGCCTCAGCGCCGGCCGTCCGCGGCGTCCAGGCCGTCCCACAGGTTCTCGTACCACGGCCTGTCCACCGCCTCCCCCTCCGCACCGGAGCCGGCGGAGCCGGTGCCGTCGCGCATCAGGTAGCCGGTCTCGCCGGGCAGGACGTAGTGCAGGTGCTCGCGGGCCTGCCGGCGCACGTACTCCGGGTCGTTCCAGCGGGACTTCTCGTCCCGCAGCTCCTCCACCCGCTGCTCGGCCTGGGCCTTCTCCCGCTCCAGCTCGGCGACCTCGGCGCGCTGGGCGATGTACTGGCGCAGCGGGTACGCGAGCGCCACCACCAGCGAGCAGACGACGAGCGCGAGCACCGCGGCCCGCCCCGTCAGCCGGCTGCGCCGCGGCGGGCGCGCGCGGTAGACGCGCTCCGAGACCCGGCTGACGGCCTGCTCGCCGAGCAGCTTGAGCCGGGTGGTGGTGGAGAAGCGCTCCCTGGCCATGTGCGTCGCGTCCTCCCCGGGCGGCAAGCGGTGGTCGGCCCCGGTCGCACCCTACGCGGTGCGGCCGGGGCCGGGGGCGTCCGACGCCGATGTCGTACGGGGTCGGTCCGTTCAGCCGTTCTTGTAGCGGGGGAAGGCGCTGCGGCCCGCGTACTCGGCGGCGTCGTCGAGGATCTCCTCGATGCGCAGGAGCTGGTTGTACTTGGCGACCCGCTCGGAGCGGGCGGGGGCGCCGGTCTTGATCTGGCCGCAGTTCGTGGCGACGGCCAGGTCGGCGATGGTGACGTCCTCGGTCTCGCCGGAGCGGTGGGACATCATGCACTTGAAGCCGTTGCGCTGGGCCAGCTCGACGGCGTCCAGGGTCTCGGTGAGCGAGCCGATCTGGTTCACCTTCACCAGCAGCGCGTTGGCCGAGCCCTCGTCGATGCCGCGCTGCAGCCGCTCGGGGTTGGTGACGAAGAGGTCGTCACCGACGATCTGCACCTTGTCGCCGAGGCGCTCGGTCAGCACGTGCCAGCCGGCCCAGTCGTCCTCGAACAGCGGGTCCTCGATGGACACCAGCGGGTAGTCCGCGACGAGCTGCTCGTAGTACTCCGTCATCTCGGCGGCGGAGCGGCCCTTGCCCTCGAAGACGTACACGCCGTCCTTGTAGAACTCGGAGGCGGCGACGTCGAGCGCGAGGGCGACGTCCTGGCCCGCGGTGTAGCCGGCCTTCTGGATCGCCTCGATGATGAGGTCCAGCGCGTCCCGGTTGGAGTCGAGGTTCGGCGCGAAGCCGCCCTCGTCGCCGAGGCCGGTGGACAGGCCGCGCTCCTTGAGGACGGCCTTGAGCTGGTGGTAGATCTCCGCGCCGCAGCGGACCGCCTCGGAGAACGACTCGGCGCCGATCGGCGCGATCATGAACTCCTGGATGTCCACGTTGGAGTCCGCGTGGCTGCCGCCGTTGAGGATGTTCATCATCGGCACGGGCAGCACGTGCGCGTTGGGGCCGCCGAGGTAGCGGAAGAGCGGCAGGTCGGACGCCTCGGAGGCGGCGTGCGCGACGGCGAGCGAGACGCCGAGGATGGCGTTGGCGCCGAGGGAGGACTTGTCGGGGGTGGCGTCGAGGTCGAACATCGCCTGGTCGATGAGGCGCTGCTCGGTGGCGTCGTAGCCGACGAGCTCGGGGCCGATCTGCTCGATGACGGCGAGCACGGCCTTCTCGACGCCCTTCCCGCCGTAGCGGGCCTTGTCCCCGTCGCGCAGCTCCAGGGCCTCGAAGGCGCCGGTGGAGGCGCCGGACGGAACGGCAGCACGGCCGGTGCTGCCGTCGTCGAGGCCGACCTCGACCTCGACCGTGGGGTTGCCGCGGGAGTCGAGAATCTCTCGGGCTACGACGACGTCGATGGACGGCACGGTGTCTCCTTCGGAGGGATTCGCTACGGGTTCCGCCCTGAGCCTAGCCGCCCCGGGTGACGGCCCCGGCGCGCACCCGGCCGCATTCCGCGGTACGAGACGGTTCGGGCCCGGGAGCGGGGACGGACCGCGGGACGCGGCGCGGGACGGGAGCCGCGGGGGCGGGGGCGGCGGGGACGGAGGCTGCGGGGACGGGAGCCGCGGGAGCGGGTGGCGTACGGCGTGGTCGTCCCGGCCCGCGCACCGGACGGGCCGGGACGGCCGCGCCGTACCGCGGCGGCGTGCCGGGCGGCCGGCGGGCCCAGGGAGCGGGCGGCGGCAGGAGCGGCAGGCAGCGGTGCACACGGCGCGGGCGGGCCGGCCCGTTCGTGGTCCGGTTCGGCCCGCCCGCGCACGGGGCTAGTTCACCTTCAGCTTCTGGCCCGGCCGGATCAGGTCCGGGTTCGCGCCGACGACCGGCTTGTTGTCCTCGTACAACTGCTGCCAGCTCTCCGCGCCGTGCCGCCGGGCGATGTCGTCGAGGGTGTCGCCCTCGCGGACCTCGTAGTAGAAGCCGCGGAAGACCGTGCGGGACTCCGGCTGCGTCTGCTCGGCGGCGCCGCGGGCCTCGGTGCCCTGCGGGGCCTCCTGCGGCGCCTGCTCCTGCGTCTGCGGGGCCGGCTGCGGCAGGGTCTCCGGTTGCTGCTGCTGTTGCTGCGGGGCCTCCTGCGGCGCCGGGGGGACGATCTGCCCGGCGGCCGGACTCCCCGCGGCCAGGCCCGCGCGTGGGCCGCAGTTGGGCCACGCGCCCGGGCCCTGCATGGACAGCAGCCGCTCCGCGACGGCGATCTGCTGCTGCTTCGACGCCAGGTCGGCGCGCGAGGCGAAGCTCCGGCCGCCGGCGGCTTCCCAGCTCGACTGGGAGAACTGGACGCCGCCGAAATAGCCGTTCCCGGTATTCGTCGCCCAATTTCCTCCGGACTCGCAGGCGGCTACCCGTTCCCACGTATCGATGGGCGCCGCGAACGCGTGCTGGGCGCCGAGCACCGGCAGCCCGATCGCTGTTCCGGTGGCGCCCACGAGGACGGCCATGCGGGAGTGTGCACCAAGGCGTGCCTGTGCGGCGGGGCGGCGGTGCTTACCCGTTCCGGCAGGAAGAAGCATGATGCTCTTTTCTCACCGACGCCTGCGAGGTGAGCTGTCGGGTGCGGGCTGTGAGTGCCCGGCCGTACGTCATACGTGCGGCTTGACCCCAAGCCGCCCGGTCCGCCTTCTCGTTGGACCGGAGCGGCGCTTACCGTGGGTCCCCCGCTCCTGTCAGCGGTGCTTCATGCACAGGTGGCCCGGGTGAACGCCGACAGGATTCGGCGTGAGGCGATCACCGGGGCTCGCGTTGGCGAGCAATGTGACGGTAAGCACATAGGCGTGTGCGATTCAAAGACCTCGGAAAATGCCACGCCCGGTTTTACGTCCGTCAGGTAGCCCGGTCAGCCGATTACGTCAAATATGACTAATACGCGCCGACTTCACCCGCCGGCTGTTCAGTTCCCGCTCAATTCGAGTTCCTGACCAGGCTTGATGGTGTCGGGGTCCTTACCGAGGGAGTTCTTGTTCCCGTCGTACAACTCGGACCATCCGCCCGACAGGGAATGCTCTCTGGCAATTTCCGAGAGGGTGTCACCCGGTCGGACGGTATAACTGCCGTCGCCCGCCGCGGCATCGCGTCCCGAGGCGTCGCCCTTGCGGTCCCCGCCGCGCTCGTCCGCGTCGCCGGGGATCTCAGCGATCCACTCGCGGCCCGGCTCGGGCAGCTCGGCCTCGTCGGGCGACTGGGAGGCGCCGGGGGTCTCGACGGCCTCGCGCGGGGCCTCGGGGGCGCCGGGCGAGGCCGGGGCCTCGGACGGGGTGGGGGTCGCGGAGGCGTTCGGGGCGCGGTGCCGGCCGGAGCCGTCGGCGGAGGTGGTGTCGTCGTCCCGGCCGGTCCCCTCGCCGGGGCCGCCGTCGTGCTCGCCCGGGTCCTGGCTGCCGCGGTGCTTGCCAGCGCCCTCGCCGGCCTTCCGGTCCTCGTCGCCGCTGTCCTTGCGGTCGCGCTTGTCCTCGCGGTCCGTACGCCGGTCCTCGTCCTGGCCCTGGGAGTCCTCGCCCGGGCTCGGGGCGAGGGTGGGCGGCGCCGTGGGCAGCAGCGGCAGCTCGGCGCCGGGGTCGACCTCCGGCACCTCGTCGTCGCCGTGCAGCCCGGCGTCCTGGGCGCACTCCGGCCACGCCTTGTCGGCGCCCATGCCGGCGAGGATGCGCTCGGCGACCGTGATCTGCTGCGCACGGCTGGCGAAGTCGGGCTGCGAGGCGAACTCCTCGCCGCCGTACTCCTGCCACATGTCCATCGTCAACTGCAGGCCGCCGTAGTACCCGTTGCCCTCGTCGGCGCTCCACAGCCCGCCGCTCTCGCACTCGGCGACCCGGTCCCACGTGCCGGCGTCGGCGGCGCTCGCGCCGCTCGCCCCCAGCAGCGGCAGGGCGAGACCCGCCCCGGTCGCACCGGCCGCGACGACGAACGCGGGGGCCTGGCGGGGACGTCGGTGGCGTCCGTTACCCGAGCGCATGCGAGTGCCTTTCGTTCCCTGTGTGTTCGAGCCAGTGGCCGAACTTAATACCGAACTACCTCCGATCACAAGTTGATCGCCTGATAGTCACGCGCAGATCACAGAGAAGGGCCGAAGTGCACCGGCAGCGTCCGCAGGCCCCGCATGATGAGCCCGCCGCGCCACCGCAATTCGGACGTCTCGCCCGCCAGCCGCAGGTCGGGAAGGCGGCGCAGCAAGGTACCCAGGGCGGTCTGCGCCTCCAGCCTGGCGAGGGGTGCGCCGAGGCAGTAGTGGATGCCGTGGCCGTAGCCCACGTGCTGATTGTCACGCCGGGACAGGTCCAGGGTGTCGGGTTCCGCGAAGCGCGCGGGGTCGCGGTCGGCGGCGGCCAGCACGACGAGCACCGGGTCGCCCACGGCGACGCGCTGCCCGCCGATCTGCAGCGGCTCGGTGGCGAACCGCCACGTCGCCAGCTCCACCGGGCCGTCGTAGCGCAGCAGTTCCTCCACCGCGGAGGGCAGCAGCGCGGGATCCGCGGCCAGCCGGGCGCGCTCGGCGGGGTGGGTGAGGAGGGCGTACGTGCCGTTGCCGATCAGGTTGACGGTGGTCTCGAAGCCGGCGAACAGCAGGATGAACGCCATGGCGGCGGCCTCGTTCTCCGTCAGCTTCTCGCCCTCGTCGGAGGCGCGGATGAGGCCGGAGATCAGGTCGTCGTCCGCGGCGTCGCCGCCGCCGAGCGCCGCGCGCTTGCGGTGGATCAGCTCGGCGAGGTAGGCGCGCATCTTCTTCACCGCGCGCGCGACGCCGCCGCGCGGGCCCTTGCCGTGGTGGATCATCACGGCGGCCCAGTCGCGGAAGTCGTCCTGGTCCTCCGCGGGGACGCCGAGGAGGTCGCAGATGGCGTAGATCGGCAGCGGGAAGGCGAACTCGTGGATGAGGTCGGCCTCGCCGCGGTCCGCGAAGCCGTCGATGAGGCGGTCGGTCAGCTCCTGCACGCGGGGCGCGAAGGCGGCGACGCGGCGGGGCGTGAACGCCTTGGAGACCAGCCTGCGCAGCCGGGTGTGGTCGGGCGGGTCGATGTTGAGCAGGTGGGTCATGAGGCCGGCGCTGCGCTCGCCGGGGATGCCGGTCTTGTCGCTGTGGTGGTGCGCGGGGTTCTTGGACAGCCGGGGGTCGGCGAGGGCCTGGCGGGCGTCGGCATAGCGGGTGACGAGCCAGGCGTCGACGCCGCTGGGCACGGTGGTGCGGTGGACGGGCGTGTGGGTGCGCAGCCAGGCGTACGCGGGATAGGGGTCGGTGGCGAACTCCCCACTGAAGAGCGCGGGCTCGGGCCCGTCGCCCGCGGGCGGACCGGCCACGTCAGCGCGCGCCGGAGGACCCGGCGGCGGACGGCCCGTCGGAGGCGCCGGAGTCCTCCGGAGCCCTGCCGTTCGTGCCGGGCGGGGTTTCCGGCCTTGCGGCGTCGTACGTGCCGGTGCCGCCGCCCCCGGCGGCCTGCTCCGCCGCGCCCGCCTGCTCCGCCGCGAGGATCGCCTCGCGGTACGTGCGCGCCGCGGCCCGCAGCGCCGTCTCCGGCTCCACGCCCTGCGCCTCGGCCCGCAGCGCCAGCGCGAGCAGTTCGGCGCCGAACCCGTCCACCGGATCGCCCGCCGGCGCGGTCGCGCCACGGCCCTCCCGTACGGCGGCCCCGTCCCTGCGAACGCCGTTCCCCGCGGCCGCGGGAGCCCCGTTCCCGAGCCCGGCCCGTGCCCCGCCGGGCACCTGCACCGCCAGGCCCGCCGTGCGGGCGCGCCCGGCCAGCTTCGCCACCAGCGACAGCGCCGACTGCGCCAGCGGCACGCCCTCCGTGACCGACGTACGCCGCTTCTCTATGGCCTTCTCGCGCAGCCAGTGCGCCTTGACGTCCGCCGGGGTCTCGGCCACCGCGTCGCCGAAGACGTGCGGATGGCGGCGGACCAGCTTCTCCACGAGCGTGCCCGCCACGTCGTCGATGGAGAAGGGCTCCTCGGGGTCCTCCTCCGCGATCCTGGCGTGGAAGACGACCTGGAGCAGCACGTCCCCCAGCTCCTCGCGGACAGCCTGCAAGTCGCCGGACTCGATCTCCTCGACCAGCTCGTAGACCTCTTCCAGGCTGTGCGCCGCCAGGCCCGCGCTGGTCTGCCCGCTGCTCCAGGGGCACTCGCGCCGGATCCGGTCCATCACCTCGACCACGTCGATCAGCCGGGCGCCCGGCACGTCGTACGAACCGGGGAGCAGCTCCAGCGACGGCATCTCCACCCGCCCCGAGCCCGCCAGCCGCGCCAGGCCGTCCGTCAGCCCGGGCTCGCCGTCCGCCGCGGCGACCACGACGACGGTGGCGCCCTCGGCGCAGGCGTCGACCAGCTCGCGGGCGTCGGGCACGGCGGTCTCCACCTCGACGCCCGACTCCCGCAGATACGGCACCTGCGGATGCGCGGCGTCGGCGCACAGCACGCGGTCGGCGCCGCGCAGCGCCTCCCACGCGGGCCAGGACAGCAGCCCGGGGGCGATGCGGTGGGTGGTGGTCAGCAGGACGATTCGGCCGGTCACGTCCCCGACCGTAACGGACACCGCCGACAGCCCGGCACCGGCGGCCGCGGAACGACGGGCCCAAGCCCGCCGCCCGCTCACTGCTGCGGGCCGGCGTCGCCCTCGGCGGTGGCGCTGACCTGCTTGATCCACGGGGTGTCGGCCTGCCCCAGCCGCACCTGCTCGTTGTCCCACGTGCCGAACCGCGGGCTGACGTCGATGCCCAGGTCCTTCGACGCCTCGACCAGCACCCCGCCGAGCCGCGCCTGGCCCTCCTGCGTCTGCGGGTTGATGCCCAGCTTCTCCACCAGCCCCTGCACCATGAGCTGCTGCTTGTAGTGCGTGTCCAGGCCCTCCGGCGGGATGCTGAACTGCTGGACGTACATGGTCTCGAGCTGCTTCTCGCCGCCGACGGACTGCGCCTCGGCCTGGCGCGTGCGCTGCACCTCGCTGCGGGGGACGGTCACGCCGTGGCTCTCCGCGGCCTGCTCGATGACCCGGCCCTGGAGCATCGTGTTCAGCGTGTCCACGCTGAGGTCGCCGCTCTGGTCGATCATCTCGGCGGCCTGGGGGCTGTCGTTCTGCGCATCGCGCACCTCGGCGACCCGGTTCTGCAACTGCGAGACCGTGATGCGCTCGTCGTCGCCGAGCACGGCCGCGGCTCCCGCGCGCGGTTCGCCGCTGCACGAGCTGAGCAGCGGCACGGCCGCGATGAACGCGGCGGCGGTTACGGCGAGCGCTGTCCTGCGCATGGCGGCCTCCTGGGCGGCTTTCCTGCGGCGGCGTGCCACTTCGTGATACGGATCACGATCTTATGCAAGGGGTGGCCGGCGCCACCACTGCCAAGGCATGACTTGTGTGTTCGGCCGTTCTGTTCGGCCGTCATTCATGTTCCGTACACCGCGGCACAAGAAGGTTCGGCAGTGACCGTATCCGACGTGCCGACGCAGCCGGCAGCCGCCTCCACTTCCCCGCCGAAGCGCACCGCCGCACCGGACCCGGCCGCGGCCCCGGATCCCGCCGCCGCGGCGGCACGGCGGCCCGGACACCGCTACGACGTGGACCTCATCCGGCTGCTCTGCGCCTGCGGCGTCATCCTGGGGCACACCGGCTCCGAGTTCATCGACGCCGTGGGCCGCCAGGAGGCGAACGGCGCGGCCGCGTACTGGGCGGGCATGACCGCCGACGCGATCAGCCGGTTCGCCGTCCCCATGTACTTCGCGATCGCCGGCTGGGCCGTCCTCGTCGGCGCGCCCCCGCGCGACGGCCGGCGGCTCGCGCAGCGCATGGTGCGCATCGTCGTCCCCATGGCCGTGTGGACGGTCATCTATCTGCTGTGGGGCAGGCTGCAGGAGACAAATGAGGACCCCCTGCGGGACCTGGCGGTGGACGCCGCGTTCGGGACCGTACGCCCCGCCTACCACCTCTGGTACCTGTACGCCTACGTCCCCGCCGTCCTCCTCCTCGGCTTCGTCGTCCTGCTGCGCGCAGGACGGCGCCCCTGGTGGTTGGGCGGGGTGCTCCTCGGCTTCGCCCTCGGGCCCGGCCTGCTGGCCGACGCGGGCCGGATTGCGGACTCGGGCACACCGTCGTTCGGCTGGGGCTTCGGCGTCTACTCGCTCGTGTACGCGGCCGGGGGCGCCCTGCTGTTCTCGCTGCGCCCGCGGAGCGGACGCGGCATCCGCGCGCTGTGGCTGGGCGCGGCGACGGCGGCGATGCTGGGCGTGCTGCTCTACCAGACGCAGGTGAAGTACGTGATCCCCAACGCGCACGTGCTGGTCGCGGTCTTCACCGGCGCGGTGCTGCTGACGCTGACCCGGGTGCGGGTGCCGGAGCGGTGGCGCTCCCCGCTGAAGCGCGTCGCGGGGGCCGCGTTCGGGGCGTACCTCGTGCACCTCATGGTGATCAGGACGCTGGCGGAGCCGCTGGTGTCGGCGGATCTGGGCCGCGCGGAGGCGGTGTTGCTCACGGCCGGGATATGGGCGGCGAGCGTGGTGCTGTCCTTCGGCGTGGCGCTGCTGTGGCAGCGGCTGGGGCTGCGGCGGCTGCTGGGGTAGCGGACCGGGGGCCGGGTGTCCGTACGAGCGCTCCGGCGCCCGTACGGCCTCCCCTTCGCCGCGCCGCCGGGCTACGGCTTCGTCAGCGCCCTGCGGACCTTCCCCAGCGCCCTGCGGGCGTTGGGGACCCGGCCGAGGTTGCCGCCCGGCAGCCCCAGCGCCGTCAGCCGCTTGCGCTTGAAGTACGGCCGGGTGGACGCGTCCAGGTACACCGCCAGCCACTCCTGCGCACCCGGGCGCAGCCGTGCGTGGTTGTCGGCCTGCATGCAGTACCCCACCGCCGTGAGCAGCCCGGCGAGTTGGGTGGCGTCCCGCGCCGGGCGGTCGGGGCCGCCCAGCTCCGGGACGACGGAGTCCACGATGGTGACGGGTATCCGGTTGCTGTTCTGGTACGGGGTCAGCCGCTCCAGCAGCGTGTCCGTGCCGACGCGGGCGACGGGGATGCCGTACAGGGTGGCCGCGGTGAGCATCGCGGTGGAGAAGCAGCCGACGACGAGCCCCGGGCGCAGCGTGCCGTACAGCGCCTCGGCGAGCATCGGCTCCTCCTGCACCGTCAGCGTGACGCCCGCGTCCGCGGCGGCCTTCTGGAGCACCGTGGAGTAGCGCGCGGGGGCGGTGGGGTGGGGCTTGAAGAGGACGGCGCGGTGGCCGGCCGCGGCGGCGCCGCGCAGCATGCGCTCGTGGAGCGCCTCCTCCTCCGCCTGGCTGAGGATGCTGAGCGCGGCGAGGTACTGGCCGAGGAGTATCGCGGTGGGCGCACCCTCGCCGTCGGCCTCGCCCTCACCCTCCCCACCGTCTGCCGCGGGCGTGGCGGCGGTCACCTCGTCGAGCACCGCGCGGAACGCCTCGTTCGGCACCACCTCCGCGGGCGCCCCGTACTCGGTGAGCAGCAGCGGTTCGAGCCCCGGCACCAGGTCCAGGTGCAGCAGCCGCTGCACCCGGCAGGCCACGTGCTGCGGCAGCTTCTCGCGGGTCGGGCCGTAGCTCATCAGCCCGTCCGCGTACACGTGCACGTCGGCGTCGGCGAAGATCGCGACGAGCGCCTTGGCGGGCGGCGCGGTGACCGACTCGACCACCAGGTCCAGCGGCCCGTCGCCCAGGTTCCAGGCGCGCCGCAGCAGCCGCTGGAGCAGCGGCACGTCGCCGCCCTTGGGGTGCCAGGCCGCGGGGTGGTGCGGGCGGATCTCGTGGTTGTAGTCCAGCACCTCGTCGAAGCGGGTGGAAACCGGCGTCCATCCGTGCATTTCGGACAGTTGGACGGCGGTCTCGGGTACGGCCGCATTGTTGGCGACGAGCAGGATGCGGCGGGCGCCGGAGCGCGGCCCGAACTGCCCGGCGTCCAGCGCGGCGGCGAGAGTCGCCGCCCCGTACAGCGTGGAGACCTCGAAGATCTGGGTGCGGTGCTCGTGCACGTTTCAGGCGACCCTTTCAGGCTTTCCCGTACTGTCCTGCGTGCCCTGCCTGCCCGGCTGCCCGGGCTTCCCCCGCCCCGACGCCCGCAGTTGCCGCAGCATCCGGCCGCGCTGCTCGTCCATGCCGCGCAGGGTCTCCTCCAGCACGTCCTGCGGCATCCGCCGCAGCGCCTCGGCGGAGGCGCGCTCCAGGCGTCTGGCGAGGCCCGGCTCCAGGCGTTCGGAGTTGCCGCGGTGGAAGGCGATGAGGGCGCAGTAGGTCCGTACGGCCTTGGGCAGGAAGCGGTCGGCGTCCGGGTCGGCGAGGACGGCGTTCAGCATCGCGTCGTGCGCGGGGATGAAGTCGAGCTGGCGGTCGTCGCTGATCTGCGTGAGGGAGGTCTTGACGCCGCGCCGGTAGAAGACCCCGAGCAGGCCGGTGACGGCGAAGGTCTCGGCGTTCAGGTGGAGCATCCACGTCCACAGCCGGTCCTCGGCGGTACGCAGCTCGGCGGCGAAGCGCCCGGCGCCGTCCTTGAAGAGACGGCGGTGGTATATACCGGCCCAGACGAAGGGATAGTCGACCATCGTTTCGAGATTGGCCTGACCGATGCCGTCGCGGGCCGCGAGTATCGTGTCGCGGCGCCGGGCGGGCGCCCGCCGCACGACGCGGTCGCGCCCGTTGGACTGCACGTGGTCGACGCGCACGAAGTCGGTGCCGTACCGGTCCATGGCGGCGATGAGGTCGTCCAGATACCCCGGCGCGTACCAGTCGTCGCCGTCGAGGAACGTCAGATAGTCGCCTCTGGCGGCGTCGATGCCGCTGTTACGGGCCCGGGCGATGCCCCGGTTGGTCTCGTGCCGGATCACCCGTGCACCGGGCAGCGTCCGCGCGGCGCGGTCGACGATCTGCGGGGTGGCATCCGTCGAGCAGTCGTCGACGAGGATGAACTCCCGGTCGGAGCGGGCGTTGCGGGCCAGGCTGCGCAGGGTGTCCTGGGCGAATTCCTGCACGTTGTGAAAGGGCACGATGACCGACAGTTTGGGCACTTCGCAAGGCTAAGCGTGCGACCGTTTAAGCGGTTGCCGCCGAGGAGTCCAGCGGGTGAATTCTCGGTGCCCGGTGGGCGAACGTGTGCCGTTTCTCCGGCTTCGTACGGGGGGGCCGCCCGGCCCCGCACCGCGCGGGGCGATAGGGGGAGCCTGTCACCCGGCGAGGAGTTCGGCGACCGCGCGGCGGATGTCCTCGTCCTCGGTGAAGGCGCGCCAGCCGCCGTTGTGGTGAAGGCGGCGGTCGGGGAGGTCGCGGAGGAGTCGTGCCGCGTCCTGGGCCGGAGGGCCGATGCGGGTGAGGTAGTGCACGGCGGGGAGGGTCACGGGGAGGTGCGTTCCCTCGGGCAGGTGCCGTACGGCGTGCAGGAGCGCCGGGACGGTGGTCTCCGTGTCGCCCGTCGGGCTCCGCGCGCCAGCAGTCCAGCAGCGCGGGCAGCCGGTGCGGCGGGGCAGATCCAGCCGCCCTGGTGGAACAGCACGTTCTCCAGGTCGAATGCCGCCGTGTCCACGTCCGCGCGGTCCGTCCCGGCGCAGCGGCGCAGCAGCCCGGGTACGTCCTCGGCGGTGCCGTAGTTGTGCCGCAGCCCGGCCCAGCCGACGTCCTCCAGCCCCGCCCGCATGCCGGGCGTCACGAGCCGCACTGCTCCCGCAGGGTCTCCTTGTCCGCCGTCGTCACCGGGAGTTCGTACTTCAGCGCGACCTGCGCGAACCGTACGCCGTACGCGCAGCGGATCCCCTCGGCCGGCGGCAGCCACGCCTCCGGTCCCGAGTCGCCCTTCGAGGAGTTGGTGTCGCCGTCGACCGCGAGGAGGTTCAGCGGGTCGTTCGCCAACTGCTTCCGCCTGTCCTCCGGCCACTTCCCGGCGCCCATCCGCCACGCGTACGACAGCGGCACCACGTGGTCTATCTGCACGTCCATTGAGGTGGACGGGCCGCGTTCGAACGCTATGTCCTTGCCGGCATACGGGTCCGCAAGCTCCATCGTCGCCACCACGCAGTCGTCGCCGTCCTGCATCCGGACGTCCTGGCCGTCGCGGCGCAGCAGGTCGTTGCGGGTGTCGCAGCCGTTGCCGGCCAGCGGTACGCCGGTCGCGGTGTCCATCCAGGCGTAGCCGAACTCGTCGCGGTCGTAACCGGAACCGGAGCCGCGGCTCCCGGTGGCCAGGCGGTCGATGATGCCCAGGGCGGCCTCGCGGTCGGCGGCGGAGGTGAGGGGGGCGAGGCCGGGGGCGGTGCCGTCGGGGTTGTCGAGGGGGGAGGTGCCGCTGCCTGGGGTGCCGGGACTGCCGGGGCTCGCGGGGGCGTTGTCGCCGGGTGGCTCGTCCGCCCGGTCCTCCGCGGCATCGCAGCCCGCGGTCAGGGTCAGGGTCACGGCCGCGGCGGCGGCGAGGAGCGGCGGCAGCAGGCGGCGTATTCGTATCACGGCACTCGCACTTCACGTCGGAGCCGGGACCCCGGCCGGGCCCCGGCTCCGCATGCTAACTGCCGCCCGCGGACGGCCGTTTACGGATAGACCTCCGCCCGGTCGACGGACACGAACGCCGCGCCCGAGTTCGGGTTCTTCTCGCCGGTCACCCGGATCCTCACCGTGTGCTCGCCGCGCGGCAGCACCGGGCTCACCCACTGCAACTGCTCGCCGACGCGCGGGCTGCCGTAGTAGTCGACGCGCTGCTCCGGGCCGCCGTCGACGGAGATCGCGGCGATCCCGTTGCCGGTGTCCTTGACCGACAGCAGCGCCAGCCGCGTACCGGTGAAGCGGAACGTGGCCGTCGCGCCGGACTCGGCGCTCCAGTGGTCGTTGCCCCAGAAGCACTGCACGGCGCAGCCGCTGCCGGAGTTCCAGTTGCCGGTGTACGTCACCTGCGCGTCGGTGTCGTTGATGGCCGTGGTGCCGGGGCCCGGGTCGCCGGCCGGCAGGTCGATGGTCGCGCCCGCGGCGACGGGGGTGCCGAGGTCGGGGCGGCCGTCGGCGGTCCAGCCGATCTTCTGCACCCGGGTGGTGCGCCAACTGTAGGTGTACGTCGTCGTGTTCTTCGCGTGGTAGGCGATCCAGTCCTGGCTGCCGTCCGGCGACTTGAAGAAGAAGTGGTGCCCGGGGCCGTACACGCCCGCGCCGTTGTTACGCGAGAACATCGGGCCCGGCTCCTGCCGCCAGGCGGCGGGATCGAGCGGGTTGGCGCCGGGGGCGAGGGACTTGGCCCAGATCGCGTAGTCCGGCTTGCCGGTGTCGCAGGCGGAGTACGTGAGATAGAGCCGGCCCGCGGAGTTGTGGAGCGGGGTGGGGCCCTCGCGCACCTCGGGGCAGTTGCCGTCCGCGGGGAGGTGGACGCGGCCGCCGGAGAGGGTCCAGGGGTTGGACATGGGGGCGACGAAGAGCTGGTTGCCGACGCCGTCGTCGCGCTGGCCGCTCCAGGCGAAGTAGAGCTTGCCGTCGTGCCGGAAGGGCTCGCCGTCGATGGCCCAGCGGTCGTTGCCGGAGTCGGCGACCTTGGCCTTGAAGTGGTACGGGCCGAGGGGGTCGTTGCCCTCGGACTCCAGCACGTACATGCGGTGGGCGGCGTCGTTGCCGTCGCTGGCGGTGTAGTAGAGGTACCAGCGGCCGCCGTCCCGGAGGAGTCCGGGGGCCCAGATCTGCTTGTTGCGGGAGGGGTCGCTGTCGCGCCAGACCTCGTGCGGGGAGGCGGTGAGGAGGGTCGCGACGGAGGGGGACTTCCACATGCGGATGGCGTCGCCCTGGGTGGTGGCGACGTAGTAGTTGCCCTGGTGGGTGACGAGGGTGGGGTCGGCGCCGGTGTTGACGGGGTTGCGGAACCGGCCGGCGGCGGCGGGTTTGGCTGCCGGGTCGGCTGCGGTGCGGTCGGCGGCGGCCGTGGGGCGTTCATCAGCGGCCGCGGGGCGGTCGGGCGCCGGGGCTTCGTCGGCTGCTGCCGGGCCGAGGCCGGCCACCACGGCGACCGCGAGCAGCGTCGCGGCCAGGGCCGGCCAGCGCCGGCGGCGGAGTCTGCGTACGGCGTGGGTCACGGTGGGTACCTTCCGTGCGGTGCCTGTGGGGGTGTGGTGCGCAGGAGGGTGTCACGGGTTTTGTAGCGGAGATTTCAACGTTGTACAACCCGTCGCGGCGTCCGCGTCCGTGACGTACCCAGATGCCACAGCAGCCCCGCGCCCGTGACCCCCGCCGCCACCGGCCCCAGCCCCGCGGCGCTCAGCCCGAACCACTCCTGCGCCAGCCCGCCCAGCCCGCCGCCCAGCGCCATCCCCGCGTACAGCGCCGAGGAGTTGAGCCCGAGCAGGACCGGCGCGGCGGCGGGGCCGAGCGCGACCAGTCGGTGCTGCTGCGGTACGACGACGAAGCCCACGGCCACGCCCCAGACCGCCGCCCAGAGGAGCGCGGGTATGAGCGCGCGGGTGGCGAGGGGGGTCAGCGCGAGTGCGAGGACCGCCAGCGCGAGCGGCGCGGTGAGGACGCGGGCGGGGTCGCGGCGGTCGACGAGCCGCCCGGCGGCGGCGTTCCCGGCGAGCACGCCGACGCCCCAGGCCAGCAGGGCCAGCGTGAGCAGCGCCTCGTCGCCGTCGGTCGCGTCGCGGAGGGCGGGGGCGACGTAGGTGTAGAGCGTGTACGTACCGAGGAAGGCCAGCGTCGTCACGGCCAGCAGCGCCGGCACCCGCCCGCCGCGCGCGAGCGGCCGCAGCCGGTCGGCGAGCGTGGCGGGCGGCAGCCGTACGGCGGGCAGCCCGGCGGCGACGCCGACTGCCGCCACCAGCCCGGTCCCCGCGACGGCCCAGAGCGTGACGCGCCAGTCCGCGCTGCCGATCAGCGTGCCGAGCGGCAGCCCGAGGGCGGTCGCCAGCGTCAGCCCGCCGAGCACGAACGCCAGTGCCCGGCCGCGGCGTTCGGGCGGCACGATCGCGGCGGCGGTGCTGGAGGCGGCGGAGTTGATGACGCCGGCGCCCACGGCGGTGACGACGCGGGCGGCCATGGCGGTCCCGTAGCCGGGGGCGAGGGCGGTGGCGGCGTTGCCGGCGACGAAGACGCCGAGCGCGATCAGCAGCGTCGTACGCCGGTCGAGCCCCCCGGTGAGCGCCCCGACGACCGGCGCGGACACGGCCATCGTCAGCGCGAAGACCGTCACGAGCTGGCCGGCCGCGGGGGTGGAGACGCCGAGGTCGGCGGCGATGGCGGGGAGCAGGCCGGCGATGACGTAGCTGTCGGTGCCGACGGCGAACGTCGCGAGGGCAAGGGGCAGGAGCTTTCTGGTCACGGGACGGCACCGTAGCCAATGCATGGATGCTTGTCCATGTATCAATATGTGAGTAGGCTGCGGGCAGACAGCGGAGGGAGTACGGAAGACGATGCGCGAGGTGTCCCAGCCCGCGGCCGAGGCGATCCGCATGGTGGACGTGCTGCGCGCGCTCGCCGACCCGGTGCGGCTGGAGGTCGTGCTGCGGCTCGCCGCGACGGGCGAGGAGAGCTGTAACGCCATCGGCGGAGACCTCGACGTCCACCAGACGACGATGTCCCACCACTACCGCGTGCTGCGGGAGGCGGGCGTGACGTGGACGACGGTCCAGGGCCGGACGCGGCTGGTGCGGTTGCGGCGGGACGACCTGGACGCGCTGTTCCCGGGCCTGCTGGACTCGGTGCTGAACGGCGCGGCGGCGGCAGACGAGGCCGTCACCCGCCGCTGAGCAGGGCCTCCCCCAGGTCCGTACGCCGGTGCAGCACGCAGTGCCCGCGCCGCTCGGACCGTACGAGCCCCGCCTCGCGCAGGACGGCGGCGTGCCGGCTGGCGCTGGCGGGCGCGACGTACAGGGCGTCGGCGATGCGGCCGGTGGACATCGGCCGGTCGAGGACTTCCAGCACGCGGGCACGGGTGCCGCCGATGAGCCGGACCAGCGAGTCGCCACCGTGCGCGGCGCCGGCGGCCCCCTCGGGGGCGGGCAGCCACCCGGGCGCGGGGGCGAGCGGATAGACGAGCACGGGCGGCAGTTCGGGGTCGGCGAGCGCGACCGGTGTGCGGGTGCAGAAGAACGACGGGATCAGCGTCAACGGCCGCCCGTCGAGGGCGAACCCCCTGCTCACCGGGTACGCACACTCCAGCCGGTCCCCGCGCCAGGTCATCTCGGGCGCGAAACTGGCCAGCAGCCCCTCCGCCCCCTCCCGCAGCGCGGCCTCCGCCCGTACGGGCCGATCGGCGGCGGCAGCGGACCGGATCGCCTCGCGGTACGGCGCCACGGCCACCGCGTAGTACCGCCGCACCGCATCACCGAGCCGCCGCAGCGCGCCGGCGTCCCCGTCGGCCAACCGCCGTATGCCACGGGGTGGTTGGCCATGTGCACAGAGGAGCCCGATCTCCTTGCGCAACTGGGCCTTCGGGGTCCGTAGCACCTGCTCCAGCTCGGCATCCAGCGTCCGGCCGCCCTCGGGGCCGGGCGTCAGGAAGTCCGGAAAGTACGCGGCCTCGGGACACAGCCGCTGTAACGCCCCGAGGGTCTCCCCCAGCCCGGCGGCAACCAGCTCGCCCCGCACCCGCCGCCGCCACGGATCCAGCGCGAGTGCGGCGTGCGCGGTCTGCAACGCCTGCAAGCTGAGGACGACTTCCCACATGGGACTGACGTCCCCGGCGGACCGCAGCCGGTTGAGATCGGCAGAAGTGAACTCGATGAGCAGCATGTTTCCCCCGTGGATGAGACGTGCGACGCGCGGCCAAAGTTGCACGGCAACTTCCCGTTCACACCGCCCCGTACGCCACGGGGGGTCACGCTGAAGGCGGGTCAGAGCCCCCGCGCGAAGGCGACGAAGTCGGCCCAGGCATCGGGGTTGAAGGCGAGCTGGGGGCCGGCCTTGTCCTTGGAGTCCCGAACGTGGACGACGGAGGGACAGGCAGCAACCTCGACGCAGTCGTCACCGGAGCCGCTGCTGTGGGTGGACTTGCGCCAGGAGACGGCGACCTCGACGCAGTCGCCGGAACTGCTGCTGCTGTAACTGGACTTGAACCAGGCCAGGTCAGAGGGGTTCATAGATCTCCTCGAATCCGCTGCAACAGGCTCAGGGAGTCCTCGGGGTTGAGAACCTGCGTGCACATCCTGGCATACCGCCGCTGAAGCACGCTGACCACTTTTGGGTCGAGATCAACTGACCACTTTCCTGGCCCTCGTTGTAGGCGAACCACTGATTGTCAGCGGTCTCGAGCAGTTGCATTGGACCGCCCAGCCCGGGGTGCGCATCCCGCGCCAACGGCATGACTTGGATCTCGACGTTCCGCAACTCTGCGATCCCCAAGACAGTGTCAATCTGCTCGCGGGCGACCTCCGTCCTGGCCGTTCGGCGCAGGAACAGATGCTCCTCCAGGATGAAGCTGAACGCGGTGTTCGGGAGCTCCCGCAGCAGTCGCTGTCGCTCCGATCGTGCTTCCCATGCAGCCTCGATCTCCTCGTCACGCAGTGGAGGCAGGTGACTCGCGAACAGAGCCCGCCCGTATGCCTCCGTCTGGAGCAATCCCGGGATCAGCCGGCACTCGTACGTATAGAGGCTGATTGCCTCCCTCTCCAACCCAGCCCACGCGCGAAACCACCGCGCCAGACCCGGCTTGCGCACCACATGAGGCACAGATCTACGCAGTACACCCGTGTCCCCGAGGACGGGCTCGGCCCGCTCCACGAAGTCGGGCGGCGGCATCCGGCGCCCGCCTTCGATCGAGGCCACCGTGTGCTTCGAGTACCGCACGTGGCCACCGAGCTGCTCCCGGCTCAACCCCGCGTGTTCACACAGCGCTTGGACCACAGCCCCGAAGGTCCTCATGCTGTCCGACGGCTCCGGCGCACTCCCCAGCCCACTCGTCCCACTCACATCCCCGGCCATCAGCGGCCACCTCCCGCTCACCCGGCCCGCCTTGAACACCGTGCACGCGAATGCTTACGCACAGTGACGGCCGCTGTCTATCTCCGCCCCTTCATGCAGTTGGACACGTACGCGGGCGGGCCGTGGCATTCCGAACGGAGAAATTGGGCCGTAACTCGCGGTAACACCCCCCGATCCGCGCCGAATCAGCCCTCCAACGCCGACTTTCGCCCGTCCAGACGCACCCACCCGCCCGCAGGCCGCCACCTCCACGCCCGAACCACCGGGAATGCGCGCCACCGGCACAAACTCACCGCAAACGGAGCCGTAAACTCGGGCAAAATACCCACCCAGCCCGACTTTCGCCCCACTAGCGCCGCCCCCGCTCCCACGGCCAGCCCACACCCCCGGCGGAACGCCCTACCGGGGCCAGCGGACAAGTCGGCAGGGCCGGACTCCGTAAGCCACCGGCACAGAGAGGCGGTACCGGCCACGGGCACAGGGGCGGCGTAAGCCACCGACGCAGGAGCCGTGTTGGCCACCGGCACGGGGCCCGCGTAAGCCACCGACGCTGGACCCGTCCGCGCACGGGGCAGGCCCGTCTCCGGTGGCCGGCCCCCGTCCACCGGACGACCGATCCGTACGCGGCTTCAAGGGACGCCGCTCCCTCCGGGCCACCCGTAGCCGCCGGTCTGTCACGGGCCGGAGTCCGCAGTCCAGGGTGGGGCGAAGCCCCATCGCGAAGCGACGCCCCTCGCAGCGAAGCGGAGAGGGACGCCCTTGACGGCGGACGCAGGCCCGCACACTCAGGAGACGGGTGGCCCGGTGGGAGCCCCAACGACACCGCCCACCCCGACCCGGACCCCCCGTACACCGACCAACCCCACGCACCACCGCCACCCCGACGCCGTACCCCCGCACCCGCCCCACACAGCCACGACGTACCAGCTCAACGCCCCGCTACTCCTTCGCTGTCAGACCAGGCGCATACCCTTGGGCGGGCGTGAGGGCACGAGTGGGCGGATCACGAACGGGCCGACTGACCCGAGCGGGCCGAGCACGAGCAGGCAGTCGCTTGTTCGGCCGTGAGGGGACGAGCGGGCGGATCACGAGCGGCGAGTGGCCCGATTGCGAGCAGGCCAATCGCGAGTGGGCGAGTAGGCCAATCGCGAGTGGGCGAGTAGGCCAATCGCGAGTGGGCGAGTAGGCCAATCGCGAGTGGGCCGATCGAGCCGAGCGGATCACCACGCTCCCGAGCCGCCCCGCGGCGTCCCCGGAGGCGACCACCAGCGGGCACCCGCCGGAGGGCCCCGAAAGGGAGCCGCCGGAAGGGAACCGCCCGAAGGCAACCACCGGAGGCCGACCACCGGAGGCCGACCACCGCAACAACGACCACCTGAGGACGACCACCCGAGGACGACCACCGGCACGACGACCGCCCCGGACGCCGCCGCCCCGCCACGTCCGCCGCCTTCCGCCGTGACCCACCGCGCGCCCGCGCAGCGACCCCACCCGCACGTCCAACCGAACGCACCCGCCTCCCAACCGCACCCACTGTCCAGAGTCCTGGGGTAAGTCGGCATGGGCAGTGGCAAGCCGGGCATGCTCGCATTCGCCGTCGCGCCTCCGCCTCGGTGATTCCCTCGGCGACTGGCGGCAGAACTGCGGCGCACTCCCTCATGGTTACGGGTAGCGACAGGTACTTTCCTCCTCCCGCTTTGTACCGTTCGACCCGTACGAGCGCCTGACCTGGCTAACTACCCGCAATCCAGGCCAGATTCGAGGGCATGACCGCACTCTCCACGTCGCACCCACTCCCCCCGCCCGTCACCGTACGTATGTTCAGCCAGCGTTTCAGCTCCACCCCGCTCGGGGCGCGGCTGGCGCGGCATCTCACGATCGTTCAGCTCCACTCCTGGGGTGTCCCGCAGACCGCCACCGTCTGCGACGCCGCCGCCATCGTCGCCGAGTTGGCGGCGAACGCCGTGACCCACGGCCGCGTACCCGGGCGGGACTTCGAGCTGCGGCTCTCGCTCCTCGGGCAGGCCGTCCGGATCGAGGTCTCCGACGCCCGGGGACAGCGGCGGCCGCCGGGGCCGGAGCAGGTGGGCGCGATGCCCGTACCGGAGGGGGAATCCGGGCGCGGGCTGCTGCTCGTCGACGAACTGGCCGACCGGTGGGCGGTCCTGGACCGGGTGCCCGTCGGCAAGACGGTCCGTGCCGAGCTCGACCTGCCTGGGGACACCGCGGCGGCGCTCCAGCGGCGGGACGCCGCGGCGGCCCGTCCACGGCCCGAGGCGGTGGCGGCGCCTCCACGGCCGGACACGGCAGCAGCGCCTCCACGACCCGACGCCGCGGTGGCGCCTCCCCAACCGACCCGCCTCAGGTGACGCCCCCGCCCAGCCCCCTCAACCGCTGTGTGTCGCCCTGCGGATGAGCCGCCAGCGGTGCAGGAAGAACCGTATGAACAGAAGACCACGTTGCCGAGGTCGAAGAACACGGTGGCGGCGGGGGGTGGCGGGGACAAGGGGGTTCCTCTCGCGCCGGAGGCAGCGGCCGGCGTGGCCAGAAGCCAGCAGGAGTGGGTCATGGCGTCGGCCGGTTCCGCGACGTCCGGGACCTGCGGCCGGAGTACGGGACCTGCGGCCGGAGTACGGGACCTGCGGCCGGAGTACGGGGCAGCGGCGGATCAGGCCGCCGCCGCCCGGTACGGGCGGAAGAAGGCGCGCAGCTCCTCCGCGTAGAGCTCCGGCTCCTCGAACGGCGCGAAGTGCCCGCCGCGCGCCGGCTCCGTCACCCGCACGACGTTCGCGGTGCGCTCCAGCCAGGCCCGCGGTGGGCGGGCGATGTCGCCGGGGAAGAGCGAGAAGCCGGATGGCACCTCGACGCGGCGGGCGAGTTGCGCGGGCGGGATCGCGCCGTTCGCGCGGTACATGCGCATCGACGAGCCGATCGTGTTCGTCAGCCAGTAGAGCGTGACGTTCGTAAGGATCTCGTCCTTGGTGTACGAGCGCTCGACGTCGCCGTCGCAGTCGCTCCACGCCCGGAGCTTCTCGACGATCCATGCCGCCAGCCCGGCCGGCGAGTCGGCGAGTCCGAAGGCGGCGGTCTGGGGCTTCGTACGGTGCATGGCGGCGTTACGCGCCCTCGCTCGCGCCCCAGGCCGCGACCGACTCGAACCAGGCGCGCTCTTCGGGGGCGAGGTCCGCCGGGTCGCCCGGCGGGACGGGCATGCCCCCGTCCGTACGGTGAACGGCGACGACCCGGTCGGGGTGGTCGAGCGCGAGGTAGCGGCTGACGTGGCTGCCGATGTCGCCGCCCGCGGCGCCGAAGCGGTCGTAGCCGAGGATGTCCATGAGCTGGGCCCAGAGCCCGGCGACGGCGATGGAGTCGAGGGGCGGGCCGGCGGGGTGGTCGGAGTACCCGTAGCCGGGCATGTCGGGGACGACGACGTCGAAGGCGTCGGCGGGGTCGGCGCCGTGCGCGCCGGGATCGGTCAGGAGGGGGATGACCTTCGTGTAGCGCCAGAAGGAGTCGGGCCAGCCGTGACTGAGGACGAGCGGCAGGACGGGGGCGGCAGAGGCTGAGGGCGCGGCGGCCCGTACGTGCACGAAGTGGATCCCGAGGCCGCCGAGCCGGACGCGGAAGCGGGGCAGCCGGGCGAGTGCCGCCTCCTGCGCCGGCCAGTCGAATCCGTCCGCCCAGTAGCCGGCGAGTCCACGGAGATAGGGGAGGTCGGTGCCCATCGACCAGCCGGCGTCCTCGGGCGCGTCCGGCCAGCGGGTCGCGCGGAGCCTCGCGCGGAGGTCGTCCAGCGCCGCGGGTTCGGTGTGCGGGGTGAACGGCTCGGGGCGGGACGGGGCATCCGGCATGCGACGCACCTTACCGCCGGGTTCCGGGCGGCTTCGGTTCATCCGTTACGGGCACGGGGCTTTGCCGGAACGGCAAGGTTTCTCGCGGGACGGGGCGGGGGTGCGGAGACTGGCGGCGTACCGGACGCTGCTCGTCGAAAGGCAGGACACCCCCATGGCCGCCGCATCCCGCCGCAGGGACACCCCGCCGCCCCGTACCGGAGCCACGGAGGCCGAGACGCTGCGCGGCTTCCTCGACTACCTGCGGACGTCGATCGCCGCGAAGGTCGAGTCCGCGCCGGAACCGCAGGTGCGCACGGCGGGAGTCCCGTCGGGTACGAACCTGCTGGGCCTGCTGCACCACCTCACGTACGTCGAACGCGCGACGTTCCTGGGCGAGCGGGTCACCGACTGGCCGTCGACGTTCGAGGCCCCGGCGGCGTCGACCGTGGCGGAGATCGTCGCGGACTACCGCGAGGCGGTGGCGGGCGCGAACCGGGTGCTCGACGACTGCACGGACCTGGGCGCGGAGGTACCGCGGCGGGGCGGGAAGGCGCCGAGCGTGCGGTGGGCGCTGACGCACATGATCGAGGAAACGGGCCGCCACGCGGGCCACGCGGACATCCTCCGCGAACAAATCGACGGCGCGACGGGCCGCTGACCGGCGCGCGCGCACCCGTCGTAGACGGTGTCCGGTACGCGGCCGTGAGCGGCCCGGCGCGGTAGCCGCGATCCTGCTCCGGTCGGCGCTCGTTCCCGGCGCTCCACGCCAGCCCTTCGTCGTCGTAGAAGACCAGACCACCGAAATCGCCGGCGTCGATGCGGCGTACCAGGCCCGGGGCGGGGGGCGTACCGGCGGCGCCCTACGGTCATCCGCACAGCCGTACGCAGGGTGATGATCCGACACGGTGTGTCATCACGTATGGGAGTATGGGTCCCTGGGTATGGTGAGCCATATGAAGACCACCGTCGACATCTCCGACGCGCTGCTGACCGAGGCGCGCCGGACGGCCCGGCGCAAAGGAACCACGCTGAAGGCCCTCATCGAGCAGGGCCTGCGCGCAGTCCTGGACGAAGAGGCCGACCGCGCCGCCTTCACTCTGCGGGACGCCAGCGTGACGGGCGACGGGCTGCAGCGGGACGTGCGCGGGGCGAGCTGGGACGAGATCCGCGACCTCGCCTACGGGGACCGGGCGTGATCGCCCTCGACACCAACGTCCTCGTCTACGCCCACCGCGCGGACAGCCCGTTCCACGACGCGGCCGCGGCCGCCGTGCGGGGGCTCGCCGAGGGGTCGGCTCCGTGGGCGCTGCCGTGGCCGTGTCTGCACGAGTTCTTCTCCGTCGCCACCCACCCGCGCATCTACCAGCCGCCGAGCACCACCGAGCAGGCGCTGACCCAGATCGACGCCTGGCTCCAGTCCCCCACCGCCGTCCTCCTCGCCGAGGGCACCGGGTACTGGGCCGTGCTCCGCGAGGCGCTGGAGCAGGGCAAGGTCGCCGGGCCGATGGTGCACGACGGGCGGGTCGCCGCACTGTGCCGGATGCACGGCGTACGGGAACTCTGGTCCGCCGACCGTGACTTCAGCCGGTTTCCCGGTATCCGGGTGCGCAATCCCCTCCAGGGGTGACGCACGCACCCGCCCCCGCCCCGCTCCCGTCCCTACGAGTCCAGGATCGTCGTCAGCAGTTCGCCCACCCACGCCAGCAGTTCGCGGCCCTTCAGCGGCTGGGCGCCCATCTGCTTCGGCTTCGGGCGGTCCACCAGGATCTGGTTGAGTGCCGGCTTCACCACCGCGCCCGGGTACAGCCGCTTCAGCCGCAGTTCCTGCGACTCCCGCAGCGACACCGGGCTGAAGCGGATGCGGGTGCCCTGCAAGGTGATGTCCGCGACGCCGCAGGCGCGGGCCAGCATGCGCAGGCCCGCTACCAGCAGGAGGTTCTCGACCGGCTCCGGGAGGGGGCCGTAGCGGTCGGTGAGTTCCTCGCGGACCGCGCGGATGTCGTCCTCCGACGTCACCGAGGCGATCGCGCGGTACGCCGCCAGGCGCAGCCGTTCGCCGGGGGCGTAGTCGTGCGGGACGTGAGCGTCGACCGGCAGTTCGATCTTGACCTCCGGCGGCGGCGCCTCCGCTGCCTTTCCGTCGGCACCCCCCATCGTCGCGCGGTAGTCGGCGACGGCCTCGCCGACCATCCGGACGTAGAGGTCGAAGCCGACGCCCGCGATGTGGCCCGACTGCTCGCCGCCCAGCAGGTTGCCCGCGCCGCGGATCTCCAGGTCCTTCATCGCCACGTACATGCCGGCGCCCATCTCCGTGTGCTGCGCGATGGTGGCGAGGCGTTCGTGCGCCGTCTCCGTCAGCGGCTTCTCCGGCGGGTACAGGAAGTACGCGTAGCCCCGCTCGCGGCCGCGGCCGACGCGGCCGCGCAACTGGTGCAACTGGGAGAGGCCGAAGGTGTCGCCGCGTTCGACGATGAGGGTGTTGGCGTTGGAGATGTCGATGCCGTTCTCCACGATCGTCGTGGAGACCAGCACGTCGAACTTCTTCTCCCAGAAGTCGACCACCACCTGCTCCAGCGCCGACTCCGACATCTGCCCGTGCGCCGTGGCGACCCGCGCCTCCGGCACGGCCTGCCGCAGCCGGGCGGCGGCGCGGTCGATGGACTCCACCCGGTTGTGGATGTAGAAGACCTGGCCCTCGCGGAGCAGTTCGCGGCGGATGGCGGCGCCGATCTGTCTGTCCTCGTACGGGCCGACGAAGGTCAGCACCGGGTGCCGCTCCTCCGGCGGGGTGGTGATCGTCGACATCTCGCGGATGCCGGTGACGGCCATCTCCAGCGTGCGCGGGATGGGGGTGGCGGACATCGTCAGCACGTCGACGTTGGCGCGCAGCTTCTTCAACTGCTCCTTGTGCTCCACGCCGAAGCGCTGCTCCTCGTCGACGATGACCAGGCCCAGGTCCTTGAACCGGGTGTCGGACGAGAAGAGCCGGTGCGTGCCGATGACGACGTCCACCGAGCCCTCGCGCAGCCCGTCGAGCACGGCCTTGGCCTCGGCGTCCGTCTGGAACCGTGACAGCGCCCGCACCACCACGGGGAACTGCGCGTACCGCTCGGAGAACGTGCCCATGTGCTGCTGCACCAGGAGCGTCGTCGGTACGAGGATGGCGGCCTGTTTGCCGTCCTGCACCGCCTTGAACGCCGCGCGCACCGCGATCTCCGTCTTGCCGTACCCGACGTCGCCGCAGACGAGGCGGTCCATGGGGATCGGCTTCTCCATGTCCTCCTTCACCTCGGTGATGGTGGACAACTGATCCGGCGTCTCCACGTACGGGAACGCGTCCTCCAGCTCGCGCTGCCACGGGGTGTCCCCCGCGAAGGCGTGGCCGGGGGCGGCCATGCGCGCCGAGTAGAGCTTGATGAGGTCGGCGGCGATCTCCTTGACGGCCTTCTTCGCCCGGGACTTGGTCTTGGCCCAGTCGGAGCCGCCCAGCCGGTGCAGCGTGGGGGCCTCGCCGCCGACGTACTTGGTGACCTGGTCGAGCTGGTCGGTGGGGACGTACAGCCGGTCGCCCGGCTGGCCGCGCTTGGCGGGGGCGTACTCCACCAGCAGGTACTCGCGGGTGGCGCCCTGGACCGTGCGCTGCACCATCTCCAGGTAGCGCCCCACGCCGTGCTGCTCGTGCACGATGTAGTCGCCGGCCTGGAGGGTCAGCGGGTCGATCTGCTTGCGCCGCCGCGCGGGCATCCGGGCGCCCTCGCGGCCGGCGGCCTTCTGGCCGGACAGGTCGGTCTCGGTGAGCACCGCGAGGCGCAGGCCGGGGGCGACGAAGCCGTGGTCCAGCTCGCCGCAGGAGACGTGCACGACGGACGGCGCGAGCGCGTCGGGGGCGAGGTCCGCGTCGAGGCGGGCGGCGATGCCCTCGCCGCCGAGGACCTCGGTGGTGCGCTGCGCGGGGCCGTGGCCCTCGGTGAGGTAGACCACGCGCCAGCCGTCGGCGAGCCAGCCCTTGGTGTCGGCGAGGGCGCGGGCGGTGTCCCCCCGGTAGACCTCGGGGGCGTGCAGGCCCAGCTCCAGGGTGTCGTCCTCCAGCTCCGCGTCGGCGGAGAAGGGGCTGACCGACCACCACATCATGCCCAGCTCGCGCGCGTGCTCGCGGACGTCGGCGATGCCCCACAGCGAGGCGCGGCCCAGCAGCTCCAGGTCGATCGGCGCCTCGCCGCCGCCCGCGGAGGCGGCCCAGGACGCCTGGAGGAACTCCTGCGACGTGGCGACCAGGTCGGCGGCGCGGGTCCGCACCCGCTCGGGGTCGCAGGACACCGCCATGCTGCCGGCCGGAAGCACGTCGAGCAGCAGCTCCATGTCGTCGACGAGGACGGGCGCCAGGGACTCCATGCCCTCCACCGCGATGCCCTCGGCGATCTTCCCCAGCATCTCGCCGAGCTGCGGGTGCCGTACGGCGAGGTCGGCGGCCCTGGCCCGGACGGAGCCCGTCAGCAGCAGCTCGCGGCACGGCGGCGCCCACAGGCCGTGCTCGGCGACCTCAAGGGACCGCTGGTCGGCGACCTTGAAGTAGCGGATCTCCTCGATGTCGTCGCCCCAGAACTCCACCCGCAGGGGATGCTCCTCGGTGGGCGGGAACACGTCGAGGATCCCGCCGCGCACCGCGAACTCGCCGCGCTTCTCGACCAGCTCCACCCGGCTGTACGCGGCCGCCCCCAGCGCCTGCACCGTCTCTTCCAGGTCGGCGGATCGGCCGCTGCGCAGGGCCACGGGCTTGAGGTCGCCGAGCCCCTTGACCTGTGGCTGGAGCACGGAGCGTACGGGCGCGACGACGACGGAGACGGGGCCCGCGGCCGCGTCGTCGGGGTCCGGGTGCGCGAGCCGGCGGAGCACGGCGAGGCGGCGGCCGACGGTGTCGGAGCGGGGCGAAAGACGCTCGTGCGGCAGGGTCTCCCAGGCCGGGTACTCCACCACGGCGTCCTCGCGGCCCGGCGGCATCAGCGAGCGCAGGGCGGCGGCCAGGTCCTCGGCCTCGCGGCCGGTGGCGGTGACGGCGAGCACCGGGCGCCGGGTGCGCGCGGCGAGCGCCGCGAGCGCGAAGGGGCGGGCGGCGGGCGGGCCGACGAGGTCGACCTTCGGCCGCGCGCCGCCCTCCGCGGCGGTCACCGCCTCGGCGAGCGCGGGGTCGCGGACGACGGCGTCGAGCAGGCCGTACAGGCTCATGGGGCATCCGCTCCGGGTGGCTGGGTACTGGGTGGGTGGGCAGGCGGCCGGCGCCGCGGGCAACGCGAACAGCCCGAGGCGGCGGACGCCCCGGGGGGTCTCCAGCGTACGACGCCCCGCCGACACCCGGCGCCCAAGCCGCAGGACCGCCCCCGCGGCGGCGCCCCCGGTGCCTGGGTGCCCGCCTCCCGGGGGTGCCCGCCCCCCTGGGTGCCCGCTCCCGGCCACCCGCGGCCGTGCCACCCCTCGGTCCGCGCCCGCCCCGGCCCCGTACCGCCGCACCGCCTTCCGCCGCCCCCAGCCCGAAGCCGCAGGTGCCGCCGCGGAACCCCGACCTCCGGCCCGTACCGCCCCCGCGCACCCCTAAGGGCCCGCCCCCGTCGGAAAGCAGGGGCGGGCTCCTCCGTCCGGCCGACGGGACCGCCCTCAGGGCTATCTAGCCTGGTCAGGCGGGTCGACGGCGGAGACGGCGGGCCGGGCGGGGGGTCCTTCCCCAGTAGCGGGGTGGGGATATCCCCACACCGGATACGGCGCCAGGCACCAGGGATTTCCCGGCCCCCGCTCACGAGACTCATACACACGACGAAACAGCGCCGCAGCAGCGGCGCGAACAGGTTCCGCAGGGGCGGTTCCACAGACGAAGGAGACACGACAGTGACTACGGCTGTAGCGGCGCGCACGGCCGTCGCCGCACGAGCGCGACAGGTGACCAAGGCGTACGGCTCGGGGGAAACGCGGGTCCTCGCTCTCGACAACGTCGATGTGGACATCGCCCGGGGCCAGTTCACCGCCATCATGGGGCCCTCGGGCTCCGGCAAGTCGACCCTCATGCACTGCCTCGCCGGCCTCGACACGGTCACGGCGGGCCGCATCTGGATCGACGAGACCGAGATCACCGGGCTGAAGGACAAGAAGCTGACCCAACTGCGGCGCGACCGCGTGGGCTTCATCTTCCAGGCGTTCAACCTCCTGCCCACCCTCAACGCCCTGGAGAACATCACGCTGCCCATGGACATCGCGGGCCGCAAGCCCGACCGCGAGTGGCTGGAGCGCGTGGTGGGCACCGTGGGCCTGGCCGACCGGCTCAAGCACCGCCCGAGCCAGCTCTCCGGCGGCCAGCAGCAGCGCGTCGCGGTGGCGCGGGCGCTCGCCTCCCGGCCGGAGATCATCTTCGGCGACGAGCCGACCGGCAACCTCGACTCCCGCGCCGGCGCCGAGGTTCTCGGCTTCCTGCGCCGCTCGGTGGACGAGCTGGGCCAGACCATCGTGATGGTCACCCACGACCCGGTCGCCGCCGGCTACGCCGACCGCGTCCTCTACCTCGCCGACGGCCGCATCGTCGACGAGATGTGGAACCCGACCTCCGAGCAGGTCCTCGACCGGATGAAGTCCTTCGACGCGCGGGGCCGGGTGGCCTGAGATGACCGTCCTCAAGACCTCCATGCGCAACTTCTTCTCCCATAAGGGACGCATGGCGCTCTCCGCAGTCGCCGTCGTCCTGTCGGTGGCGTTCGTGTGCGGCACGCTCGTCTTCTCCGACACCATGACCACCACCTTCGACCGGCTCTTCAAGGCATCCGCCTCCGACGTCCGCGTCAGCCCCAAGGCCGCGGACAACGACGACGGCGACTGGGGCCGCAAGCCGCAGCCGACGATGCCGGCCGCGGAGCTGGCGCGGGTCGAGAAGGTCGACGGCGTCAAGGCCGTCGAGGGCGAGGTGGCCAACGACGCCATCACCGTCGCGAACGCCGACAACGACAACCTCGGCTCCACCACCGGCGCCCCCACCATCGGCACCAACTGGGACCGGCTGGAGCTGGAAACCACCGAGATCACCTCGGGCCACGAGCCGCGCGGCCCCACCGAGGTCGTCATCGACGCCGACGCCGCCGACAAGCACGGCGTGGAGATCGGCGACAAGATCCGTACGATCGCGGCCCCGGGCTCGTTCACCTCCGAGGTCGTCGGCATCGCCACCTTCAAGATCACCAACCCGGGCGCGACGATCGTCTACTTCGACACCGCGACCGCGCAGGAGAAGCTCCTCGGCAAGCCCGGCGTCTTCTCCTCGGTCAACCTCACCGCCGACGCCGGCGTCTCCAACGAAGCGCTGAAGGCCGACGTCCAGAAGGCCGTGGCCGACTCCGCCGAGCCCCTCAAGGTGCAGACGAAGGACGAGGTCGTCGAGGAGAACAAGAACGACCTCGGCAGCTTCATGGACGTCATGAAGTACGCCATGCTCGGCTTCGCCGGCATCGCCGTCCTCGTGGGCATCTTCCTCATCGTCAACACCTTCTCGATGCTCGTCGCCCAGCGCACCCGCGAGCTGGGGCTGCTGCGGGCCATCGGGTCCAGCCGCCGCCAGGTCAACCGCTCGGTGCTCGTCGAGGCGCTGCTCCTCGGCGTCATCGGCTCGGTCCTCGGCGTCGGCGCGGGCATCGGCATCGCCGTGGGGCTGATGAAGCTCATGGGCGCGGCCGGCATGGAACTCAACACCGCCGACCTGACGATCAATGCCACCACGCCCATCGTGGGCATCGTCCTCGGCGTCATCGTCACCGTGCTCGCCGCGTGGCTGCCGGCCCGCCGGGCGGGCAAGGTCTCGCCGATGGCCGCGCTGCGCGAGGCCGGCACGCCGGGCGACCGCAAGGCGGGTGCCGTACGCACCACGCTGGGCGTGCTGCTCACCGCAGGCGGCGGCGGGCTGCTCTTCCTCACCACCCGCGTCGACGAGGCGGCCGACGGCGCGATGTACCTCGCGGGCGGCGTGCTGCTGTCCCTGCTGGGCTTCATCGTCTTCGCACCGGTGCTGGCCGGTCTGCTGGTACGGGCCCTCGCAGCCGGCGTGCTGCGGATCTTCGGCCCGGTGGGCCGCATGGCCGAGCGCAACGCGCTGCGCAACCCGCGGCGCACCGGGGCGACCGCCTCGGCGCTGATGATCGGGCTCTCGCTGGTCGCCTGCCTGTCGGTGGTCGGGTCCTCCATGGTCGCCTCGGCGACGGAGGAGCTGGACAAGTCGGTGGGCGCGGACTTCATCATCCAGGCCGACGGCGGCCAGCCGATCGTCCCGGAGGCCGCGAAGGTCCTCGACGAGGCCCCGCACATGGAGCACGTCACGCACTACAAGGCCCTCGACGCCGACCTGACGCTGCCGGACGGCGAGACCGTCGAGGAGTACGGCCTGACCGCCGCCTCCGCGACCTACGCGCAGGACCTCAGGACCGTGACCGTGCGCGGCGACCTGGCCGACGCCTACAAGAAGGACAGCATGTCCGTCGGCGAGGACTTCGCCAAGGACCACGGGCTGAAGCTCGGCGACACCCTCACCGTCGACTTCGCCGACGGCGGCACCGCGGAGCTGACGCTGCGCGCCGTCACCTCCTCCGAGACCACGCTCGACGCGGGTGCCGCGTATCTGAACCTGACCACGGCCCGGGACTACATCAAGGCCGGCGACCTGCCGTTCGACGACATCATGTTCGGCAAGGCGAAGGAGGGCCAGGAGGAGGCCGCGTACGCCTCGCTGAAGGAGCTGATGGACCCGTACCCGCAGTACCAGGTGCGCGACCAGACGGACTTCAAGCAGACCCTGAAGGACCAGGTGGGCCAGATGCTCAACCTCGTCAACGGACTGCTGGCGCTGGCGATCATCGTGGCGGTCCTCGGCGTCGTCAACACCCTGGCCCTGTCGGTGGTCGAGCGGACCCGGGAGATCGGGCTGGTGCGCGCGATCGGGCTGTCGCGCAGGCAACTGCGCCGGATGATCCGGCTGGAGTCGGTGGTGATCGCCCTGTTCGGCGCGCTGCTCGGGCTCGGGCTCGGGCTGGCGTGGGGCATGGCGGCACAGCAACTGCTGGCGCTGGAGGGCCTGAAGGTGCTCGACATCCCCTGGCCGACGATCGGGGTGGTGTTCGCGGGCTCGGCGGTCGTCGGGTTGTTCGCGGCGCTGGTCCCGGCGTTCCGGGCGGGCCGGATGAACGTGCTGAACGCCATCGCGACCGAGTAGCGGCGGTACGCGGTGGAGGGGCCCGGCGAAGCTTGGTGGGCGTTCGCCGGGCCCCGAGCCCGTTCCCGGTACGGGCGGTATCCGGGACGGGCGGTATCCGGGACGGGCGGTCATGCGGAGCCGCCGGAGGCGGCTCCCGTACGGGCCGGCGGCCCCACGGGGGTGGGACGCCGGCCCTGCTTCCGTTGCCGGCATCTGTCGCCGGTCGCCGCCGACGGCTTCCGCCGGGGGCCTCTGTTGTCGATCGCGGCCGCAGGCCGCTGTCGGCGGCCTCTGTTGCCGGACCGGCGGTTACGGGGTCCAGACGATCGGCTCGTCCTCGTAGTCGTCCTCCTCGTACGAGGCGCCCGCGACGCCGGCGCCGGGGCCGGCGCCCTGGAGCCGCTTCGTCTCGTACGAGGCCCCCGCCTCGGCGAACTCGTCGGGCGCCTGGCCCTCCGCACACCCCTCGACGTCCGCGCCGAAGACCGTGGCCCCGGGGTCGCCGCCGTCCGCGGTGGTGCCGATCAGGTCCGGCGGGTACGAGCCGCCCAGGTCGCTGCCGTCCGCGTTCTCGACGGTGAACTCGACGCAGAACGGCGTGATGTCCGCGTCGCCGTTCTCCCCGAGCGCGGCGTCGAAGGCCGCCTTGTCCACGTCCGACACCCCGGTGACGGTGATCCCGATGTGGCCGGTGGCGCCCGCCCTGTCGTAGGGGACGACCGCCTGCTCGCCGATCTTCAGCTTCGTCCCCGGCGGCGTCACCTCGACCTCCTTCGGCGCGGCGGCCGGGCTCTCCTCCTCGGCGGCCGCCGGCTCCTCCTCGGGCTCCGGCGCGGCCTCCTGCGAGGACTCCCGGTCCGCGGCGGAGGAGTCGGAGCCGTCGTCGTCCGAGCAGCCGGCGGTGAGGGCGAGCGCGGCGGCGCTGACGGCCGCCAGCACTGTCATGCGAGTTCGGTTCACTGAGGGTTGCCTTTCGAAAATGCGCGGTGGCGCGCGCGGTCTCTCGTGCTGGTCGTGCATGAGAGGCATGCAAGCAAGGACACGAGCGGTCACCGCACGCGCATATTCGTGTCCCGACCCACGGTGGCAGCCGGGCCCCCGCCGGGTCATTGACGCTCTGAGGACACTTTCTTGACGATGCGTCGACGTCAGCCGCAGACGTCAGCCGCGGCCCGCGCCGCGCGCCCCCGGCGCACTCCGCCCGCTCCGCGCGGTCCCGCCGTCCGGGTAAAGGGCGGGTAAATGGATGCTCTAGGCTCGGGGGACTTGTCTCGGGGGGCAGTCGGGGTGGAGGCAGGCATGATCGGGGACGAGTTCCGCAGCGACGAGGTACCGGCACCGGACCGGTTCTCCCACTGGACGAACCGGATGTGCTCGCGGATGGAGGGGTTCTGCGCCCTGGAGCCGGGCGGTGAGCGCTGGGACGGCACCGGGTTCCTCGCCGAGGAACTGGAGATCGGACTGGGCGAAGTCCAGGTCGCGGCCCGCAGGCTCTCCCCGGTGAACGTACGCCGCGCGTCCGCGGACGCCGACGTCGGCGACGACGCGTACCAGTTCCTCATGCCCCTTCAGGGCTCGCTGCACACGGACTGGGACGGCCGCACGGGCGTCTGCCGCCCCGGCGGCATGTACTTCCACGACGGGACGCGGCTCAACGGCTTCGACTGCCGCCCCCCGGACGCCTGCGGGACCTTCGACGCGCTGGTCGTCACCATCCCGAAGGAGCGGCTGACGCTCCCGGCCGGCAGCCTCCGGCGCTTGGTCGGCCGGGAACTCCCCGGCGACCAGGGCCCGGGCGCGCTCCTGGCCGGCGCCGTCGGCCACGTGCTGAGCAGCGCGGACGTCTACCGCCCCACCGACACCGCCCGGCTGGGCACCGCCGTGCTGGACCTGGTGCACGCCCACCTGGCCCACCAACTGGAGGCGCTGACGCCGGAGTCGCTGGACCCGGAGCACCGCAGGCACGCGCTGCTGGTGCGGGTCGTGGACTTCATGCGCCACCACCTGGAGGACCCGGAGCTGACCCCGCAGTCGGTCGCCGACGCCCACCACGTCTCCGTCAGCTACCTGCACCGGATCTTCCGCGCCCACACCGGGGGCCGCGAGACAGTCGCGGGCTGGATCCGCCGCCAGCGCCTCGAACACGCCCGCCGCGACCTCGCCGACCCGGTGCTCGCGGCGGTGCCCGTACACCGGATCGCGGCCCGCTGGGGCTACATCCACGCGGCGGCGTTCACGCGCAACTTCCGCGCGGCGTACGGGGTGACGCCCCGGGAGTACCGGCACGGCGACCCGGCGGCCTCCGCCGACGGCGGCTCCTGAACCCGTCGCGTGGGGCTCGTAGACTCGTGGCGTGGCATTCACGAGCGGTCCGCACTGCTTCCTCTGAGCGGAAGGCACTGAGGGCGGCGCCGGCCGGCGTCGCCCTCCCCGGCGTGCCTGCCGCGTGATCCGCGTTCCCTCGCCGCCCGCCTCGCGGGCAACGGCGTTGCGCGCGCGCCCGCAGGCACGGTCCCCGTCCGCCCCGTGCCAGGAGTGCCCCGTGCCCGTACCGCTTCCCCCCGCCCTCGCCCTCTCGCTCGACGTGCTGCGCTGCCCCACGTGCCGCCGCACCCGCCGCCTGCACCCCGAAGGCGGCGCCCTGCGCTGCCCGGCGGGCCACACCTTCGACCTCGCCCGCCACGGCTACGTCAGCCTGCTCACCGGCGCCCGCGCCACCAGCGGCGACGACGCGGACATGGTGCGCGCCCGGAGCCGGTTCCTGGCCACCGGCGCGTACGAGCCGCTGCGCGCGGCCGCGGCCCGGCTGGCGGCCGCCGCGGTGTCCCGGCCGCGGGCCACGGTCGTGGACGCGGGCTGCGGTACGGGCCACTACCTCGCCGGCGTGCTCGACCGGCTGCCCGGCGCCCGCGGCGTCGGCCTCGACACCTCCGTACGCGCCCTGCGCGCCGCCGCCCGTGCCCACGACCGGGCCGCCGCCGTGGCCGCCGACGTCTTCCGCCCCCTGCCGCTGGCCGACGGCACCGCCGATGTCGTCCTGAACGTCTTCGCCCCGCGCAACGCGGCCGGGTTCCACCGCGTGCTGCGGCAGGGCGGCCGGCTGGTCGTGCTCCGCCCCACCGGGCGCCACCTGGCCGAACTGCGCGACCGGCGGCCCGCGATGGTCGCCGTCGACCCGGCGAAGGAGGAGCGGCTGCACCGCGCGCTCGACCCCTTCTTCGAGGCCGCCGCCACCGAGCGGGTCGACTACCCCGTCCACCTGACCGCGGCGGAGGCCCTGGACCTGGTGGCGATGACACCGAGCGCGCGCCACCCGGCCCGTACGGAAGGACCTCCGCCGGGCCGGGTCACCGTCTCGGTGCTGGCCACCGCCTACCGGCGGCGGTGAACGGGGCCCTCGGCGTTCAGAGGTGATCGGGCTCGCCGGGCCGGAAGCTCGCCCGGACGTGGACGCGCTCGCCCTGGGGGCCGAGGATGCTGAGGAACTCCACGGCGCCTTCGTCGGCGTTGCCGAACCAGTGCGGAAGGTGGGTGTCGAACTCGGCCGCCTCCCCTTCTCCGAGAATGAAGTCCTTGTCGCCGAGGACGACGCGCAGGCGCCCCTTCAGGACGTACAGCCAGTGATAGCCCTCGTGCGACCGGGGGTCGGGCTCACGGCCGTCGGTCAGACCGGCGGGCAGCAGGTGCTTGAACGCCTGCAGCCCGCCGGGCTTGCGCGTCAGCGGGACGACGGTCATGCCGTTCCGGGTGAACGGCCGCGGATACACCCGGGGGTCGAGCTCCGCCGGCGCGCCGACCAGCTCCTCGTTCGGCACCTGGTACGCCCTGGCCAGCGGCAGCAGCAGTTCCAGACCCGGCTTGCGCTGTCCGGACTCCAGCCGGGACAGGGTGCTGACCGGAATGCCGGTGGTCGCCGACAGGGCGGTCAGGGTGACGCCCCTGCGGCGGCGCAGCTCGCGCAGCCGGGGGCCGACCGCGGCGAGCACGGCGTCGATGTCATCGCTCACGGGCCCACTGTGCGGCCCCTGTGCACTTTCCGCAAAGAACTTTGCCGGATCGCCGAGCCGGGTGCACCGTGGCGGCACACAGCGAGAGGAGCGGGCACATGGACACCGAGCACTGGGATGCGATGTACCGCGGCCGCGACCAGGTGTTCAGCGGCAACCCCAACGCCGTACTCGTCGCCGAGGCCGCCGGCCTGCCGCCGGGCCGGGCGCTCGACGCCGGCTGCGGCGAAGGCGCCGACGCCCGCTGGCTGGCCCGGCGCGGCTGGCAGGTCACCGCGGTCGACGTCTCCGGGGTCGCCCTGCGGCGCGCCAGGGCCACCGACGCCGGCGGCCGGGTGACGTGGCAGCGGGCCGACCTCCTGGCCGCACCGCCACCCGCCGGCGCCTACGACCTGGTGTCCGTCCACTACTTCCCGCTCAGGCGCCGCCCCGGCCACGCCGCACTGCGCGGCCTGCTGGACGCCGTCGCCCCCGGCGGCACGCTGCTCTTCGCCACCCACGCCCTCGCCGGCCTGGCCCGCCACGGGGAGCCGGGCTTCGACCCGGCGGACTACTACCAGCCCGGCGACATCGCCGGACTCCTCGCACCCGACTGGGAGATCCTGGCCGACGAGACCCGCCCCCGCACCGCCCCGCCGCCCGCCGGCACCCACCACGCCCACGACGCCGTCCTGAGAGCACGACGCCCAGGATGAGCGCTCCCGTCAGTACGGTGCCATGTCCAGGTCACCGATCACCCGCAGCCCGACTTGCGCCGCAAGCCACGGAGCGCGTTCGGCCTCGACCTGCTTGACGTGGACGAACACCGTGTAGTCGGCCACCGGCTCGGTCAGTTCCAGATCGCGGGCGTGCGCGCACAAGGTGACGAACGCCCCGCGGGTGCCTCCCGCCCCCAGGCCCACCTCCGGGGCCTCCGGCCAGGCGTTGAAGTCCCACCGCACCGTCGCCGGGCTGTCGCCCACCGCCCGGAGAAACGGCTCCACGGCCTCGGGGGTCTCGGACCAGCACGACAGCCGGACGGGCAGGCAGGCCGCGGGGTCGTCCCCCCTGGCGGAGGAGCCGGGCCTCTCCCCTTCCGCCCACCAGTCGGCGTCCGGCAGCAGGGCCAGCACCCCCGAGAGAGCGTGGGGCGAGGAGATCCGCGCGTCGAAGTCGACTTCCAGGTCGCTCAGGTCGGCGAGTGCCAGCAGCCTTTCGACGATGCGCAGCCCCTCCGAGAGGTCCACCGTTCTCAAGACGGGCTGCGCGTAGGAGTTCATGGCGAACAGTGTGCCACCGCGTAGGGAGGTGGCCGGGTGAGATCGCTCGCAGCCCGGACGTACCGCTAGTCGTCCCCGTGGGGCGAGGGGCCCGGGACGGTGCCGGTGGCCGGGTCGGAGTCCGGGGCACGGCCCGTCATCGCCGTGAGGGTGGCGCGTACGTGCTCCATGTGCGCCGACAGTTCCTCGCGGCGGCCCTCCGCCTCGCGCAGCGCGCGCTGCGTGTCGCGCTCGATCTGCTCCGCCTGCCCCACCGCCTCCGCCACCAGCTCCGCGCCCTGCGCCTCCGCCTCGTCGCGGCAGCGGGCCGCGTACTCCTCGGCCTCGGCGTGCGCCGCCTGCTGCTCGGCGAGGTGCGCCTCCGCGGCCCGGGTACGGGTGGCGAGGTCGGCGTCGATGGCCTGCCGCCGCTCCCGTACCTCCTCGTCCAGCCGCCGCGCCGCCGCCGTGCGTTCGTGACCGGCGTCGTCGAGCATCGCCGCCGTGCGGTGCTTCATCTCCGCCAGCGCCGCCGCCGCCTCGCCCGCGGTGTCCTCGACCGCGGCGTGCGCGGAGGACAGCAGGTCGGCCGCCTCCTGCTCGGCCACGCCGAGCGCGCTGCGCAGCCGGGCCTCGGCCTCCTCGCGCAGTGCGTGCGCGGCGCGGCGGGTGTCGGCGGTGGTCTCCTCGACGTACTGGCGCGTCTCGGCCTGCGCGCGGTGCAGTTGCTCCGCCGCCGTGCCGCGGAGTTCCGCGGCCTGGTCCTGGGCGAGGTACAGGATCTCCTGGGCGCGGGCGCCCAGTTCCGCGTACGTCTGCTCCTTGACCTGCGCCAGCTCGCCGGTGAGGCGTTCCAGCTCCTGGCCCAGCTCGCGCTCCAGGACGGTGAGGCGGGCGGCCCGCTCCCAGGCGGAGTCGCGCTCCTCGCCCACGCGGGTCACCGCGGCGTCCACTTGGTCGGGGTGGTAGCCGCGACCACCGCGTACGGTGTCGAAGCCCCGAGCCGACGTCTTCACGGTGCCCATGTGATCGAGCTCCTCTCGTCCCCGGTCGACTGTCGGCGCTCATCCTTCAGGACTCGTGCGAATCGGTCATAATCTGACACCCACTCCTTTCAGGTGGTCATCGGTCGAAGAACATACGAAACGGCCCCACCGGCGGAGCCGGTGAGGCCGTTCCCGTACTGCCCGCGCAGGGTTACAACAGGCCGTCCCAGAGCTGTTCGAGCACCACCGACCACCAGTGGTCGGGGCCCTGGAGGGCCGCCGGGTCGATCGCCGCCAACTGCGACTGGAAGTCGACCGTCCAGCGCCCCGCCTGGTCCGGCGTCAGCCCGAAGCGCATCCGCCACATGTGGCCGAGCATCGCCAGGCAGCGCACGAACTCCGGCAGCCCCGAGTTCACGAACTGCGGCGGCGCGCTGCCCCCGCCGGGCGCCGCCTCCAGCGGCACGGCGACGATGTGCGCGGTGCCGTACTGGACGCACATCTGGCGGCCGAAGTCGTTGCCCATCACGAGGTACGAACCGGCGTCGGACGCCGCCTGCACCCCCCGCTCCGCCGCCAGCTCCGCCAGCGTCGGCACCGGCCGGCCCGGCTGCGCCTGGCCCCAGAAGAACGGGCCGAAGTCCATCGGCAGCCCGGCCCACACGAGCGTCTGGGCCACGATGTCCGGCACGCCCTGCCGGGCCACGGCCCGCTGGTCGTACCGGAACACGCCCTGCGGCCCGAACGCCTGGTACAGCTCGTGCCCCAGCCCCTCCGGGGGCAGCGGCGGCAGCACGGGGATCTGCCCGGGCGGCGGCAGCGGCACGCGCTGCGGCCGCGGCCGGGCCGGGCCGTCGGCGACCTGGTGCAGCTCGCCCTGGTGCTCGATGAGCTGCTGCATGCCCTGCTGACGGGAGGCGTGGTCGCGGCCGTAGGAGGCGGTGTGGCTGAGCCGCACCTGCGGCCAGGTCTCGCGGATCATGCGGGAGCAGTAGCCGCCGGGCAGGTCGCAGGGCTCCAGCTCGGTGTGCAGCTCCAGGACCTGCTGCGGGGGTACGCCCATGCCGCGCAGCTCGTGCAGGATCTGCCACTCGGGGTGCGCGGTGCCGGGGGCGGAGCGGCGCATGACCTGCTGCTCGGAGCCGTCTTGCGCGCGGTAGCGCAGGACGGCGAGGTAGCCGGGGCCGACGGTGGGGACGCCGGGGGGCGGGTAGCCGTAGCCGGCGGGCTGGGGGGCACCGGGGGGTGGCATGCCGGGGGCGGGTGCTCCGGGTGCTCCGGGTGCTCCCGGTACGGGTCCGGGGGCGCCGGGGGCGCCCGGGGGGAAGGGGGCGGGGCCGGCGGCGGGGGGCGCGCCGGGGGCGCCCGGGGCGCCCGGTGCGAAGGGGGCGCCGCCGGGGGGCGGGGCGGGCTGGCCGGGCGCGGGAGGCGGGGGTGTGCTGGGTGCCCCGGGGGCGCCGGGTGGGGCGGCGGGTGCGCCGGGGGGTGAGGGTGGGCCCGGGGGTGCGCCGCCTGCGGAGGCGCCCGGGTCGACCTGCGACACGAGCTGGGTCGGGATGTACGAGTTGCCACCGCCCGGGGTGCCCGGAGCGGACGGCGGGGGCGGCGCCGAGGACCCGGAGCCGCGGCCGGCGCCGGGCGTGCCGGGGGCGCCGGGAGGCGGCGGTACGCCCTGACCGCCGGGGGACCGCTTGCCCTTGAGCGGGGGCGGGAGGGGGGTGGCCTTGCTGGTGGCCTGCTCGGCGATGTCCGCGGCACCGCCACCGGGGTTGGGGGGCGGGGCGGAGGGGGTGTGGGGGGCGCCCGGAGCGCCGGGGGCTCCGGGTGCGGAGGGGGCGCCCGGGGCTCCGGGGGCCGCGGGCGGGGTGGGCGGGGTGGGCGGGGCCGGGGTGCCGGGTGCCGCGGGGGCGGGTGGGGCGCCGGGGGCGTTCGGGGCTCCCGGCGGGGCGGGGGCGCCGGGGGGCGGGGTGCCCGGCGCGCCGGGGTAGCTGCCGGAGCCGGGGGCCGGTGCGGCGCCGGGGCCCGGAGGGGGCGTGGCGCCGGGGGCCGCGGGCTGGCCGGGCGGCGCCGGGGCGCCGGGGTAGCCGCTGGGGGCGGGCGGAGCGCCCGCGCCCGAGTGCGGGCCCGGGGCACCGGGGTAGCTGCCGCCGCCGGGCGGGGGCGGGTACGGGCCGCTCGGCGGCGGGGTGTCGGGAAGCTGAGCGGAGAGGACCGTCTCCGGCAGGGGTACGGAGGCCGCGTCGTCGTCGCCGCGGGAGTTGGTGTCGTTCCACGGAGTCGGCGCCGCCGCAGCGGGCGCCGTCGGGTCCACCCGCGGGCCCACCGACCCGGAGGAGACCGCCGAAGCACCGGCACCCCCGGCCGCGTACGGCGAAGCGGGACCGGAGCTCCCGGCCCCGTACGGCGCACCCGAACCCGGCGCACCCGAACCCGACGCCGAGGCAGGCGACGGCGACGGGGAAGGAGCAGGCGCAGCCGCGTGCCGGCCACCCGAACCACCGGACCCGGCAGACCCGGACGACCCCGAGGACCCCGAGTCGCGCCGCGGAATGCCGATCTGGTCCGCCGCCTCCTGCAGCCACTCCGGCGGCGTCAGCAGGAACGACGTCGCCCCCAGGTCCACACGCTCCCCCGGCTGCGCGCCACGCGGCGCCGCCGCCTCCTCGCCGCCGTACTCCTCCTCGAAGCGCCGGATCACCTCGCCGACCGGCAGCGCGGGCCACAGCGTCGTGTCGCCCGAGTCGCGCGCGATGACCATGCGCGCCCCCGAGCCCTCCGGCACCTCGTCGCCCGCCGGGATCTCGGCCCAGGCCACGAAGCCCAGCTCGAACTCCCGCACCTTGACCTCGCGGCGCCGCTGCTGCGGCACCCCGCCGTTGATCCACGAGTCGGCGCGCTCCTGCGCCTGTGCGAAGGTGACCATTACCTCTTCACCCCTCCACCGGCACGGCGCGCGCGAAGCCGCCGTCCACCATCAGATTCGCCACGGTCTCCAACTCCGGCGGGCCGCCGACCAGCCGGTCGAGGAAGGCGTCGAAGTCCTCCCCGCAGAACAGCAGCAGCCGCTCCACCCGGTCCGCGACCGACCAGCCCGAATCGCCCTGGTCGCGGGCGTCGTCGTACGGGCAGAACCACACGCTGCCGCGCCTGCGGCCCTTCGTCTTCAGCGCCAGCACCCCGCCCTGGAGGAAGGCGATCCCCAGGTAGTCCTTCGTCAGATGGTCGCGCAGGCACTTGTTGACGTAGACCACGTCGTTGACCGCCGCCTCGTCGCGCACGGTGAAGAACGGCTGGTCCACCAGCAGCCCCAGCTCCGGGTCGAGCGCCGCGCCGACCGGCGCGCAGCCGCCCGCCGCCTTGAGGAAGTCGCGGTACGCGCCCGGCAGCCCGTAGCCGAGATCCTCCTCGACGCCCATCACCTGGTCCTCGGTGACCGCAGCGCCGTCACGCGGAAGGGTGAAATGCACCGGCCGCGTCTCCTGCAACGGGCGCGTGCCGCGCTTGTCCTGGTCGACGGCCGCCGTCGCCAGCCCGCCGTGGTGCCGCAGCAGCGCCTTCACGTCGGCCGGCACCAGCTCCATGCGACGGGTGCCCGCCACGTGGTGCCAGGTCCAGCCGTGCGGCGTCGCCACGGACGGCAGCGTCGACCACAGCTCGTGGCCCTGCGCGTGCAGCGCCGCGTTCGCCGACACGTAGTCCGTCAGCCGCAGCTCGTCGATGCCGAAGCCCTCGGGGGGCTCGGCGATGTCCGCCGCCGCGCGCGCGTACGGGGAGAAGTCCGGGTAACCGTCGGCGTCCACACGCACGCCGCGGGGGTGTCTGGCGGCCCGGACCGGGTCCGGGAAGTTCACGACCTGCCCGGCGTATGCCGCGTTCGGCGGTGCGACGGTCGTTCCTCGCCGACCTGACGTCATCGCGTGTGCCCCCTGCCGTTGGTCTCCGTCAAAACACAGCCTATGGGGTGCCGCGGCCGGCGGTCTTGCCCTGGTCAGAGAGCGCCCCGGCAAGCGGCGTGATCTGCTCCGCAATGACGGACTTGCCCAGCACGGGACCGGACCACGGGGTGTGCACACGCCGGTACGGAAGGCACCTCGGGTGTCGTGTCGTACGTATGTGGCAAGCTGGACGGCGCGAGACAGCGGAGTTTCACGGGGGAGGCTCTTACCGCTATGCACGCACGCTCAGACACAGTCGATCCGCTCACCGGCGGCGATCCATACGGCGGTATGGGACGCACGTTCGGCGGGACGGACACTCCGTACGGATACATGGAAACGGACATGGGGACGGGGACGGGCCCGGCGGCCGACCCCCGCACAGACTGGCGCGACACGGCGCCCGGCGACGGCCTGCCGCGCCTCACCAGCCGGCGGGACGGCGTCCTGCCGGCCGTCGGCGCCGCGCTCTCCGTCCGCGGCCAGACCCTCACCTGCACGGCGGGCCGCGCCGACCAGGGCCCCCTGCTCCACCCACTGGTGCAGGACTTCCTCGACACGCTCACCAGCGGCCGCCGCGAGCGGTTCACCGGGCGCTGCCCGGAAGCCGTGCTGCTCTCGCGGCACCTGACCGCCGTCGAGGCCGGCCGCAGCAAGCGCGCCGCGCGCAAGCCGCTGTCGGCGGGAGAGGCGCGGCGGGCGCTGAAGCAGGCGAAGATCACCGCCCGGCACATCCGCGAGGACGGCGACCCGCTGCACGGGCGGTACGCACCGCCGTGCCGCTCCTGCACCGCGCTCCTGACCCATTTCGGCGTGCGCACCGTGGGCGACGCGCACGCCGAGGACTGAGCCGTGGTCCCCACGGACCCGCGCGACCTGGCCGCGCACCACATCACGCGCTTCCCGGTCGAGGTCGACAGCGCGCTGCGCGCGGCCGGCTGGGAGCCGGGCCGGTGGGACATAAGGCAGGCGGAGACCTGGGCCGACGCGCTCCGGGCCCATGTGTCGCCCGGCGGCCACGTGCACGCGGTGTTCCCGGCGGCGGTCGAGGCGTGGGCGGAGTTCGGCGGCCTGCGGGTCGTCGGCGAGGGCCCCGGGCGCCAGTTGGGCCCGGCGGACCTGCATGTGGACCCGATGCACGGGCTGCATCTCACGCGCACCCTCGCGGACCTGGGCCGCGCGCTCCGGACGGAGCTGTGCCCGCTGGGCGCGGAGCTGGCCCCGGACGGGAGCACGGCGCAGGCGGTGCTGGCGGTCGACGCCGACGGCAGGGGGTACGCGCTGGATCACGCCGGGGACTGGTTCCTGGGCAGGACCGTGGACGAGGCGCTGGTGACGCTGGTGACCGGACTCGAACCGCAGCGCCTGACGCCGGGGCCGGAGTAGGGACGGGCGTCCGTACGGGCGCTGCTTCCACGGGATGCGCTGACCGGCGCGTCGGCCGGCGCCCCGGGTGCTACGTCCCGCTGGGCAGCACGGCCGAGACGCGGAAGCCGCCCGCGTCCGTCGCACCCGAGACGAAGCCGCCGCCCAGCCCCGTCACGCGCTCGCGCATGCCCACCAGGCCGTTGCCGCCGCTGGGCAGCCCGGCGCTCTGCGAGGCGGCGTCGGACGGGCCGTTGACCACGAGCACGGCCACCTCGGCGACGCGGTGCGCGAGCAGCACCCGGGTCTTGGCGCCGGGCGCGTGCTTGTGGACGTTCGTCAGCGCTTCCTGCACGACCCGGTAGACGGTCTGCTCCACCTCGGCGGCGTACGGGCCGGGGTCGCCCTCCACCGCGAAGTCCACGGCCATCCCGGCGGCGCGGGACTCGCCGATGAGCGACTCCAGGTCGTCCAGGGACGGCCCGGGACCACCGGCGTCGGCGGCGTCCCGCGGGCGCTGCCCGCCACGGGCACCCGCGGCGGCCGGGCCGCCCCGCGAGGGCCGGCCGGCGTCGGTGGCGACGGCGGCGGGGGCGCCGCCGGCGGCGGAGGAGGCGGCCTCGGGACCACCCCGGGCACCCCCGGCGCTGGTACCGGCACCGGCCACCGCAACCCCGGCGCCCGCGACCCCGGCGGCCGTACCGCCGGCCGCGGCCGCGCCGGACGCCGCACCACCCGGTGCCGCAGCGCCGACGACGGCGTCGCCACCGCCCGGCGCCCCACCCCCCGGCGACGACACCGACCCCGCCGGCATCCGCAGCACGCCCAGCATCTCCCGCAGCTCCGTCAGCGCCTGCCGCCCCATGTCCCCGACCAGCGCCGCGTTCCGCGCCGCCTTCTCCGGATCGTTGAGCACCACCCGCTCCAGCGCCGCCGCGTGCACCACCATCAGGCTCACCCGGTGCGCCACCACGTCGTGCATGTCCCGCGCGATCCGCGTGCGCTCCTCGCGCCGCGCCCACACCGCGCGTTCCTCCGCCCGCTCCGCGAGCAGCGACAGCTCCCGCTCCAGCCCGTCGGCCCGCTCCCGCAGGCTCTCCACGAGCCGGCGCCGCGCGCCCACGTACAGCCCGAACAGCAGCGGCGGCAGCGTCACGCCGACCGACATCAGCAGGGCGACGAGCGCGGCCAGCACGAAGGGGGAGCCGCGGTCGTGCTCCTCGAAGGTCTGGTACATCTGCACGAACGTGACAATGATCACGGCGGAGACGGACATCCCGGCCAGGGCCCCGGTGATGCGCCGGGGGATGTCGGAGGCGGCGAGGGTGTAGAGGCCGACGATGGTCAGCAGGAAGCCCATCTCCGCGGGCGTGACGGCCATGCCGACCAAGACCGGGACGATCGGCCACCGCCGTCGCAGCACCAGCGTGCTGCCCGCGACGAGCCCCAGCACGATCCCGAACCCCAGGGGCAGCCCGGCGTCCTGCGCGAACGGCACGCCCTGCGCCACACACTCCGCGGCCGACGCCACCGCCAGCACCACGTCCAGCACCATCGACCGGCGCCGCGCCCACCACCAGACCGGCCTCCGCCCCCCGGAGACCTCGCTCACGGCTTCCCCCGACGCGGTCATACCAACCAGCGTAAGGGCCGATCGCACAGTGCCAGGCTTCGGGTGCAACAGCACGCAACGGATTCGAACGCACACGAAACCACCAGGTAAGCCCCGAACTGGTGAATCGACCGCATATTCGTATCCGCTGCCCGGGCCCCGGGCGAGGCTGGTCGCCATGACCCACGCAGCACAACGCCGCCGGGGCGACGGCACCGGCGGCCTGCTCACCGGCACGGCGACCTTCGAGGAACTACGCGACCGGGCGGCCGCCCTGCGCAGGGAGGGCCTGAGCCGCAGGCAGATCCGCGACCACCTGAAAGTCGGCAACAACGACCTGCTCAACCGCCTCCTGGAGGGCGAACCGCCGCCGGAGTGGACGAGACGCCCGCGAGCGAAGGACGACCTGCGGGCGAGGGCCCGCGAGTTGCGCAAGCAGGGAAAGACCTACGACCAGATCCAACTGGAACTGGGCTGCTCGAAGAGTTCGATCTCCCTGTGGGTACGCGACCTGCCCAAGCCACCGCCCAGGACCCCGGAAGAAGCCTCGGCGATCGCGAAACGGGGCTGGGAAGCGACGCTGCGAAAACGGGACAAGGAAAGACAGCAGACCAAGGAGGCGGCGACCCGCGAGATCGGGCAGCTCAGCGACAGAGAACTGTTCCTGGTCGGCGTGGGCCTCTACTGGTCCGAGGGAGCCAAGGCCAAAGCTCCCGGCCGGCAGGAAAGGGTGATCTTCGTCAACAGCGACCCCGGAATGATCACCGTCTTCCTGGCCTGGCTCCGCCTGCTGGAAGTCGATCCGGAGCGCGTGCGGTTCAGCGTGCAGATCCACGAGACGGCGGACGCCGCCGCGGCCGAGGAGTTCTGGGCCGCGCACGTGGGCGTGGACCGCAGCCTTCTGCTCAAAACCTCGCTCAAGACGCACAACCCCCGGACCAACCGCACGAACACCGGCGAGGGCTACAACGGATGCCTTCGTGTAACGGTCCGGGACGGCGCTGAACTGTACCGTCGCATCGAGGGGTGGTGGTACGGCATAGTGGTGGCCGCACATCACCCCGATCACTGAATCGGACATAGGTGACGAACCATCCCGGGTCGTCTAATGGCAGGACAAATGGTTTTGGTCCATTGAATGAGGGTTCGACTCCTTCCCCGGGAGCCTCGGCACAGATGGCCCACGGGCCCCGGCAACCGCCGGGGCCCGTTTGCGTTACCGACGCGTATGGCGTCGGTATCCTGCCCGTACCCCCGATTCCGCCTGCGTAAGGACCTCACGTGACCGCGAACCGCCCCGCAGCCGTCGTCGTACTCGCCGCGGGCGAAGGCACCCGTATGAAGTCCGCGACCCCCAAGGTCCTGCACCGCATCTGTGGTCGCTCGCTCGTCGGGCACGTCGTCGCCGCCGCCGGAGAGCTGGACCCCGAGCATCTGGTCGTCGTCGTCGGGCACGGCCGGGAGGCCGTCAGCGCGCATCTCGGGGAGGTCGCGCCGCAGGCGCGGGCCGTGGTGCAGCGGGAGCAGAACGGGACCGGGCACGCCGTGCGGATCGCGCTGGAGGAACTGGCCGGGAGCGGGGTGGCGCTGGACGGGACCGTCGTGGTGGTGTGCGGCGATACGCCCCTGCTGGCCCGCGAGACGCTGGACCGGCTCGCCTCGGCGCACGACGCCGACGGGAACGCCGTGACCGTGCTGACCGCCGAGGTGCCGGACGCCACCGGGTACGGGCGGATCGTGCGGGAGGACGCGACCGGGGCCGTGACCGGGATCGTGGAGCACAAGGACGCCTCCGCCGCGCAGCGGGAGATCCGGGAGATCAACTCCGGGGTGTTCGCGTTCGACGCGAAGCTGCTGGCGTCCGCGCTGACGCAGGTGCGGCGCGACAACAGCCAGGGCGAGGAGTATCTGACCGACGTGCTGGGGATCCTGCGGTCCGCGGGGCACCGGGTGGGTGCGTCGCTCGCCGCCGACCACCGCGAGATCCTCGGCATCAACAACCGTGTGCAGTTGGCGGAGGCGCGCCGGCTGCTGAACGACAGCCTGCTGCGGGACGCGATGCTGGCCGGGGTGACGGTGGTGGATCCGGCGTCGACGTGGTTCGACGTGGCGGTGACGTACGAGCCGGACGCGGTGGTGCACCCGCAGACGCAGCTCCTGGGCTCGACGCACCTGGGTGCGGGCGCCGAGGTGGGGCCGGGGTCGACGCTGACGGACACGGCGGTCGGCGCGGGCGCGCGGGTGCTCAACACCGTTGCGGACGGGGCGGAGATCGGACCGGGGGCGAGCGTGGGGCCGTACACGTATCTGCGGGCGGGGACGCGGCTGGGCGAGGGGGCCAAGGCCGGGACGTACGTGGAGATGAAGAACGCGGAGGTGGGCGCGGGGACGAAGGTGCCGCATCTCTCGTACGTGGGGGACGCGACGATCGGCGAGTACACGAACATCGGTGCCGCGAGCGTGTTCGTCAATTACGACGGCGTGGCCAAGCACCACACGACGATCGGGAGTCACTGCCGTACGGGCGCGGACAACATGCTTGTTGCGCCCGTCACCATCGGGGACGGCGCGTACACCGCCGCCGGCTCGGTGATCACGAAGGACGTGCCGCCGGGTTCGCTGGCCGTGGCGCGCGGTCAGCAGCGCAACATCGAGGGCTGGGTGGCCCGTAAGCGCCCCGGGAGCGCGGCGGCGCAGGCGGCCGAGGAGGCCCGCCGGGAGGGTGTGGCGGAGGGCGAGGGTGCCGGTCAGGCGGGGTGAGGGCGTGGGAAGCCGGGGCGTTCTGGGCGTACGGTGAGTAGGACACCCGACCGGCCGCCCGCCCGGCCGCCTGCCCGACACCGAGGAGAACGTGCTGTGACCGGGATCAAGACGACCGGCCAGAAGAAGCTGATGCTTTTCACCGGCCGTGGCTACCCCGAGCTTGCCGAGGAGGTCGCGCACCAGCTCGGTGTGGGCCTCGTACCGACGAAGGCGTTCGACTTCGCCAACGGTGAGATCTACGTCCGTTTCCAGGAGTCGGCACGGGGGGCCGACTGTTTTGTGATGCAGAGTCACACGACGCCCATCAATCAGTGGATCATGGAACAGATGATCATGGTGGACGCGCTGAAACGTGCCTCCGCGCGCAGCGTCACCGCGATCGTCCCCTTCTACGGCTACGCCCGCCAGGACAAGAAGCACCGCGGCCGGGAGCCGATCTCGGCGCGGCTGATCGCCGACCTGCTGAAGACGGCGGGTGCGGACCGGATCCTGACGGTGGATCTGCACACGGACCAGATCCAGGGCTTCTTCGACGGCCCGGTGGACCACCTGTTCGCGCTGCCGGTGCTGGCGGACTACGTGGCGTCGAAGACGGACCGGTCGAAGCTGACCGTGGTCTCGCCGGACGCGGGGCGCGTGCGGGTGGCGGACCGCTGGGGCGACCGGCTGGGGGCGCCGCTGGCGATCGTGCACAAGCGCCGGGACCCGGACGTGGCGAACCGGGTGACGGTGCACGAGGTCGTGGGCCACGTGGCCGGCCGGGTGTGCGTGCTGGTCGACGACATGGTGGACACCGGGGGCACGATCTGCGCGGCGGCGGACGCGCTGTTCGCGAACGGTGCGGAGGACGTGATCGTGGCGGCGACGCACGGCGTGCTGTCGGGTCCTGCGGGTGACCGGCTGAAGGGGTCGAAGGTCAGCGAGTTCATCTTCACGAACACGCTGCCGACCGCGAGCGAGTTGGACCTGGACAAGATCACGGTGCTGTCGATGGCGCCGGTGATCGCGCGGGCGGTGCGCGAGGTGTTCGAGGACGGGTCTGTGACCAGCCTCTTCGACGAGCTCGCGTAGCCGTACGGCAGAAGATCGACTTGGGGCGGCCGCTCGCCGCCGGGTAGACTCCCGGAGTTGCTCGGCGAGGGAGGCCGCCCCGGTCCGTCCGGTTCCGGTTCGGTGCTCCGTTATCGACGCGCTCTTCGTAGCAGGCCGATTGCGGCCGGGTGACCGTCCCGTCAGCTTCACCTACTGCGAGGAGTGCGGCCATGGCCGAGTACAAGATCACCGCGGAGCCGCGGACCGAGACCGGCAAGGGCGCCGCCCGCCGGCTGCGCCGCGAGGACAAGGTTCCCGGCGTCATCTACGGCCACGGCGCCGACCCGCGGCACGTGTCCCTGCCGAGCTACGACCTGCTGATGGCGCTCAAGACCTCGAACGTGCTGATCAGCCTCGACCTCGAAGGCAAGTCCGAGCTGGTCATCCCGAAGGACGTGCAGCGTGACGCGCTGCGCACCGGGGTGCTCAAGCACGTGGACCTGCTGGTCGTGAAGCGCGGCGAGAAGGTCACGGTCGAGGTGCCGATCCAGGTCGAGGGCGACCTGGCGCCGGGCCAGAACCTGCTGGAGCACACGCTGCACGCGCTGCCGGTCGAGGCCGAGGCGACGAACATCCCGGAGTCCGTGACGGTCAGCGTCGAGGGCCTGGAGGCAGGTGCCACGGTGGCGGCGAAGGACGTCAAGCTGCCGGCCGGGGTGACGCTCGCGGTCGACGGCGAGGACCCGGTGCTGCACGTCGTTTCGCCGCAGGCGGAGGAGCCGTCGGCCGCGGAGGGCGAGGCGGCCGAGGGCGAGGCCGTGGCCGCCGAGGGCAAGTCGGAGGAGTGAGCACGGCGGGGGCGGGCCGTACGGGCCCGCCCCCCGTCTCCGTACGCGCACGCACACGCACCCCGGGAGGGCCGGCAGATGTCGGACGCAGCGCAGCCGTGGCTCGTCGTGGGCCTGGGCAATCCGGGCCCGGGGTACGCGGGCAACCGGCACAACGTCGGGTTCATGGTCGCCGACCTGCTGGCGGAGCGCGTCGGCGGCCGGTTCAAGGCGCACAAGTCGCGGGCGCAGGTCGTGGAGGCTCGCCTCGGCCCGCCGGGTCCTGCGGGCCGGCGGATCGTGCTGGCCAAGCCGATGTCGTACATGAACCTGTCCGGCGGCCCGGTCTCGGCGCTCGCCGGCTTCTACAAGGTCCCGCTGGAGCGGATGGTCGTCGTGCACGACGAGCTGGACCTGGACTACGGCACGCTGCGGCTGAAGCTCGGCGGCGGCGACAACGGCCACAACGGGCTGAAGTCGCTGTCGAAGTCGCTGGGCCGGGAGTATCTGCGGGTGCGGTTCGGCGTGGGCCGGCCGCCGGGGCGGATGGAGGTGGCGGACTACGTGCTGAAGGACTTCTCCGCCGCCGAGCGCAAGGACCTCGACTACTTCGTGGACCGCACGGCGGACGCCGTGGAGGCACTGGTCACGGAGGGCCTGGAGCGCGCCCAGAACACGTACAACGGCTGATCCCGCAGTCTGTCACAGGACTGTGACAAAGGGCTTTCCGCGCACATCTCGCGAAACGGGATGAGCGGTGCACAGCGCGCTTGACCAGCAGTGCGTCGGAGGCGGAAGCTGAGCCGCCCCCCAACTTCCCTCTCACACCTTTCACTCACGAAGTCGGGTATCCCATGCGAACCATTGCTTCGGTCGGCGCGGTCGCCGCTGCCGCTGCCGCCTCGCTGCTGTTCGCCGCCGCACCGGCGCCGGCGGCCAGTGGCGACAACGGAACCGTGAAGATCCACGACGCCGCCACCGGCGAGGAACTTCGCAAGAACGAGCCGAAGGTCTGCGAGTTCTATCTCGACGCCTTCGGCTTCGATGCCGGGCAGCAGGTCACGTGGAAGATCGTCGGCTGGAAGCCGACCGGGGACAACAAGACCGTCGCGGACGAGGGCGCGATCGTCCTCGACGGCGAGGGGCACGGCCGGACCGAGGACATGACCCTCCCGGACGGCCACTACAAGCTGTTCTGGAACTGGAAGGGCGAGAACGGGGCCGCGAAGCACAAGGTCTTCTGGACGGCGTGCGAGGACTCCGAGTCGCCGGACCCGTCGGACACCCCGTCCGGCACCCCGTCGGACGACTCCTCCGAGCAGGCGGAGCAGCCGGGCAAGCCCGGCAAGCCCGGCAAGGGCGACGAGCAGGGTGAGGACGGCGGGCAGAGCGACGACGCGACGCCCAGTGCGTCCGGCGCGCCGGGCGCGCAGGGCGGGGGCGACGACGAGTCGGGCGGTCTGGCCGCCACCGGCGCATCGGTGACGGGCATCTCGATCGCCTCGGCGATCCTCCTGGGCGCGGGCGGGTACCTGGTGCTCCGCCGCCGGGGCATGGGCCGCCAGCACTGAGCACGTCCCGCCGGAAGACCGCACGCGGCTCTCACCCCAGGGGGGTGGGGGCCGCGTGCGGTTGCGGGCGCCGCGCCCCGGTGAGCACGGGTACGTCCGCCCCGCGGCGCGCCGCCTCGGGTACGCACCGCGCGCCGGACGGACCGCGGGTCAGCCGGTGTTGCGCAGGCCCGCCGCCACGCCGTTGACCGTCAGCAGCAGCGCCCGGCCCAGCAGCGGGTCCGGGGCCTGGCCGCGTTCGGCCGCCTCGCGCTGCCGGCCGAGCAGCGTGACCTGGAGGTACGAGATCGGGTCGAGGTAGGCGTCGCGGATGCGGAACGTCTGCTGGAGCACCGGGTTGGCCTCCAGCAGCTCCGACTCGCCGGTGATACGCAGCACTTCGCTGACCGTCAGCTCGTGCTCGGCCTCGATGACGGCGTAGATGTGCTTCAGCTCGTCGGGCACGAGGGTATCGACGTAGTGCTGCGCGATCCGCAGGTCGGTCTTGGCGAGCGTCATCTCGACGTTGGCGAGGAAGTTGCGGAAGAAGTGCCAGTGTTCGTACGCCTCTTCCACCACCGCGTCGAGCCCCGCCTCGCGGGCCGCGCGCAGCCCCGAGCCGACCCCGAACCAGCCGGGGACGATCTGCCGGGACTGCGTCCAGCCGAACACCCAGGGGATGGCCCGCAGCCCGTCGAGGCCCGCGCCGGTGTCGGGGCGGCGGGAGGGCCGGGAGCCGAGGTGCAGCTCGGCGAGCTGGTCGACGGGCGTGGAGGCGAAGAAGTACGCGGGCAGGTCGGGGTCGTCCACGAGCCGCCGGTACGCGGCGTGGGCGGCGTCGGAGACGACGTCCATCGCGGCGTCCCAGCGGGTCAGCGCCTCCACCGACTGCCGCGGCGCGGTGTGCAGGGCGGACGCCTGGAGGGTGGCGGCGACGGTCAGTTCGAGGTTCTCCCGGGCCAGGGACGGCACGAGGTACTTGTCGGAGATGACCTCGCCCTGCTCGGTGACCTTGATCTCGCCTTCGAGGGTGCCCCACGGCTGGGCGAGGATCGCGTCGTGGGTGGGGCCGCCGCCGCGGCCGACGGTGCCGCCGCGGCCGTGGAAGAGGCGCAGCCGTACGCCGTGCCGGTGGGCGACGTCGCGCAGCCGGCGCTGGGCGCGGTGGATCTCCCACTGGGAGGTGGTGATGCCGCCGAACTTGGAGGAGTCGGAGTACCCGAGCATGACCTCCTGGACGTCGCCCCGCAGCGAGACCAGGCGCCGGTAGGAGGGGTCGGAGAGCATCGCGTCGAGGAGGTCGTCGGCGATCTTCAGCTCGTCGGTGGTCTCCAGCAGCGGCACGATGCCGATCTTCGCCCAGCCGGCGTGCAGGTCGAGGAGCCCGGCCTCGCGGGCGAGGACGGCGGCGGCGAACACGTCGTCGGCGCCCTGGCACATGGAGATGATGTACGACTCGATGACCTCGGGCCCGAAGGCGTCGATGGCCTTCCTGACGGTCCCGAAGACGCCGAGGGTCTTGGTGCCGGCCTCGTCGAGCGGCGCGGGGGTGGGCGCCAGTGGGCGGCGCGAGCGCAGCTCCCTGGCGAGCAGGCCGCGGCGGTAGTCGCGCGGCATGTCCAGGTAGCGCCAGGACTCCTCGCCGAGCCGGTCGAAGAGCTGGCCGAGGGCGTGGTGGTGGGCGTCGGCGTGCTCGCGTACGTCCATGGTGGCGAGCTGGAGGCCGAAGGCGGCGATGGTGCGGATGGTGCGCTCCAGCCGGCCGTCGGCGACGAGCGAGCCGCGGTGCGCGCGCAGCGAGGTCTGGACGAGGGCGAGTTCGTCGATGAGCTGCGCGGTGCCGAGGTAGTCGCGGCCGGGCACGTGGGCGCTGCCCTCGGCGAGCCGGCGGCGGGTGTTGAGGAGCTTCTGCCGGATGCAGGTGGCCTTGAGGCGGTAGGGCTCCTCGGCGTTGAGCCGCTTGTAGCGGGGGCTGATCTCGGGGAGCACTTCAAGGTCGCGCTGGACGGATTCGAGGAGTTCCTCGGTGGCACCGCCGTTGCGGATGGAGTTGGACAGCGCGGAGCGCAGCTCGTCCACGTGGCCGATGGCCTCGGTGATGCCGTGCTCGTGCTGGAGGAGGAGCACGTCCCAGGTGACCTGGGGGGTCACGTTGGGGTTGCCGTCGCGGTCGCCGCCGATCCAGGTGCCGAAGGTCAGCGGGCGGGTGCCGGGCGGCAGCACGGCGGACTGGTCGGCGCCGACGCGCTCCAGTTCCGCGGCGAGGTCTTCGAGCACGTCGCCGACGGCGCCGCGGTTCAGCTCGTCCAGGTAGTAGATGGCGTTGCGGGCCTCGTCGGCGGGCTCGGGCCGGACGACGCGCAGTTCGTCGGTCTGCCAGATGAGGTCGATGTCCTCGGCGAGGCGGCGGTCGCAGCGGCGGCGGTCGGCGGCGGACGCGCCCTCGTCGGCTTCGAGGAGGCGGGCCACGTCGCGCAGCTTGGTGAGGACGGAGCGGCGCGCGGCCTCGGTGGGGTGGGCGGTGAAGACGGGGCGGACGCCGAGGCTGGCGATGGTCTCGCGCAGGTGCGCGGGGTCGGCGTCCTTGAGCATGTCGGCGGTACGGGCCAGGCTGCCGCCCTCCGCGGCGCGGCGGGCGCGGAACTCGCGGCCGCGGTGCACCTGCTCGGTGACGTTGGCGAGGTGGAAGTAGGTGGAGAAGGCGCGCACGAGCCGGGCGGCGGTCTCCAGGTCCACGGCGCGCAGCAGCTCCGCGGCGGCGTCGCCGTCGGTGCGAGTCAGGGCGCGTACGCGCTCGACGAGGTCCAGCAGTTCCGGCCCGTCCTGGCGGACAAGGGTCTCGCCGAGCAGGTCGCCGAGGCGCCGGATGTCGGCGCGCAGCTCGGCGTTGCCGGCGGCCGCGGCGCCCGGGTCGGGGCCTGCGGCTCCGGCGGGGCGGTGCGCGTGGGTGTCGGCACTGGTCACTGGTGCGGCTCCTTGGCGTGCGGCGCTGGTGGTTCCGCCCGTGCGCGGCGGCGCGCGGCGGGCCGGGGTGCGGACCGCGCTGTCCGACGCCCCCAGACTAGTCGTCCCTGCTCGCTGCCCGGGTGGGCGAAGCCCGCGGGGTTGCGGCATGGGAACCGGCGTCTGCGGGCACTCAAGAGGTGTTCCTTCCACACGGGCGCGCATGTACGCCCGTTGGGACCGTGCCTCTTTCAGCCCGGAACTGAGGCATGCCATACTTACGCCAACGTAGGTTACGGGACCGTAGCCTCGCTGGTCCATGTTCCCCCAGCCTCCGAGGATGCCCATGCCGTCCACGTCCGAAGTGATCGACGAGCAGCCCCGCTCGGCCACGGTCACCGCTGAGTCCGCGACGCTCGGCGGTGAGAACAAGAGATCGATCGAGCAGATCACGCTGCTCGCCTTCATCGTGCTGCCGTTCGTCGCGCTGGTCGCGGCGATCCCGCTGGCCTGGGGCTGGGGGGTGAGCTGGCTCGACCTCGGACTGATGACGTTCATGTACTTCCTCGGCCTGCACGGGGTGACGGTCGGGTTCCACCGGTACTTCACGCACGGCTCGTTCAAGGCGAAGAAGCCGCTGCGGGTGGCGCTGGCGATCGCCGGGTCGATGGCGGTGGAGGGCCCGGTCGTGCGCTGGGTCGCGGACCACCGCAGGCACCACAAGTTCTCCGACGCCGAGGGCGACCCGCACTCCCCCTGGCGCTTCGGCGAGACGGTGCCGGCGCTGATGAAGGGCCTGTGGTGGGCCCACATCGGCTGGCTCTTCGACGAGGAGCAGACGCCGCAGAACAAGTACGCGCCGGACCTCATCAAGGACTCGGCGGTCCGCCGGGTTTCGCGTCAGTTCGTGCTGTGGACGGCGGTCTCGCTGCTCTTCCCACCGCTGGTCGGCGGCCTGGTCACCTGGTCGTGGCAGGGCGCACTGTCGGCGTTCTTCTGGGCCTCGCTGGTCCGGGTCGCGCTGCTGCACCACGTCACGTGGTCGATCAACTCGATCTGCCACGCGGTCGGCAAGCGCCCCTTCAAGTCCCGGGACCGCTCGGGCAACGTGTGGTGGCTGGCGATCCTGTCCGGCGGCGAGTCGTGGCACAACCTGCACCACGCGGACCCGACCTCCGCCCGGCACGGCGTGATGAAGGGCCAGATCGACTCCAGCGCCCGGATCATCCGCTGGTTCGAGAAGCTCGGCTGGGCGTACGACGTCCGCTGGCCGAGCGAGTCCCGTATCGACTCGAAGCGCAATAGGGACGGCGACGCCGGCAAGGGCTCGCGCAAGGGTGCGGCCGCCGCGTCGGCCCGCCGTGAGGAGCCCGCCGCTGACGCGGCATGATGGAGCCGTGGCTACCGGCGGTAAGAGCAGCACGGGCAACAGCGGCGACGGCGGCGAGGGGAAGCCGCCGCGCCGTACCCGGCGGCGGATGACGGGCAAGGAACGCCGCGAGCAGCTCGTCGACGTGGGGCGCACGCTGTTCGCGGCGCGCGGCTTCGAGGCGACGTCGGTGGAGGAGATCGCCTCGAAGGCGGGCGTGTCCAAGCCGGTCGTGTACGAGCACTTCGGGGGCAAGGAGGGGCTGTACGCGGTCGTCGTCGACCGGGAGATGCGGCAGCTCCTCGACATGGTGGCGGGCGCGCTGACCGCGGGGCATCCGCGGGAGCTGCTGGAGCAGGCCGCGTTCGCGCTGCTGGACTACATCGACGAGTACACCGACGGCTTCCGCATCATGGTCCGGGACTCCCCGGTGGCGCAGTCGCACGGCTCGTTCGCCTCGCTGATCAGCGACATCGCCACCCAGGTGGAGGACATCCTGGGGCTGGAGTTCAAGTCCCGCGGCTTCGATCCGAAGCTGGCGCCGCTGTACGCGCAGGCCCTGGTGGGGATGGTGGCGCTGACCGGGCAGTGGTGGCTGGACGTGCGCAAGCCCAAGAAGGCGGAGGTCGCGGCGCATCTCGTGAACCTCGCCTGGCACGGCCTGGGCGATCTGGAGGCGAAGCCGCGGCTGATAGGCCACCGCCGCGCATAGCACGCGGCGCGCGGCGGCCTGCGGCGCGTGTCCGTGGTCCGGGCGCCGTCCGCTGCCGGTCCGGGCGGCCGGAACGCCGCCGGTCCCGGGGGTACAGGGGGCGGAACCGCCGGCATCCTGACCGGTATCCGGCCCCGGCGGAGCCCCTACGCGGCCTGGAACTCCAGCCGGTTGCCGAACGGGTCGGCGGTGTGGAAGCGCCGTACGCCCGGAATCTCGCCGTCGGCCCAGGTCACGTCGTGGCCGCGGGCGGCCAGCCGGCGGGCCAGCGCGTCGAGGTCGGTGACGACGAGCGCGGGGTGCGCCTTGCGGGCGGGGCGGAAGTCCTGCTCGACGCCGAGGTGGAGCATCACGGGCCCCGACGTGAACCAGCAGCCGCCGCGGGCGGCGAGCGCCGCCGGCTTGGGCACCTCGGTCATGCCGAGGACGTCGCCGTAGAAGATGCGGAGGATTTCCTCGCTGCCGGCCGGGACGGCGAGCTGGACGTGGTCGAGTCCGGTGATCACGGCATGACTCCCAGCGCGAAGATGCGGCGGAACGGGAACGGGGTGCCGTGCGGGCCCGGCGGGTAGGCGGTGCGCAGCAGGGCCGCGTAGGCGGTGACGAAGGCGTCGGCGTCGTCGCCGAGGGCGTCGAGGACGGGGCGCAGCCCGGTGCCCTTCACCCAGTCCAGCACGGGGTCGTTTCCGTGCAGGAGGTGGGTGTACGTGGTCTCCCAGGCGTCGCCGGCGCAGCCGAGGTCGCAGAGCAGCTCCAGGTACGCGACGGGCTGCAGCACCGGCTGGTCGCGCAGCACGCCGTGCAGCCGCTCGCGCCAGCGCGGGTCGCGGGTGAGCTGCCGCATCAGCGCGTGGCTGGGGGCGTCGTAGTTGCCGGGGACCTGGAGGGCGAACGTGCCGCCGGGGGCGAGCCCGGCGAGCCAGCGGGGGAAGTGCTCCCAGTGCTCGGGCACCCACTGCAGCACCGCGTTGCCGAGGATCAGGTCGTACGCACCGGGCTCCGGCGTCCAGTCGGCGAGGTCGGCGTGGGCGAAGTCGATCCGGCCGCCGCCGGGGGTGGGGCCGGCCTGGGCGGCGGCGGTGCGGAGCATGTCGGCGGAGCTGTCGTACCCCGTGATGTGGGCGGCGGGCCAGCGGGCGGCCAGCAGCGCGGTGCCGTTGCCCGTGCCGCAGCCGATGTCGGCGATCCGCGCCGGGCGTCCCGGCAGCTCGCCGACGCGGGCGACGAGGTCGGCGAGGGGGCGGGTGCGGGGCCCCTCGTGGCGCAGGTACTGCTGCGGGTCCCAGGAGGGTGAGGTCATGCCTCCAGCGTTCCGCCGATGTATCTCGATGTCAAGAGACTTCACGTCGACAGACCGACTACACTGATCGCATGCGGGACGAGGTGGACCGGCTGGTCGCGGCGTGGCGCAGGGAGCGCCCCGACCTCGACGTGGAGCCGCTGGAGGTGCTGAGCCGGGTGAGCCGGCTGGCCCGCCACCTGGACCGCGCGCGGCGGCTGGCCTTTGCGGAACACGGCCTGGAGGGCTGGGAGTTCGACGTGCTGACCGCGCTGCGGCGGGCCGGCGAGCCGTACCAGCTCTCCCCCGGGCAACTCCTCACCCAGACCCTGGTCACCTCCGGGACGATGACGAACCGCATCGACCGGCTGGCGAAGAAGGACCTCGTCGAGCGGCTGCCGGACCCCACCGACCGGCGCGGCGTGCTCGTACGGCTCACCGCGGAGGGCCGGGAACGCGCGGACGCGGCGCTGGCGGCGCTGCTGAAGCAGGAGCGGGCGATCCTCGCGGAGCTGCCGCCGGAGCGGCGCAGGGAGCTGGCGGACCTGCTACGGCAACTGACGGCCCCGTTCGACAACGTTCCGTGACGGCCCTGACCGCCCCTTCCGCCGTACGGATGCCCCCGCCGCCGGGACGACCGCGCTAGCCGCCCACTCTGGCCGGTTCGCCCAGGTCCACCGGGCCCACGCCCGCGCGGCGGGCCAGGGCCACCGCGGCCAGCGTCGAGTGCACGCCCAGCTTGCCCAGGACGTTCTGCATGTGCGTACGGACCGTGTGCGGTGACAGGTACAGCCGCTCGGCGACCGCCTTGCGGCCCAGGCCCGCGACCATGCAGCGCAGTACCTCGTGCTCCCGCGGGGTCAGCGACTCGACCAACTGCTCGCTCTCCGTACGGTGCTCCCTGGCCGCCGTCAGCTCCCGCAGCACGCCCGTGAGCAGCGCGGGCGGCAGATGCGTTTCTCCCCGCAGCACGCCCCTGATCACCGCCAGCAGCCGGGACAGCGAGCTGTCCTTGGCGACCCAGCCGAACGCCCCCGCCTGCAGCGCCGCCGCCGCCCGCGCCGGGTCGTCGCGGGCCGCGAGCACCACCGTGCGCGTCTGCGGGTGCGCCGAGCGGACACGTGCGGTGAGCGATATCCCGCCGGGGCCGCCCGCCGCCGAGCCGTTCCCCGCGACCGCCTGCGCGGGCACCGGGGCGCCCGCGGGCGTATCGCGGTCGAGGTCGGCGTCGACCAGGAACACGTCGAACCTGCGGCCCTCCGCCGCCGCCCGCTCCAGCGAGCGCAGCGCGGCCTGGCCGCTGCCGGCCGGCAGCACGTCGACGTCCGGCTCCGCTGCCAGCGCGGCGGCCAGCGACTCGGCGAACACGCGGTGGGCATCGGCCACCAGGACCCGGATCCGAACCACGGACACCCCCATGTCGCGGACTACCAGAACTCGCGGAATGCGGAATACGGCGCTCGGAGCGTGAAGCGCCTGCCTGAGCTGCGGCCGCCGCCGCGTCCCATAGCTACCCCACCCCGTGCGCCGTACCCACGGTCTCGCCCCCTGAACGGCACCGGCCCCCACCGGTGCTGCCCCACAGCGTAGGGCGCGGGCCCCACAAGGGAAGCCCAACGGCCGACTTTCCGTGGCGAGTTCGCCACGCGGAGTAGAAACCGGCCGGATACGGCCCCGTTGTGGATGGATTCCGGAGTTCCGGCGGGCCCGGGAGCGGTAAGGCTGTACCTTGCCGGGGCAGTAGACCCCCGGGGGGAGGGCGAGATGGCCGTTCGGCTGATCGTGGTCGACGAGCACCGCCTGCTCGCCGAGGCTCTCGCGTCCGCGCTGAAGCTGCGCGGGCACCGGGTGCTGGCCGCGGCCGCGCCCACGGCGGGCGCCGCGGAGCTGGTGGTGAGCAGAGGACCTGAGGTGTGCCTGCTGGGCACGGCGACCCCGGCCGCACCCGGGGCGTTCGACCCTGTGCTGCGCATCAAGCGGGAGCGCCCGCAGATAGCGGTGGTGGTGCTCGGCCCGGTGCCGAATCCGCGCGGCATAGCGGCGGCGTTCGCCGCGGGTGCCTCCGGGTACGTGCGGCACGACGAGCGCATCGAGGGTGTGGAACGTGCGCTGGTCAAGGCGCGTGCGGGGGAGGCGGCGGTGGCTCCTCAGTTGCTGCAGAGCGCGTTCACGGAGCTGCTGAACCCGGCGGCGGAGCCGGACGACGAGGGCGCCCGGCTGCTTCAGTTGCTGACCCCGCGCGAGGTCGAGGTGCTGGTGCGGGTGGCGGAGGGCGAGGACACGCGGCTGATCGCCCAGGGGATGCGCATAGCCGCGAGCACGGCCCGTACGCACGTGCAGCGCGTGCTGATGAAGCTCGGGGTGGGTTCACGGCTTGAAGCGGCGGCGCTGGCGGCCCGTACGGGGCTGCTGGACCGCGCCGCCGCCCGGCCCGCGGTGGACGGCGAGGCCGGGGCGTAGCGGCTTTTCCGGGGCCGAAGACGCGGCGGCTTTCGGACATTCGCGTACGGGCGGGCCCGGCAGGTGTACGGGGATCGGTCGGCGTACGGATCAGCGGGTGTCCGGGCGGTCCTGGCCGTCGTCCCCGTTGACGGCCTCCGCCAGCTCCTCCCCCGACGGCGGCCGCACCGGCCGCAGAAGCTGCCAGCCGAGGAAGAACAGCCCGAGCGCCAGCATCCCCAGCCCGGTCCACAGGTTGATGCGCACGTCCTCCGCCTTGGCGATCTCCGCATCGGAGTCGAAGGCGCCGGTGATCACGAGGATCAGCCCGTACACGACGAAGAGGCCGCCGATCAGCCGCCGTACGTCGAACAGCCTGCTGGCCGTCGCCGACTTGCGCTCCAGCTCCTCGATCTGCTGTGCCAGTTCGCCGGTGTCCGGGATGCGGCCGGGACCGTCCGGGCCGTCCGGGCGCTCGTTGCTGTCGCTCATGGTGCGCTCCTAGAAGGAGAAGGGGATGTAGCACAGGGCGGCCAGGACGAGCGCGCCCCAGCCGAGCAGCGCCGGCTTGCGGTACCAGGCGTCGTCCCCGGCGGCGGCGGGCTCGGACATGCCCGGGGAACGGGTCCCGTAGACGAGGCCCGCGAGCTGCTCGGGGGCTTGGGCCGGGTGAACGGCGTGACGACGAGCATCGCGGCCGCGCCGGCGACGAAGCCCACGATCGCGGAGACGAAGTTGGCGCCCTGGTCGCTGGGGATGCTGATGACGCCCTGCTTGTAGATCCAGAAGTAGTTGAGCACCGCGGCGACCGTGCCGACGAGCAGCCCCCAGAAGCCGGCCTTGGCGGAGGTGCGCTTCCAGAACATGCCGATGATGAAGACCACGAACATCGGCACGTTGAAGAAGGAGAACAGCGTCTGCAGGTAGGCCATGATGTTGCTGAACCTGGACGCGATGAACGCCGTGCCGACGCTCGCCGCGACCCCGATCACGGTGATGATCCGGCCGAAGCGCAGGTAGTACGCGTCCGGCTGACCGCGCCTGACGTACGGCTCCCAGATGTCGGTGGTGAACACCGTGTTGAACGACGAGACGTTGGCCGCCATGCCCGCCATGAACGCCGCCAGCAGTCCCGTGATGGCCACGCCCAGCACGCCGTTGGGCAGCAGTTGCTGCATGAGGTACGGGATCGAGTCGTTGTACGTCAGGTTCGAGCCGGACGTGCCGATCTTGGGGACCAGAGCCGCGGCGGCCAGGCCCGGGATCATCACCAGGAAGACGATGAAGATCTTCGGGTACGCGCCGATGAGCGGCGTGCGCTGGGCGGCCGAGAGGTTCTTGGCGGACAGCGCGCGCTGCACCTCGGCGAAGTTCGTCGTCCAGTAGCCGAAGCTGAGGAGGAAGCCCAGTCCGAGGACGATCGTCAGCCAGTTGGCGCCCAGCGGGTTGGAGTGGCCGATGGCGGTGCCACCCCAGGCGGTGGTGAAGTCGCTGCCGCGGGAGGCGGTCAGGGTGTCCTTGAGGCCGTCCCAGCCGCCGACGCGCTTGAGGGCGAGGAGCGTCAGCGGCAGCAGCGCGGCGATGATGACGAAGAACTGCAGCACCTCGTTGTAGACCGCGGACGACAGCCCGCCGAGGGTGATGTACGCGAGCACGACGGCGGCGGAGACGACGATGGCGACCCACTCCGGCCAGCCGAGCAGCGCCTCGACGACGATGGACATGGCGTAGAGGTTGACCCCGGCGATGAGCACGGCGGCGACGGAGAAGAGCACCGAGCTGAGCAGGTGCGCGCCGCGGTCGTAGCGGTGCAGCAGGAACTCCGGCACGGAGCGGACCTTCGAGCCGTAGTAGAAGGGCATCATCACCAGGCCGAGGAAGACCATCGCCGGGATGGCGCCGATCCAGTAGAAGTGCGTGGTGTAGGCGCCGTACTGGGCGCTGTTGGCGGCCATGCCGAGGATCTCGGTGGCGCCGAGGTTGGCGGAGATGAACGCCAGGCCGGTGATCCAGGCGGGCATGGAGCGGCCGGAGAGGAAGAAGTCGAGGCTGGTCTTGACGCTTCGCCGGGCCAGGAAGCCGATGCCGAGGACGACGGCGAAGTAGATGGCCATGATCACGTAGTCGAGGGCGTTGGTGTCGAGGCGCAGCTCTGTCGCTAGTGGGTGCATGCTTCAGGTCCGCTTCCGTGCGTGGTGCGTTCAGAAGACGAAGCCAGACGGGTGGCGTTGGATTCCGAAAGCTTCTGTTGGGACTGTTTGCTTGTCTGTTGGATCTTGCCCCAGAATGTCGGATAAGGGGTAAATTAGGGTGAGCGACGCTCCGGCGTTGACTCGCCTGTTGGCTTGTGGTTCATTGTGTTCGATTGTGTTGGGGAACCGGACCATGACGGCCGGCGGGCAGGGCAGGCCAGGGCCGAGGAAGAGGCTCCAGTGAAGAAGACGCACACGCGGCTCGCGGACGGGCGCGAGCTGATCTACTTCGACGCGCGTGACGACGCCGTCCGGGACGCGGCCGACCGCCGCCCCCTGGAGCCGACGCGCACCGCGTCGGAGGCGCGCTTCGACCCGCTGCGCGGGGAGTGGGTGGTCATCGCCTCACACCGCCAGGGCCGTACGTACCGGCCGCCCGCCGACGAGTGCCCGCTGTGCCCCTCCCGCGACGGGCGGCTGAGCGAGATCCCCGCCGACGACTACGAGGTCGCCGTCTTCGAGAACCGCTTCCCCTCGCTGACCGGCGACCCCGGCCCCGGGACCGGCGAACCGCCGTTCGTCGGCGCGCCGGGCGCGGGGCGCTGCGAAGTGGTCTGCTTCACCTCCGACCACGACGCCTCGTTCGCCGGTCTCACCCCCGGGCAGGCCGCGCTGGTGCTGGACGCGTGGACCGACCGCTCCGTGGAGCTGGCGGAACTCCCCGGCGTCGAGCAGGTCTTCTGCTTCGAGAACCGCGGCGAGGAGATCGGCGTCACCCTCGGCCACCCGCACGGGCAGATCTACGCGTACCCGTATGTCACGCCGCGCACCGCGCAGATGATGCGGTGCGCCGACCTGCACCGGGCGAGGACGGGCGAGAACCTCTTCGACACCGTCGTCGCAGCCGAGACGGCGGCGGGGACGCGGGTGGTGCTGGAGGGGGCGCACTGGGTGGCGTTCGTGCCGTACGCGGCGCACTGGCCGTACGAGGTCCACCTCTACCCGCGGCAGCGGGTACCCGACCTGCCGGCGCTGGGCGACGCGGCGCGCGCGGAGTTCCCGGAGGTCTACCTCGAACTCCTGCGCAGATTCGACCGGATCTTCGGCCCGGGCGAGCCCCCGACGCCGTACATCTCGGCCTGGCATCAGGCACCGGTGCGGGCGCCGGGCCGCGATGACTACGCTCTGCACCTTGAGCTGTTCACGATCCGCCGAAGCCCGGGCAAACTGAAGTACCTTGCAGGCTCGGAGTCCGCGATGGACGCCTTTGTCACCGATGTGCCGCCCGAACGAGCGGCGGAGCGACTGCGAGAGGTAGCGAGCGCGTGAAGTCTGCCGACGGCGACCGGAGGTGCGGCGGCCAGGTCCGGGGCACCGTCCCCTGCCGGAACTCCGCGGCCGCATCGCCCGGACCCGGCACCCCGTCCCGCTACGGGCTGCGGTGCGCGGTCTCCGCGCTCACGTACCTTGCAGGCTCGGAGTCCGCGATGGACGCCTTTGTCACCGATGTGCCGCCCGAACGGGCGGCGGAGCGACTGCGAGAGGTAGCTGGCAAGTGAGTCATGACGTGGCCGGGGGTGCCGGAGGTGCCGGGGGCGGCGGGCGGAAGTATCTGGTGACCGGTGGGGCGGGGTACGTGGGGAGCGTCGTCGCGGCGCACCTGCTCGCCGCCGGGCACGCGGTGACCGTGGTCGACGACCTGTCGACCGGGTTCCGCGAGGGGGTGCCGGAGGGCGCCGAGTTCGTCGAGGACCGGATCCAGCACGCCGCGAAGTGGCTGGACTCCTCGTACGACGGCGTGCTGCACTTCGCCGCCTTCTCGCAGGTCGGTGAGTCCGTCACGCACCCCGAGAAGTACTGGCGCAACAACGTCGGCGGCACCCTGGAGCTGCTCGCCGCGATGCGCGACGCGGGCGTGCGGCGGCTGGTGTTCTCCTCCACCGCCGCCACCTACGGCGAGCCGGAGTCCGTGCCGATCACCGAGGACGCCGTCACCGCGCCGACGAACCCGTACGGGGCCTCCAAGCTCGCCGTCGACCAGATGATCGGCGCGGAGTGCCACGCCCACGGGCTGGCCGCCGCGTCGCTGCGCTACTTCAACGTCGCCGGCGCCTATCTGCCCGCGCAGGGCGGCGGCCCGTACGGCGAGCGGCACGACCCCGAGTCGCACCTGATCCCGCTGGTGCTCCAAGTCGCCCTGGGGCGGCGCGAATCGATCTCCGTCTTCGGCGACGACTACCCCACCCCCGACGGCACCTGCATCCGCGACTACATCCACGTCGCGGACCTCGCCGAGGCGCATCTGCTCGCGCTCGACGCGGTACGCCCCGGGGAGCACCGCATCTGCAACCTCGGCAACGGTGCGGGGTTCTCCGTGCGCGAGGTCATCGAGACGGTCCGCCAGGTGACGGGGCACCCCGTGCCCGAGGTGGTCGCGCCGCGGCGGGCCGGGGACCCGGCGGTGCTGGTGGCCTCGGCGCAGGCGGCGAAGGAGCAGTTGGGCTGGCGGCCGTCGCGTACGGAGCTGGCGGGGATCGTGTCGGATGCCTGGGACTTCGCACGGCGGGGTTCGGGCGCGGGGGAAGGCGGAGGGGACGCATGACGGCCGGGGAGACGACGGCGGCGGGCCGGGACGCGGCGAGCCGCGGCACCGCGGAGACGGACGCGGCGGGACCGGGCGCGACGGAGGCGGCCGCGGCGGAGACGACGGCCGCGGCGTTCGCGGAGATGTACGGGGAGCCGCCCGCCGGGGTGTGGGCCGCGCCCGGGCGCGTCAACCTCATCGGCGAACACACCGACTACAACGACGGCTTCGTCATGCCGCTCGCCCTCCCGCACACCACCCTCGCCGCCGCCCGCCGCCGCGACGACGGCGTGCTGCGGCTGCACTCGGGCGACGGCGAATCGCGCCTGACCGAGCTGGCCGTCGACCGCATCGATCCCCTGACCGTCGGCGGCGACCGCGGCGGCTGGGCCGCCTACCCGGCGGGCGTGGTGTGGGCGCTGCGCCGCACCGTCGACGCCTTCGCGGACTTCGCCGGCGCCGACATCCACTACGAGAGCACGGTCCCCACGGGCGCCGGGCTCTCCTCGTCGGCGGCCCTTGAGGTCTCCACCGCGCTGGCGCTCAGCGACCTGTACGGCCTGGGCCTCGACCCCGTAGGGCTGGCGAAGGTCGGCCAGCACGCCGAGAACGACTTCGTCGGCGTACCCAGCGGGATCATGGACCAGATGGCCTCCGCCTGCTGCACCGCGGGCAACGTGCTCTATCTCGACACCCGCGACCTCACGCAGCGCGCCGTGCCCTTCGACCTCGCCGCCGAGGGGCTCACCCTGCTCGTCGTCGACACGCAGGTCAAACACGCCCTGGGCGACGGCGAGTACGCCGAGCGGCGGGCCGGCTGCGAGGCGGCGGCGCGGACGCTGGGCGTACCGGCGCTGCGCGACGTGCCGTACGCGGAGCTGGACGCCGCGCTGGCCCGGCTGACGGACCCGGCGGTGCGCCCGCTCGTCCGGCACGTCGTCACCGAGGACCGCCGCGTCGAGGAGTGCATCGCGCTGCTCGACGCCGGCCGCACCCGCGACATCGGCCCCGTGCTGCTCGCCGGACACGCCTCGCTGCGCGACGACTTCCGCGTCTCCTGCCGCGAACTCGACGTGGTCGTCGAGTCGTCGGTCGCCGCGGGCGCGCTCGGCGCGCGCATGACCGGGGGCGGCTTCGGCGGCTCGGCGATCGTGCTGGCCGGGACGGACGCGGCCGACACGGTCGGCAAGGCCGTCGAATCGGCCTTCGCCGCCGCGGACTTCGGCCCGCCGCGGATCTTCGCCGCAGTCCCCGGCGCGGGCGCCCGCCGCCTGGTCTGAGGCCGCTCAGGCGCCCCCGCCCGGGGGGCGCCCGGCAGCCGGCCGTCACTTCTCCTTGCTGCCGAACGCGAGGGCGAAGTACTCGACGTCGTCGCGGTCGCTGATGATGTCCTGCGCCAGGTAGAACCGGCCGTGCTCGAATATGTACGGCACGCTGTCGCTGTAGGTCAGCGTCGACTCGGCCTCTGCCGTGTCGTTCGGCAGCTCCAGCCAGGTCTCCTCCTTGGCGGAGCCCGGATCTATCGCGACGATCTCGCCGCCGGAGTCGTACGTCCCCTTCCGGTACGCGATGATCTTGCCGCCGTCCATCCGCAGCGGCACCATGGTCCGCTTCTCACCGGCGTCGTACTTCTTCGTCGGCTTGCCCGTGTCGAGGTCGAAGGCGACGATCTCGTTCGTGTCGCCGTAGTCGCTCTTGCCCTGGTGCTCGCGCGACGGCAGGTACATCGTGTCGCCGTCCACCGCCACCGTCGTACACGACTCCGCGCCGTCGGAGTAGTCGCAACCCGGCTTGTAGCGCGGCCCGGCCGTCTCCGTGCCCAGGGAGATCTTCGAGCGCAGCTCGCCCTCGTCGAGGGCGAAGATGTCGGTCTCGGTGGTCTTGCCCGCGCCGATCGTGATCACCGGCGGCTCGACGCTGAGCACCTGGACGCTCTGCACCCCGTCCGGCACGTCGTACGACCAGTAGATGCCGCCGGTCGCCGGGTCGACCTTCTGGACCTTCATGTCCTCGTTGAGCGAGCCGCAGAAGACCAGGCCGAGCAGGTTCGTCCCGTCGCTGGCGTAGTCGTGGTCCTTGCACTCGGTGGTGGGCTTGGTCTGCCACACCGGGTCGCCCCCGGCGAGGGGGAACGCTGCGGAGCCGGAGAGGCCGGAGGCGATGACCGTGCCGTCGGCGATGGTCACGTACTCGAACTTCAGGCTCTCGTCGGCGGTCGCCACGTGCTGCTTCCACAGCTCCTCGCCGGTGTTGACGTCGAAGACCACGACCTCGGAGCACGGCGCGTAGGTGTCGTCCGGGTCGGAGACCTTGCCGTCCTGCACCAGCATGGCGGCCTTGCCGTCGTCTGTGACCGCCCGCGAGGCGCCGCAGACCAGGCCGGCGGTCGGCAGCTCCCAGACTTCCTTGCCGGTCGCGGTGTCGTACCCCTTCACGGCGTTCAGCTCGCCCTTGGCGTAGATCTTCTCGGTCGCCCACTGGCCCTCGGCGGGCCACGTCGCGCCCTCCTCGGCCTGCGGGTACGGGACGCCGAACAGCAACTCGCCGTCGGCGCCGGCCGGCTTGCTGTCGCTGACGGTCTTCTTGGCACCGCCGCCGCCACCGCCCCCGCCGCCGCCGGCCTGCGTGTCGGCGTCGTCGCGGGTGAGGAAGAAGCCCGTACCACTGGCGACCACCAGGATCGCCACCACCGCCGCGATGATCGCCCACACGGGGACGAGCTTCTGCGCCTCCGGCTTGGCCGGCATGCCCGGGACCTGCGCCTGCGGATAGCCGCCCGAGTGCTGCGGAGCGGGCTGGGCGAAGCTGTAGTGCGGCTGTTCCCGGGACTGCTGCGGGGTCTGCTGCCCGTACGGCTGCGGGGCCGGGGCCGGAGGCTGGGCCGGGGCCTGCGGCGGCTGCGCCGGCGGGTAGCCGTACTGCGGCTGCTGCGCGGGCTGTTGCGGCTCCTGCGGCGCGCCGAAGCCGCCGCCTGGCGCGGGCGGCGGCGGAGTCTGCGGATATCCGTAACCGGGCTGCTGCGGATCCTCGGCCGGCGGCGGCCCGAAGCCACCGGACGGCGGCCGGCCAGGCGGCGGTGGCGGCTGCGACATTTCCCTGTCCCCCCGGATGGATGTGCGTACGAGCTGCGGTCGCGTGGCTCATTTCTACCACCCGCGGGTGACAGCCGCCGCCGGCCGCGTACGGACCGCGCACCCGGCCGCACGCCGCGGGCTCAGCCCGCCTCCGCCGCCTCCGCCAGCTCCAGCCAGCGCAGCTCCAACTCCTCGCGCTCGGCGGTCAGCTCGCGCAGTTGCGCGTCCAGCTCCGCCACCCGCGCGAAGTCCGTCGCGTGCTCGGCGATCGCGGCGTGCAGGTCGGTCTCCTTGCCGCCGATCCGGTCCAACTGCCGCTCGATGCGCTGCAGCTCCTTCTTCGCCGCCCGCGCGTCCGCCGCGGACAGCCCGGCTGACGCCGGCTGTGCCTGCGCCCCGGCAGCCAGCGGGGCCTGCGGCTGCCGGTCCTGCGTCTCGCGGATACGGGCCCGGCGGCGCAGGTACTCCTCGATCCCGCCCGGCAGCATCCGCAGCGACCCGTCGCCCAGCAGCGCGTGCACCGTGTCCGTCGTCCGCTCGATGAAGTACCGGTCGTGGCTGATGACCACCAGCGTCCCCGGCCAGCCGTCCAGCAGGTCTTCGAGCTGCGTGAGGGTCTCGATGTCCAGGTCGTTGGTCGGCTCGTCGAGGAACAGCACGTTCGGCTCGTCCATCAGCAGCCGCAGCAACTGCAGCCGCCGCCGCTCGCCGCCGGACAGGTCGCCCACCGGCGCCCACTGCTTCTCCCGCCCGAAGCCGAACTGCTCGCACAACTGCGAGGCGGTCATCTCCCGCCCCTTGCCGAGGTCCACCCGCTGCCGTACCCGCTCGACCGACTCCAGCAGCCGCCATTGCGGGTCCAGTTCGGTGACCTCCTGCGAGAGGTACGCGAGCCGCACGGTCCTGCCCGCGACGATCCGCCCGGCGGCCGGCTGCGTCTCGCCGCCGGAGCGGGCGGCGTCCGCGAGCGTACGCAGCAGGGACGTCTTGCCCGCGCCGTTGACGCCGAGGAGCCCGACGCGGTCGCCGGGGCCGAGATGCCAGGTCAGCCCCTTGAGCAGCACCCTGCCTTCGGCGCCGCCCCCGGCCCGTACGGTGACGTCCTCCAGGTCGAAGACCGTCTTGCCGAGGCGGGAGTTGGCGAACTTCATCAGCTCCGCGGAGTCCCGGGGCGGCGGCACGTCGGCGATGAGCGCGTTGGCGGCCTCGATCCGGAAGCGGGGCTTGCTGGTACGGGCCGGGGCGCCGCGGCGCAGCCAGGCCAGCTCCTTGCGCACGAGGTTCTGCCGCTTGGCCTCCTCGGTGGCGGCGATCCGGGCGCGCTCGGCGCGGGCGAAGACGTAGTCGGAGTAGCCGCCGTCGTACTCGTGGACCGCGCCCCGCTGGACGTCCCACATGCGGGTGCAGACCTGGTCGAGGAACCAGCGGTCGTGGGTGACGACGACGAGCGCGGCGCGGCGGGTGCGCAGGTGCTCGGCGAGCCAGGCGATGCCCTCGACGTCGAGGTGGTTGGTCGGCTCGTCCAGCACGATGAGGCCGGGGGTGCCGATGAGCAGCTTGGCCAGCGCGATGCGGCGGCGTTCGCCGCCGGAGAGCGGGCCGATGACGGTGTCGAGGCCCTGCTCGAAGCCGGGCAGGTCGAGGCCGCCGAAGAGGCCGGTGAGCACGTCGCGGACGCGGGCGTCGCCGGCCCACTCGTGGTCGGCCATGTCACCGACGACCTCGTGCCGGACGGTGGCGGCGGGGTCGAGGGTGTCGCCCTGGGTGAGGACGCCGAGGGTGAGGCCGCCGGTGTGGGTGACGCGGCCGGCGTCGGGCTCTTCGAGCTTGGCCAGGAGGCGGACGAGGGTGGTCTTGCCGTCGCCGTTGCGGCCGACGACGCCGATGCGGTCGCCTTCGGCGACGCCGAGGGAGATGCCGTCGAGGAGGGCGCGGGTGCCGTAGACCTTGTCGACGGCTTCCAGGTTGACCAGGTTGGCGGCGGCCATGGCGGTGCGGTGCTCCTCGCGGGGTCGGGGTGGGTTTCCTCGGCGGGCGGCCTCCCAGCGTAGTTCGCGCGCCGCGGAAAGCCGCCCGCGGCCTTTCCCCCACCCCGCCCCGGCCGAACCCGGGGGCGCTGCCCCCCTAGTCCACGACCACCGCGCCCGGGGCCGGGGCCTGGGCGACGCGGGCCTTGCGGCAGGTGCCCGACGCCTCCAGCGCGGCCGCGACCTCCGCCGCCGCCGTCTCGTCCGCCGCGAGGAACGCGCACGTCGGGCCCGAGCCCGAGACGAGGGCCGCCAGCGCGCCTGCCGCGGTGCCCGCGTCGAGGGTCTCCGCCAGGGAGGGGCGGAGGGAGAGGGCGGCGGGCTGGAGGTCGTTTCCGCCTTCGATCGCCGTCAGCGCCGCGGCGAGGTCCGCCGGATCGCCGGAGCCCAGCGCGTCCAGCACCGCGGGGGACGGGTCCGGGTCCGGTACGGAGCGGCCCGCCACCAGGCGGTCGAACTCCCCGTAGACCTCCGGCGTCGACAGGCCGCCGTCGGCCACCGCGAAGACCCAGTACAGCGGGCCCTTCGCGGACAGCGTCGTCAGCCGCTCGCCCCGGCCGCGGCCCAGCGCCGCCCCGCCGACCAGGCTGAACGGGACGTCGCTGCCCAGCTCCGCGCAGATCCGCAGCAGCTCGCCGGCGCCGGTCCCGGTGCCCCACAGCGCATCGCAGGCCAGCAGCGCGCCCGCGCCGTCCGCGCTGCCGCCGGCCATGCCGCCGGCGACGGGGATGTCCTTCGCGATGTGCAGGTGGACGTTCGGCTCCCGCCCGTGCCGGGCGGCGAGCAACTGCGCGGCGCGGGCGGCGAGGTTCGAGGTGTCGGTGGGGACGGCGGCGGCGTCGGGGCCCGCGACCGTGACGCGCAGGGCGTCGGCCTCGGTGGCGGTGACCTCGTCGAAGAGGCCCACCGCGAGGAAGACGTTCGCGAGGTCGTGGAAGCCGTCGGCGCGCGGCGGGCCGACGGCGAGCTGCACGTTGACCTTCGCGGGTACGCGGACGGTGACGCTCCGCGCGGCGGCGGGGGCGGGACCGGGGGCGGGCGTGGTCGATCCGGATGTCACGGCGTGCTGCTCCTCGTGGTGGCGGTCCGGTGCCGGGACTCCGCGATCCGCGCGAAGTCCTCGATGGTCAGCGACTCGCCGCGGGCCTGCGGCGAGACGCCCGCGGCGCGCAGCGCGGCCTCGGCGGCGGGCGCGGATCCTGCCCAGCCGGTCAGCGCCGCGCGCAGCGTCTTGCGGCGCTGGGCGAACGCGGCGTCGACGGCCGCGAAGACCTCGGTGCGGGTGGCGCCGGTCGCGGGCGGCTCGCGGCGGGTGAGTGAGACGAGCCCCGAGTCGACGTTCGGCGCGGGCCAGAACACGGTGCGGCCGATGGCACCGGCCCGCTTGACGTCCGCGTACCAGGCGGCCTTGAGCGACGGCACGCCGTAGACCTTCGACCCGGGGGCGGCGGCCAGCCGGTCGGCGACCTCGGCCTGCACCATGACCAGGGTGCGCTCGATGCCGGGGAAGGTGGCCAGCATGTGCAGCAGCACGGGCACCGCGACGTTGTACGGGAGGTTCGCCACCAGCGCCGTCGCCGGCGGGCCCGGCAGTTCGGTGATCCGCAGCGCGTCGGCGTGCAGGAGCGCGAAGTGCTCCGCGCGCTGCGGCAGCCGGGCCCGTACGGTCGCGGGGAGGGCGGCGGCGAGCGCGTCGTCGATCTCGACGGCCGTGACGTGGGCCGCGGCCTGGAGCAGGGCGAGGGTGAGCGAGCCGAGTCCCGGGCCGATCTCGACCACCACGTCGTCCGGCCGCACGCCGGCGGCGCGCACGATGCGGCGGACGGTGTTGGGGTCGATGACGAAGTTCTGGCCGCGCTGCTTGGTGGGGCGTACGCCGAGGGCCGCCGCCAGCTCGCGGACGTCCGCGGGGCCGAGCAGCGGGTCCGGCTCGCCGGTGGGGGCGCTCACCGCTCCAGGCTATTCGGTGCGTCTTGGCGGACTCCTGGCGAGCCGCCGGCGGCGGACCGTACGGCGTCGGCCGGGGCGTAGCCGAACGCGCGCGCGGTGTTCGCCGCGATCGCCGCGGCCAGCTCGTCGGGGTCCTCGCCGCGCTCCGCGGCCATGGCGCGCAGCGTGAGGGGGATCAGATACGGCGCGTTGGGGCGGCCCCGGTACGGCATCGGCGTCAGGAACGGCGCGTCCGTCTCGACGAGCAGCAGCTCCGCGGGCGCGACGGCGACGGCCTCGCGCAACTGCCCCGCGTTCTTGAAGGTCACGTTTCCGGCGAAGGACATGAAGTAACCGTTTTCCGCGCAGGTTTCGGCCATCGCCGCGTCACCGGAATAGCAGTGGAATACCACCCGCTCCGGCGCCCCCTCTTCATCAAGAATGCGCAGCACGTCGTCGTGGGCATCCCTGTCGTGAATGACGAGGGCTTTTTGCCGGCGTTTTGCCATCTCGATATGGCGGCGGAAGGAGTGCTGCTGCGCGGCGACGCCCCCGGGGCCCGTCCGGAAGTAGTCGAGGCCGGTCTCGCCGACGCCGACGACCTGCGGCAGCGCCGCGAGCGCATCGATCCCGTCGAGGGCCGCCTCCAGTCCCGCGCCCAGCCGCGGGGCCTCGTTGGGGTGCAGGGCGACGGTCGCCCACACCGCGTCGTGCGCGGCGGCGGTCTCCGCGGACCAGCGGGACCGCTCCAGGTCGCAGCCCACCTGGATGAGCGTGGTGACGCCGGCCCGGGCGGCCGCGGCCACCGCCTCGGCGACCGTGCCGTCCTGCATGTCGAGATGCGTGTGCGAGTCCGCCGCGGGGTGGCCGAGCGGCTCGGGCGGCGGCGGCGCGGACTTCGCGCCCGCGCCGCCGGAGGTGTGCTGAGCCATGCCGGGGACTCTACTGGCTCGGTACGACAGCGCCGTGCGGGGCGGTGACCGACCGGACCTGCCAGGGCCCCCGCGGTGTCAGGTGCGGCGTGTGCGCTGCCGCACCGACTCGACGGACCGGACCTGGCCGGCGCGCATGATGCGTACGACGTGCTCGCCGCAGTTCAGGCACGTGGGCCGGGTCAGCGGCGAGGGTACCCGCTCTCCGTCGGTGTGGTACGTGACGAAGGGCCGGCCCTTCGAATCGACGTGATGGTGTATCTCGTAGCTCTGCTCCCACCCGTGCCCGCACATCATGCAGGCGAAGGCATATGACTCGATCACTGGCTCGGGTTCGGACATTGGCTGCTCCTCTTGTCCATGTGAGGGACAAGTCGCCGGAACGCATCCCCTATTCCAGTGGACACCCATTCGGCGCGGCCCGCAGCCGTCCATACCATCAATTGAAGGAGTTTTGATCCGGCTACTCTGAGTTGTTTACCGAGTTTTTCGCGGCCACCACCGCATCGAACACGTCGCGCTTGGGTACCCCGGCGTCCCGGGCGACCGCCGCGATGGCCTCCTTGCGCCCCTCCCCCGCCTCCTCACGGACGGTGACCCGGCGGGCCAGCTCCGTGGGACCGGGCCGCTCGCGGTCCACGGGCGCGCCCTCCACTACCACGGTGACCTCGCCGCGCACGCCGTCGGCCGCCCACTCCGCCAGCTCCTTCAGCGGGCCGCGCCTGACCTCCTCGTACGTCTTGGTCAGCTCCCGGCACACGGCGGCCCTGCGGTCCTCGCCGAAGACCCCGGCCATGGCGGTGAGGCTGTCGGCGAGCCGGTGCGGGGCCTCGAAGTACACCAGCGTGCGCCGCTCGGCCGCCGCCTCCCGCAGCCGCGAGAGCCGCTCCCCCGGCTTGCGCGGCAGGAAGCCCTCGAAGCAGAACCGGTCCACGGGCAGCGCGGAGACCGCAAGGGCCGCGAGCACCGCGGAAGGGCCCGGCGCGGCGGTGACGGTGATGCCGCGCCGTACGGCGGCCGCGACGAGGCGGTAGCCGGGGTCGGACACGGAGGGCATCCCGGCGTCGGTGACGAGCAGGACGCGCGCGCCGCCGGCCAGCTCCTCGACGAGATCGGGGGTACGGGCGCTCTCGTTGCCCTCGAAGTACGACACGACGCGGGCCGTCGGCTGCACCCCGAGCGCCTGCGTCAGCCGGCGCAGCCGGCGGGTGTCCTCGGCGGCGATGACGTCGGCGGCGGCCAGCTCGGTCGCCAGCCGCGGCGGGGCGTCCGCGGGGTCGCCGATGGGCGTGCCTGCCAGTACGAGGAGTCCACTCACGTGCCCATCCTGTCGGATGGCACCGACAGGCCGCGAGGACGGGTCCCGCCGCAGGTCCGCGGCGGGGTCCGCGACCGGTCCGTGGCCGCGTCCGCCGCCCGGTCCGTGGCCGGGTCCGCGGCGGCGGGCGGTCGGCCCCGGGGCGTACGGGCCGTACGGCGGCCGTACGGGCTGCTCCCGGCCGGATCGGATCAGTCCCGCCGTGCCCGGGACGCGCGCGCCTAGGATGGGCCCCCGTGAGCAGTGACACCGTGACGCAGCCCGCGCAGAGCCGGTCCGCGCCCGCCCCCGCGTGGCAGCGGCGGCTCCGCGCGTTCGGGTACGTGCCGCGGCGCGAGTCCGGTGTCACGGAGCGGCTGGTGCCGCCGTACCGGCGGTCCGGGGCGCGGCTGCTGCAGGTGATGGGCGTGCCCGCGGTGACGGCGATGCGGGTGGCGCGGCTGGGCGCGTGGGGCGGGCCGCTGCTCGTGGCGCTCTTCGCCGGCGTGCTGCGGTTCGTGAACCTGAGCAGCCCGCGCGCGGTGATATTCGACGAGACGTACTACGCCAAGGACGCCTGGTCGCTGCTCCAGCTCGGCTACGAGGGCAGTTGGCCCAAGGACGCCAACGACAAGCTCCTCGACGACCCGCAGGTCATCCCGCTCAGCGAGGATCCCGGCTATGTCGTCCACCCGCCCGTCGGCAAGTGGATGATCGCGCTCGGCGAGTGGGCGTTCGGCCTGGAGCCCTTCGGCTGGCGCTTCGTGACCGCCCTGCTCGGCACGCTGTCGGTGCTCATGCTGTGCCGCATCGGCCGCCGGCTGTTCCGCTCCACGCTGCTCGGCTGTCTGGCGGGGCTGCTGATGGCGGTCGACGGCCTGCACTTCGTGATGAGCCGTACCGCGCTGCTCGACCTGGTGCTGATGTTCTGGGTGCTGGCCGCGTTCGGCTGCCTGCTGATCGACCGGGACCGCGCACGGGAACGGCTGGCCGCCGCGCTGCCCCGCGGGCGGCCGGACGACTCGGTGGCCTCCGGGCTGCGGCTCGGGGCGCGGCCGTGGCGGCTCGCCGCCGGAGTGTGCATGGGGCTCGCGCTGGGCACCAAGTGGAACGGGCTGTTCATCCTCGCCGCGTTCGGGCTGCTGACGGTGCTGTGGGACGCGGGCGCCCGCCGTACGGCCGGATCCCGCCGCCCGTACGCGCGCGCGCTGCGCCTCGACGTGGTGCCGGCGTTCTTCTCCACGGTGCCGGTGGCGGCGGCCGTGTACGTCGCCTCCTGGACCGGCTGGTTCGCCTCCGACAACGGCTACTTCCGCGGCTGGGCCGAGGACCGCGACACGGCGTTCCCCTTCATCCCCGATGCCGTGCGCAGCCTGTGGCACTACCACGCGGTGGTCTACAGGTTCCATGTCAACCTCGACTCCGGCCACACCTACGACTCCAACCCGTGGAGCTGGCCCGTGGTCGGCCGGCCCGTGTCGTACTTCTGGGACGACCCGCGCCCGGGCTACGACGGCTGCCCCGCCGACGCGACGGAGAACTGCGCCCGCGAAGTCCTGGCCCTGGGCACCCCGCTGCTCTGGTGGCTGGGCGTCGCCGCCGTCGTCTACGCGCTCTACCGATGGGGCCTGCGCCGCGACTGGCGCGCCGGCGCGATCCTGTGCGGGGTGGCGGCCGGCTGGGTGCCGTGGCTCTTCTACCAGGAGCGCACGATCTTCCTCTTCTACGCCGTCGTCTTCCTCCCGTACCTGTGTCTGGCGGTGACGATGATGCTCGGCGCGATGGCCCGCGCCGGCACCGCCGCCCTCGCGGGCACGGGCACGTCCGCGGCCGGACCCGGCGCGGACCAGCCCACCGAATGGCGCAGAGCCGCGGGCGTGGTCGCGGCGGGGGTGCTCGTCCTCCTCGTGCTCTGGAACTTCATCTACTTCTGGCCGATCTACACCGGCGAGACGATCACGCGCGACGCCTGGGAGGCGCGCATGTGGCTGGGGAGTTGGGTCTGAGCGCGGGCGCGACGGGTGGGCGTCCCTGCGGCAGGTGGCTTAATGTGCTTGACGCAGGGTCGAAATGGTCTCGGGGCGCGCAGAGGGAGCACGGCAGATGGCGGGCAGCCACCGGCGCAGACGCGTCGGATCAGGTGCGTCGGCGCGAGCGACGCGCACCCGGATCGCAGTAGTCGTCGGAGTCGGTGCCGCGGTCGTCGGTGCGGCCGGGTTCGGCGCGTACAGCGTCCTGGAGGACGACCAGGCCGAGAGCGGCGGCAACGCGCTGTCGGCGCCGGCCTCATCCGATCCGGTGAAGACCGGACCCCCGGGTCCCCGGGAGACCGCCAGGGCGGCGGGGGACTTCCTGGCCGCCTGGGCGGGCGGCAACACGGAGACCGCGGCCGGGATGACGGACGACAGGAAGGCGGCGCTTCGCGGCCTCGACTCGTACCGCGAGGACGCGGGCGTCGAGAAGGTGAAGCTGACCCCCGGCCGGGCGGAGGGCACGAAGGTGCCGTTCAGCGTCGACGCCCGGGTGACCTTCGGGGACAACGTCAAGCCCTGGGCGTACAACTCGGCCCTTGAGGTCGTACGGGACGAGAAGACCGGCGAGCCCGAGGTCGTCTGGGACCCGTCCCTCATACATCCCAGACTCACCGAAGGCGAGCGGCTGCGCACCGGTTCGACCGAGGCCCCGCCGATCAGGGCACTGGACCGCACCGGCGCCAGGCTCGACCCCAAGGAATACCCCTCGCTCGCGCCCGTCATCGCCGACCTGCGCGAACGTTACGGCGCGAAGACGGGCGGCAAGGCGGGCGTCAAGGTCTGGACCGAGCCGGCCGACGCGCCGAAGGGGGACAAGAAGAAGGACAAGAAGGACGACGACAAGGCGGGCACGCCCGAGACCCTTCTGGTGCTCTCCAAGGCCAGGCCCGGCACGCTGCAGACGACGCTGGACGCGGCCGTGCAGGAGACCGCGGAGGAGGCCGTCGCCAAGCAGGGCGGCGCGGCGCTGGTGGCGCTGCAGCCCAGCACCGGCCAGATCCTCGCGGTCGCCAACCAGGTACCGGACGGCCACAACACGGCGCTCCAGGGCACGCTGCCGCCAGGATCGACGATGAAGGTCGTCACGGCCTCGATGCTCATGGACAAGGGCCTGGCCGCGCCCGACAAGCCGCACCCCTGCCCGCGGTACAAGGCGTACGGCGGCTGGGAGTTCGAGAACGTCGGCGACAACTCGTTCACCATCCAGGGCGGCACGTTCGCGCAGTCCTTCACCGCCTCCTGCAACACCGCGTTCATCTCGATGGCGGAGAAGCTGGAGAACGACGACCTGACGAAGCAGGCCCGGGATGTCTTCGGCATCGGGCTCAACTGGCAGACGGGCGTGACCACGTTCGACGGCTCGGTGCCGGTGCAGTCCGGCGTGGAGATGGCGCTTTCGCTGATCGGCCAGGGCGGCGTACGGATGAACCCGCTGACGATGGCGTCGGTGTCGGCGACCGCGAAGTCCGGCGTCTTCAGGCAGCCGCACCTGGTGCCGCAGTCGTTCGACGGGCGGCAGTTCGCGACGGCGCCGAAGAGCATGAAGGCGGCGACGGCGCAGTCGCTGCGGGACCTGATGGAGGAGACGGCGAGGACCGGGACGGCTGCGGGGGCCATGAGCGGGCTGACCGGGCAGGTGGGCGCGAAGACCGGCTCCGCGGAGATGGGCGGCCAGGAGGAGACGGACGCCTGGTTCACCGCGTACCGCGGGGATCTGGCGGCGGCGGCCACGGTGCCGAACATCGGGCACGGCGGCGAGTTCGCGGGCCCGCTGGTGCGGGACGTGCTGGCGGCGCACGGCGGCTGAGGCGCAGGTTCACCGGGACCCGGCGCGGAGGGCGCCGGGTCCCGGCGCGCGGAATGTGTTCGCGTGGCCTATACACGGGGCGTTAACGTCACCTGCATGACGACAGCCGACGCCGCACACCCGCTCTTCGCCGCCGCCCTCGCCGAACTCGGCCTCAGCGTCCCGGTACGCCGCTTCCCCGACGCCACCCGCACGGCGGCGCAGGCGGCGGAGGCCATCGGCTGCGAGCTGAGCCAGATCGTCAAGTCCCTGATCTTCGCGGCGGACGGCGTACCGGTGCTGGTCCTGATGGACGGCGCCTCGCGGGTGGACACCGAGCGCGTACGGGCCGAGTTGGGCGCCGCGGGCGTGCGCCGGGCGGATGCGGCGGTGGTGCGCGAGGCCACCGGGTACGCCATCGGCGGCGTGCCGCCCTTCGGGCACGTGACGCGCATGACGGTGCTGGCCGACCGCGGGCTCCTCGACCACGGCGAGGTCTGGGCCGCCGCGGGCGACCCGCACACCGTGTTCCCCCTCGCTCCCAAGGACCTCGTCGCGCACGCGGGCGCGCGGGTCGCGGACGTGTCCGAGGTGCGCGAGCCGGGGGTGTGACCCCCCTCATAGCCGCGGCGGTCCTCGCGGCCGCCGTGATGCACGCCTCGTGGAACGCCATCGCCCACGGCGTCAAGGACCAGTTGGTCGTCTTCGCGCTGATCGGCGTGGGCGACGTGCTGATCGCGGGCACCGCGGTGTTCTTCGTGCCGTTCCCGGACGCCGGCGCCTGGCCGTGGCTGCTGGCGTCGGTCGCGATCCACCTCGTGTACATGACGCTGCTCATGCAGTCGTTCCGGCTGGGCGACTTCGGGCAGGTCTATCCGATAGCGCGCGGCACGGCCCCGCTGGTGGTCGCGGCGGTGGCGCATCTCTTCCTGAACGAGCGGCTGGGCCTGTGGCAGACGGCGGGCGTCGCGGTGGCGTGCGCGGGCCTGAGCGGCATCGCCCTGTGGGGGCTGCGCGGCAAGGACACCCGCCCGCACTGGCCGGCCCTGGCGGCGGCGTTCGCGACGGGCCTGTCGATCGCGGCGTACACGATCGTCGACGGCGTCGGCGTGCGCGCCTCCGGCAGCGCGATGGGCTACACGGCGTGGCTGGTCCTGCTGATGGGCCCGTGGATCCCGCTGGCGGCGCTGGTGCTGCGCGGCCCGGGGATGGTGCGGGAGCTGGCGCCGGTGGCGGTGCGCGGGCTGCTGGGCGGGGCGATCTCCATCACGGCGTACGGGCTGGTGCTCTGGGCGCAGACGCGCGCCCCGCTGGCGCCGATAGCGGCGCTGCGGGAGTCGAGCATCGTGGTGGGGGCGGCGATCGGGGCGGTGTTCCTCAAGGAGCGGTTCGGCGGGCCGCGGATAGTGGCGGCGTGCCTGATGGTGGCGGGGATCGCGCTTGTGCTGCTCCCGGCGTAGCCGGGGTGTCCCGAGGGTGTGACGAGTACGCAACAGGTGTTATCCACAGGGGTTTTCTCCGCGGGCGTTCACCTTCAGGATGGAATCTCCGCAACACAGACAACGGGGGATGACCATGGCACTGCTCGGCGAAGGGACGAAACGCCAATCCGATGAGGCATCGGACCGCGAGGCGCCCAGGCGGCACCTGGGCGCATATCTCACCGCGGCGGTGCTGCTCACGGCGCTGGGGCGCATGGTCGTCGCCTGGATCTCCTACGACTTCGACCAGGTGGACGGCAAGGTCGACGACTTCTTCAAGGCGCTGTACGACCCGCGTGTCCTGCTGGAGCCCGAGTTCTTCAACCCGTACGTGTGGGCGTTCACAGTGGCGTTGATGGTGACGGGGCTGGTCGCGGCGCTGAACCGGCGGGCGGGGCGGGGGGCCGCGCTGCTGTGCGGGTTCGTGATGTTCGCGACCGCGGCGCGCGAGTTGATCGGCCTGGCCCGTAGCGAGGAGTTCCGGGAGTGGTACTTCGGGATCAGCGACCTGGAGGCCGCGATCGTCGGCAGTTGGGTCGTCGTCCTGCTGTTCTCGGCGACCGTCGTCGTGCTGATGCTCCGGGCGGGCGACCGGCCGGCCGCGGGCGCGGCGGGGATGCCGGCGCGGGGGTCGCAGCTCTACCTGATGTCCGGCGTGCTGATGCTGATCCTCGGCCTCGCGCTCATCGGCTGGATCGTGCGCGTACTGACCATGGACGGGTACGACAGGGGTGAGTACTTCAAAACCCTGGTGGACGCCGGGGAGGCGCCCTTCCCGGTGTTCGCCGGCTCCGGGGAGTTCTGGACGGCGGTCGTCCCGGTGGCGCTGCTGGTGCTGGGCGTGCTGGCGCTGATGCGCCGGCCGGTGGTGCGGGGTGCGTCGATCACCATGCTCGGGGTCTTCCTCTACATCTACGTCCGCCAGATGATCGGCATGACGATCACCGAGTTCCCGGATGATTCGCTGGACGAGAGCCGTCTTCCCTTCCCCGACTGGGATGCCTACACCGAGGACACGGAGGGCTGGCTCAGCCTGGCCACCTATGTCGGCGGCTCGCTGATAGCCATCGTGGTGATCGCGATGATGCTGCGCGCGCCGGAGGCGGCGGCGGGGGCGGACGCGCCGCCGGTGGCGGGCGGTTACGTACCGCCGCAGCCGGTGGGGCAGCCCGTACCCCAGGACTCACCGCAGCCGCAGGGGCAGCCGCGGTACGACGCGATGCCGCAGGCGCCGACCATAGCCGCACCGCCGCCCCCGGCCGCGCCGCCGCAGGCGCCACCGCCGCCTGCCGGCCCGCCGCCCGCGGGCTGACCGGGCGGGAGCCGACCCCGCGGGAGCCGACCTTGCGGGCGCGGGTCAGACCGGGCGTACCTCGTCGCCGAGGCGTACGGTGCCGGGAGTCAGGACGTCGGCGCCCACGCCGATGCACATCCCGCGGTCCGCGGTCAGCGTCTTGAGCACCCGGCGGTCCTCCGGCAGGTCGCGCTGCGCCATCGTGGTCATCACGCAGCGCTTCATGCGCTTGATGACCCGCAGCCGCACCTCGTCGCCCACGGCGATCTCCCGGCCCACCCAGTCCTCTTCGATCCAGGGCTCCTCGGTGTCCAGAAGGATGTTCTTGCGGAAGCGGCGGGCGTCCGCGGGTTCGGTGTCGCCGAGGATCAGGCCGAGCGCGTGCAGGGAGGCGGTGCCGATGAGCGTCACGCCGCAGTCGTCGTAGTGCGAGACGGCGTCCTCGCGGGCCAGCCGGACGTCCGCGCCGAGCAGTTCTGCGAGGTGGGCGTCGCCGCGCAGGTCGGAACCGTCGGGGGTGACGACGTGCGGGCGGGCGGCGCCGGCGTCGTGGGCGGCGGCGTAGGAGGCGGAGAAATGGAGCAGGCCCTCGGTGCGGCGGAAGCGGCGGGAGTTCTTGCCGCTGCCGAGCTTGCCGTCGCCGTAGGTGACGGCCCAGAGGCGGTCGCCGACCGTGCCGCGCTCGTCGATGACGAGCTCCGGCAGCCGTTCGCCGAGCATCGACTTGACCGGGAAGCGCCGGAGCATGGCGACGGTGGGGTCGGACGGTTCCGGGAAGGGCGGCGGAGCCGGTATGGCGGGCGGGAGTTCGGGCATGCTTCGGACCCTATGCCCGCCCCGGGCGAAGCCGAAGGGTATTTCCAGGCCGTACGCGACCGGGGGCGCGGCCGGGTGCACGCCCGGCCGCCGCCCCGGCGCCAGGCCCCCGACGCGAGCGGTCCGCGCCCACCTGCGGCCGCGGCGACGGCGCCCGGCCCCTCGTGGGGCCGCCGCCCGACTTGCCGTGTCCCCGTACGCCCCGAAACATGGAGTCTGTGACAGCCGGTTCCGACAGCACCGCCGCGCCCGGCCCCGGCCTGCCCTACCTGCGCTTTCCCCACCTGTACGGCGACCTCCTCTGCTTCGCCGCCGAGGACGACCTGTGGCTCGCCCCGCTGCCCGCCCCCGGCGCCAAGCCCGAGCGGGGCTGGCGGCTGACCGTCGACCGCACCCGCGTCGGGCACCCGCGGTTCTCGCCGGACGGGCGGTCCATCGCGTTCACCAGTTGGCACAGCCTCGACGCCGAGATCCACGTCGTGTCCGCGGAGGGCGGCGGGGCACGGCGGCTGACGTACTGGGGCAGCCCGGACACCCGGGTGTGCGGCTGGACGCCGCCGGGCACCGGCGAGGACGGCTCGGCGCAGATCCTCGCGGTGTCCTCGCAGGGCCAGCCGCTGTCGTACCAGACCTGGTCCTATCTGGTGCCGACCGACGGCGCCCCCGGGCACCGGCTGCCCTGGGGCCCCGTCGACGACATCGCCGTCGCGGAGCTGTCAGGAGACCGCAAGACGCTGCTGCTCACCGGCCGCCCGCCGCACGAGCCCGCCGCCTGGAAGCGCTACCGCGGCGGCGCCACCGGCCGGATCTACCTGCACGGCCGGCGGCTGCTCGCGGACCTCGGCGGGCACGTGGAGTGCGTGATGTTCGTCGGCCCGCCGCCCGCCGCGCGGATCGCCTTCCTCTCCGACCACGAGGGCGTCGGCAACCTCTACTCCTGCCTCCCCGACGGTACCGACCTGCGCCGGCACAGCGATCACGCCGAGTTCTACGCCAGGAACGCCGCCACGGACGGCTACCGGGTGGTCTACCAGTGCGCCGGCGAGCTGTGGCTGGCCGAGGACTTCGGCCCCGCCGGCCAGCCGCGCCGCCTCGACGTGCGGCTCGGCAGCCCGCGGGTCGGCCGGCGGCCGTACCAGGTGGCCGCCCAGAACAACGTCCAGGGGCTGACCGTCGACACCACAGGACGGGCCAGCGCCGTCGCGGTGCGCGGCGCGCTGTACTGGCTGACCCACCGCGACGGCCCGGCGCGCACGATCACCGAGACCCCCGGCGTACGCATCAGGCTGCCGGAGATGCTGGGCGACACCAACCGCGTCGCGTACGTCACGGACGCCGCAGGCGAGGACGCCATCGAGATCGCCGACCTGCCGCGCACCGGCGCCGTCGGCGAGCCGCTGCGGCTGGCGGCCGGAAAGCTGGGCCGCGTGCTGGCGCTGGTGCCGTCGCCGGACGGCCGGCACATCGCGATCGCCTCGCACGACGGCCGGCTGCTGCTGGTCCGGGTGCCGGAGCGGGTGCGCGCGGACGAGCGGATGTCGGCGGAGGTGGCGGAGGAGTTCGCGGAGGCGGTACGGGCCGCGGAGGAGCTGTCGCCGGCGGAGGCGGCCGGCGACTGCCAGCTCACCGAGCTGATCCGGTCGGTCAACGGGCCCGTACGCGACCTGTCGTTCTCGCCGGACTCGAAGTGGGTCGCCTGGGCGCACCCGGGCATCGGCCGCTCGCTGCGGCAGATCAAGATCGCCCGGGTCGCGGACCGGACGATCGTGGACGTCACGGACGGCAGGTTCGAGGACGAGGAGCCGGTGTTCACCCGCGACGGGCGCTATCTGGCGTTCCTGTCCTGGCGCGGCTTCGACCCGGTGTACGACGTGCACACCGGCGACCTGTCGTTCCCGCTGGGCTCCCGCCCGTACCTCGTACCGCTGCATCCGGCGACGCCCTCGCCGTTCGCGCTGTCCGCCGAGGGCCGGCCCGCGGCCGGCGGGATGGACCCGGTCGGGCCGGCGGCGGCGGAGGCGGGCGGGAACACCGCGGTGCTGGTGGAACCGGAGGGGCTGGAGAGCCGGGTGACGCCGATTCCGGTGCCGGCGTCGAAGTACTCCTCCCTGGTGCCGGTCGCGGGCGGCGGGCTGGTCTGGCTGCGCTGGCCGATCTCCGGGGCGCTCGGCGAGACGTTCGCCAACCCCGCGGACACCTCGGGCCGGCCGACGCTGGAGCACTTCGACATCTCCACCGCCCGGCTCACCGAGCTGACGTCGCTGGTGACGGAGATCGCCGTGAGCGGCGACGGCAGCCGGCTGGTCGCCAACGACGGCGGCTCGCTGCGCGCGATCCCGGCGACCGGCCTGGCGGACGCGGACACCACCGTCTACATCGACATGCGGCGCGTGCTGCACACCGCGGACCCGGTGGCCGAGTGGCACCAGGCGTACGACGAGGCCGGCCGGATCATCCGCGCGTACTTCTGGGAGCCGCACATGTGCGGCGTCGACTGGGACGCGGTGCTGGCGCAGTACCGGCCGCTGCTGGACCGGGTGGCCTCCCCCGACGAGTTCGCCGACCTGCTGCGCGAGGTGCTGGGCGAGCTGGGCACGTCGCACGCGTACGTCACGCCCGCCCGCCGCAACGAGGGTCCGCCGCACTACCAGCGGCCCATCGGCTTCCTCGGCGTGAACTTCTTCCGCACCCGCGACGGCCGCGGCTGGGCGCTGGCCCGCATCCTGCCCGGCGACTCCTCCGACACCCGCGCCCGCTCCCCGCTGGCCGGCACCGGCATCCCGGACGGCTCGGTGCTCACGCACGTCGACGGCCGCGCGGTCGACCCGGTCACGGGCCCGTACCCGCTGCTGGAGGGGGCGGGGGGCACGTCGGTGGAGCTGACGTTCGCGATCGAGGGCGGCGGCGGGAGGCTGCGCCGGGTGGCGGTGGTGCCGCTGGTCGACGACCGGCCGCTGCGCTACCAGGACTGGGTGGCGGCGCGCCGCGCGGTGGTGCACGAGCTGAGCGGCGGGCGCTGCGGCTACCTGCACATCCCGGACATGATCGGCAGCGGCTGGGCGCAGTTCAACAGGGACGTGCGGATGGAGATGAACCGCGAGGCGCTGATCGTGGACGTACGGGGCAACGCGGGCGGGCACATCAGCGAGCTGGTGCTGGAGAAGCTGACCCGCACGATCATGGGCTGGGACCTGACACGCAACACGCAGCCCGTCTCGTACACCTCGACCGCGCCCCGCGGGCCCATGGTGGCGCTGGCCGACGAGGCCACGTCGTCGGACGGCGACATGATCACGGCGGCGTTCAAGCTGCTCGGCCTCGGCCCGGTGGTGGGGCTGCGGACGTGGGGCGGGGTGGTCGGGATGACGGGCCGGCACCGGCTGGGCGAGGGCACGGTGATCACGGTGCCGATGAACGCGGCCTGGTTCGACGAGTACGGCTGGGGCGTGGAGAACGCCGGCGTCCCGCCCGACGTGGTCGCGGAACGCACGCCGCTGGACTGGGCGGAGGGCCGGACCTCCGAGCTGAACGTCGCCGTGGCCACCGCGCTCGACCTGCTGCGCGAGCACCCGGCGGCCGCGCCCCCCGACTACACCGACGTGCCGGACCGCAGCCGGCCGCCGCTGCCGCCGCGCACGCGGCGGCCGTAGAACACCCGGGAGGCGTAACAGCACTTGGTCCCGGAATGCAGCATTCGTCCGTTCATGTAAGCCTGAGGGAGGCCCGAACCCCCCTCTCTCACTAGGAGTGACAAGAATGGGCGCATTCGACAAGGCGAAGGAGATGGCCGGCGAAGCGGCCGAGAAGGCCAAGCAGGCCGCGCACAAGGCGCAGCAGAGCCGCGAGCAGAAGCAGGAGTCCGGCCAGGACACTTCGCAGCGCGCCAAGGAGGGCGCGGAGCAGGGCCGCGACCGCATGAAGGACGACCGCGACAAGCGCGACGACCAGCGGGAGCAGCGCTGATACGGCGTCGCTGAGCCACGCCCGAGGGGCGCACCCCACGCCGGGTGCGCCCCTTCGCCGTTGTGCCGCCGGGCGCGTACGAACGCGCGCGGGTCTGCCTTCAGCGCGTACGGGCATACGGCGTACGAGCGTTCGCCACCGCCGCCGTACGCGCCGGGCCGCCGCCGCACGCTACCGCTCCGGGGTCCCCCGCAGCGCCCGCGTCCGCTCGTCGGCCGCGCCGCCCGCGCCCACAAGTCCGCCGCGCGCCTCCCGCGTCGCCGCGAGCCGGGGCGCGAGCTTGCGCATCTCCCGCCGCCCCAGCGGCCCGGTGACGAGAGACGGCAGCGCGCCGCGCACCGACTGCATGCCGCGCAGCCACCACTGCCCGTAGACGTGCGGCGAGCGCCGCTCGATGCCCGCGACCAGACGCTCGACGGCGGGCGCCAGCGGATAGGTCTTGTTCGACGGCCACGGCAGCCGTGCGCGCATGTCGCGCAGCACCTCGTCCTCGTCGGCGCCGCGCACCATGTCGGTGTCGGTCCAGCTCAGATAGCCGACGCCGACGTCCACGCCCTGGTGGCCGACCTCGCCGCGCAGGCAGTGCGCGAACGCCTCCACGCCGGACTTCGACGCGCAGTACGCCGCCATCATCGGCGCGGGCGTCACGGCGGCGAGCGAGGCGATCTGGAGGTGGTAGCCGCGGGCGCGGACCAGCGCGGGCAGGAAGGCGCGGGCGGTGGCGACGCTGCCCAGCAGGTTGACCTCGATGACGCGGTCGAAGGAGCGGGCGTCGGAGTCGAGGAACGGGCCGCCGGTGGCGACGCCCGCGTTGGCGACGACGACGTCGACGCCGCCGAAGTGCTCCTCGACCCCGGCGGCGGCGCCGGCCATCGCGTCGTGGTCGGTGACGTCCGCGTACCAGTGGGCGGCTTCGCCGGGGAGCGAGCCGGCGACCTTCTTCAGCTCGTCCGGCTCCAGCCCGACCAGTGCGAGCCGCGCCCCGCGGGCCGCGAGCCGGCGTGCCAGCAGCGCGCCGACGCCGCGGGCGGCGCCGGTGACGACGACGGTCCTGCCCTCAAGCCCGTGCCGGCGGCTCATGCGCCCGCCTCCTCCTTCTCGGCGGCCGCCGTGGCGGCCGGATCGGCTGTCGTCCCGGCGGTCGAGTCACCGGCCGGCTCGGGGGCCGTCTCCCCGGCCGCCTCGGCGGCCACTTCAGCCTGCGCCTCCTCCGGCGGTCCCGCCAGGTGGTCGCGTACGAGCCCGCGCAGCACCTCCGCGACCGCGTACGGGGCCTCGATCGGCGTCATGTGCCCCAGCCCCGGCAGCTCGGTGAAGCCCGCGCGCTCCGGCAGCAGCTCGTCGATCTTCCGCGCCAGCTTCACCGGCGTGAGCCGGTCGGCGCTGCCGTGCACCACCGCGGCCGGCACCGGCATCCGCGCCACCTCCGCGTCCAGGTCGAGCGACGCCAGCACCCGCCCCCACGCGCCGCGCGCCCTGCGCGGGGTGGCGAAGACGATCCGTACGCTCGCCTCGATCTGCGCCGGGGTGGCGCCGCGGCCCAGGATCGCCGGGCCCAGCACCTTCTTCGACAGCGGGGTCACCGGCCCCATCGGCAGCCGCGAGACCAGCAGCGCGCGCTGGATCGCGGAGCGCAGCGTACGGGCCCGCAGCGGCACCACCCGCGACTCGGGCACCAGCCGCGAGCTGCCCGTGCTGCACAGCAGCACGGCGGCGGCCCGCTCGCGCAGATAGGGGCGGCCCGCGGCGGCCATCAGCGTCATGCCGCCCATCGAGTGGCCGCCGATCACGGCCTTCTCGCCGGGCGCCAGCGCCGCGTCCAGCACGGCGCCGAGGTCGTCGGCGAGCGTGGCGGTGTGGTACGAGCCGTCGCTGCCGGCGGGGCTGCGGCCGTGGCCGCGCTGGTCGTACACGACGACGCGGTAGTCGGGCGCGAGCTGCCGGACGACCGGCGCCCAGAAGGCGGTCGAGCAGCACCAGCCGTGCGCGAGGACGACGGCGGGCGCGTCCTTCGGGCCGTGCTCCTCGACGTACAGCCGGGTGCCGTCGGCGGAGACGGCGGTCAGCTCGCGCCGCGGTACGGGCGGGGCGTACGGGCCTGTGGTGACGTGCATGAGCCTGGTCATCGGACGGCCTCCTCGTCATGCCGCGCCGCGCCGGACCGCCGGGCACCGGGCACCCCTTCACCGTCGGTGCGCAGCACCCCTTCACCGGCGCGCAGCACCTCGTACTCCTCCGGATGCACCCTCCTCGTCACCCTCCGGAACTCCGTCGTCGTGCCCGGCCACACGGTCGTGTTGCGCCCGTTGGCGTCGAGATACCAACTGTCGCAGCCGCCGGTGTTCCATACCGTGCGCTTCATCCGCTCCTGCACCCGCGCGTTCCACGCCTTCACGGCGGACGGGCGCGCGTCGAGCGCGACGCGGCCGCCGGGCTTGCCGAGGCGGCCGAGTTGGCGTACGAAGTCCGCCATGTAGGTGAGCTGCGCCTCGATGATGAGGATCATCGAGCTGTTGCCGAGGCCGGTGTTGGGGCCGATGATCGTCAACAGGTTCGGGAAACCGGCCGCGCTGGCGCCGCGCAGCGCCTCCATCCCGCCGCTCCACGCCTCCGCGAGGGTGGTGCCGTCACGCCCCTTGATGCGGTCGGCGATGGGCATGTCGGTGACGTGGAAGCCGGTGCCGAAGATGATCGCGTCGGCCTCGGTCTCGGTGCCGTCGGCGGCCACGAGGGTCGAGCCGCGCACCTCCTTCAGGCCGGAGGCGACGACGTCGACGTTGGGCTGGGCGAGCGCCGGATAGTAGTCGCTGGACAGCAGGATCCGCTTGCAGCCGATGCGGTAGCCGGGGGTGAGCTTGCGGCGCAGTACGGGGTCCTTGATGACCCGGCCCAGGTTCCGCTTGGCCAGCCCCTCCACGAATCCCAGCTCGTTGGGGTGTTTGGTGAACGCCCCCACCTGGAGTTCGCGGATGCCCCACAGGATGCCGCGGCGCAGCTTGGTGGTCGCGGGTACGCGCGCGTGCAGCCACCGCTCGGGTCCTGTGATGGCGCGGTCCACCCGCGGCAGCACCCACGGCGGGGTGCGCTGGAAGACGGTGAGCCGCGAGACCTCGGGCTGGACGGAGGGCACGATCTGGATGGCGGAGGCCCCGGTGCCGACCACGGCGACGCGCTTGCCGCCCAGCGGCAGGTCGTGGTTCCAGCGCGCGGAGTGGAAGACCTTGCCGGGGAACGTGTCGAGGCCGGGGATGTCCGGGACCTTCGGGTCGGACAGCGGGCCGGTGGCGGAGACCACGACGTCGGCGGCGAGTTCGCCGCGCGCGGTGTCGATCTCCCAGTGCAGCTCGTCGTCGTCCCAGCGGATGCTGCGTACCTCGTGGTCGAAGCGGATGTGCTGCCGTACGCCGAAGACGTCGGCGACCTGCTCCAGGTAGTCGCGGATGTGCCGCTGTCCGGAGAAGGTGCGCGGCCACTCGGCGTTGGGCGCGAAGGAGAACGAGTAGAGGTGGGAGGGGACGTCGCAGGCGCAGCCCGGGTAGCTGTTGTCCCGCCAGGTGCCGCCGAGCGTGCTCGCGCGCTCCAGCACGACGAAGTCCGTGATCCCCTCCCGGCGCAGCCTTACGGCGGCGCCCAGGCCGCCGAAGCCGGAGCCGATCACCGCCACCCTGACGTGTTCACGCGTCATCGCCGTCGTCCTCCCAGGCGTGGAGTCGATTGCGCCAGCATTCACTGGCACGATGAGAGCGTAGGGCCTGTCCTTACCGATGGGTAGGGGGCCGGCGTGATCGACTTCCGCCCGGGGGCGGGGTGTCGGCGGGAGGTCCTACCCTGGTGGTCGGGGCGTACGGCACGGACCTGCGAGGACGGCCGGAGGCCGGCGGAAGGGCCGGCGAAGGGCCCACGGAAGACCGGAAGATGACCGGTGGAAGCCCGGCGGAGGGGACAGACGGTGGGACGCGAATACCGGACGGAGGAGCTGGCCGAGCGCGCCGGCATCACCGTCCGCACCCTGCGCTTCTACCGCGAGCGCAAGCTCCTCCAGCCGCCGCGCCGCGAGGGCCGTATCGCCTGGTACGGAGAGGCCCACCTGTCCCGGCTGCGGACGATCGCCGCGCTGCTGGACCGCGGCCACGCCCTGGGCGGCATCGCCGAGTTGATCTCCGCCTTCGAGAGCGGCCGGGACGTACGGGGCGCGGCCGAGCTGCTCGGCCTGGAGGAGACGCTGACCAAGCCGTGGTCGGAGGAGACCCCGGTGCGCATCACGCCGGAGGAGCTGGCCGACCGGTTCGCGGGCGAGGTCTCGCCGGAGAACCTGGCGACGTCCATCGACATGGGGTATGTCGCCGTGGAGGGCGAGGAGTTCATCCACGTCAGCAGGCGGCTGCTGGACGCCTCGTCGAAGCTGGTGGCCAGGGGCGTGCCACTGGCCGCCGTGCTCGCCGCCGCCCGCGAGGTGCGCGCGCACGCCGACGACCTCGCCGAGCTGTTCACCGCGCTCATACGGGCGCACGTGCTGGCCGACGTCATGGAGACGCCCGCGGGCGAGCTGACGGGCGAGCAGGTGGAGCGGCTGACGGACGCGCTGGAGCAGTTGCGGCCGGTGTCGATGGAGGTGCTGGAGGCGGAGGTGGCCATGGCGATGGACCGGCGGGTGCGCAAGGAGTTCGAGGAGTGGAAGCGCACGCACGCCGGGTCCACCGCCGAGGAGCCGGAGGGCTGAACCGGCCGGTCAGGTACCGGCGTCCGGGACGCCGGTCCTCAGGCCGCGGGCGGCACGTCGCCGGAGGCCAGGTCCGGGGCCGTATCGCGGGCGGCGGCGTGACCGGGCTCGGTCACCTGGGCCCTGCGGGCGTTCACCGGGATTCCGGCAGCCACCAACGGGCCTTGTAGATCCCGCTGTCGGGGAGCTTGTACGCGCCCTCCGGATTGTGGGCCGACACCGTCGTCGTCCACCACGTCTTGCCGAGGCCCGGCTCCGGCACGGTCGTGGCGACCCGGCCGCTGCCCTGCACGTCGCTGACCGCCTTCACGCTGCGCCGGCTGATCTGCGCGGCGCCGGCGAAGTCCTTACGGAACTCGCGCCGGCCGATGTCGTACTGGTACACCCCGTAGTTGGTGGTCAGCCACAGCCGGCCGGGGCGGCTCGCGACGAGGCTGAGGTCGTGCCCGCCGGCCCGTACGCCGTCGGGGTGCGGCAGCGCGGCGCCGTCGACGCGGGTGAGCGTGGGCGCGGCGGGGGTGCCGCCGGCCCTGAGGGCGATCAGCTCGTCGTAGCCTATGGCCCACAGCAGGCCGTTCCTGTTGTCCCACTGCAGCCCGTGTGCGTCGTCGAAGCGGTACTCGAAGTACGTGTCCGTCGCCGGGCCCTGCGAGGCGGCGTAGAGGCGGATGGTGTCGCCCGTGCTGCCGGCGACGGCGACGTTGCCGTCGGGGAGCAGCTCGATGCTGTGCGGGTTGACCGAGTCCGTACCGCCGGCGAGGGCACCGGCCCAGTAGCGGCGGCCGGTGGGCACCTCGACGACGGCGGCGAAGCCGAACGAGGCGGTGGTGAGCAGGTACGTACGGCCCCTGCGGCGGCGGGCCTTGGCCTCGTCGACATACGTCCAGCTCGCCTGCGGCACCAGGTCCGCGTAGCGCTCGTCGCCCTCCGGCGAGAACGCCCAGCGCACCGCGTCCGGCGAGTCCCACGGCAGCCGGGAGTCGAGGACGAGGACGCGGCGGGACTTCTGGTCGGTGACGGCGACGGGCGGGGTGGGCTTGCCGCCGGCCGCGTGCGCGGCGGCGGCGGGGAGCGTGGCGGCCGCGGCCGCGCCGAGCGCGGTGAGCAGGGCCGTACGACGTGTGGGTCTGCCGGTCATGGGCACTCCTGACGGGTTGCTCTGATCAACATCATCCGCACAGTGCCACGCGGAACGACGGGAAGTAAGCCCTTGCGGTGGCTGATTGGTGAATTCTGCGCATCTGTCCCACCCGATGACTCTTGTCAGTGGCCGCCCTTACGATGACGAAGTGACCAGAGAAACGGTGGCGGACCCCGCCGCAGAAGAGCCGGTGGAGAAGCGCCTGGAGTCCCACCGCATCGAGCTGACCGGGTACTGCTACCGCATGCTCGGCTCCGCCTTCGAGGCGGAGGACGCGGTCCAGGAGACGATGGTGCGCGCCTGGAAGGGCTTCGAGCGCTTCGAGGGCCGCGCGTCGATGCGCTCGTGGTTGTACCGCATCGCCACGAATGTCTGTTTCGACATGCACGGCAGCCCCCAGCGCCGCGCCCGCCCCATGGACCTGTCGTCCCCCGGCGCCGCCACCACGCCCCCGGAGGCCGCCCTCGGCGCGGCCCTCCCGGAGGCCACCTGGCTGGAGCCGATGCCGGACAAGAAGGTGCTCCCCGAGGGCGGCGACCCCGCCGAGGTCGCCGCCCAGCGCGACTCCGTGCGCCTCGCCTTCGTCGCCGCGCTCCAGCACCTGCCGCCGCGCCAGCGCGTGGTGCTCATCCTCCGGGACGTGCTCGCCTGGAAGGCGAGCGAGGTCGCGGAGCTGCTGGAGACCTCCGTGGCGTCGGTGAACAGCGCGCTGCAGCGCGCCCGCGCCACGCTGGCCGCCGAGGCCCCGGCCGACAGCGAGCCGGCCAAGCCGCTGGACGCGGACCAGCAGCGCTTCCTGGAGCGGTACGTGGACGCCTTCGAGCGGTACGACCTGGATGCGCTCACGGCGCTCATGCGCGAGGACGTCATCCTCTCCATGCCCCCGCTGCCGCTCTGGCTGCAGGGCCCGGAGGACATCCGCACCTGGTTCCTCGGCACCGGCGCGGTCTGCCGCGGCTCCCGCCTGGTCCCCTGCTCGGCGAACGGCATGCCGGCCTTCGCGCAGTACCACCCGGATCCCGAGAGCGGCGGTCACCGCGGCTGGGCGATACAGGTCCTGGAGATCGAGGACGGCAAGGTCACCCACATGAACAGCTTCCTGGGCGTGGACCGGCTGTTCCCGCTCTTCGGCCTGCCGCTGGTGCTGGCGGACTGAGCGCGCGGACCGGCGAGGCCGGCCGGGCGATCCCCCGGACCGCCCCGCCACCGCGCCCGGATGCTACGGCGCCCGCGGCCGGGACCGGTTCCGAAGGCCCGGTCCGCTCCGGCCCGTCCGCCGCGGACCCCGTTCGCCACGGCCCGATCCGCCGGGCCCGGCATGCGTGCCCGCCGTGACCCGTCCCGCCAGATCCCGTCCGCAAGGGCCCGGTCCGGCGCAGCCCCGCCCGCTACGGCCCGTCCGGCGAGGACTCCGCGCGGGTCTGCAGCAGCGTGCGCTCCTGCGCGTTGCGCGTCAGCTCCGCCGCCCGCGCGAACTCCTCCCGTGCCTCCTCCACCCGCCCCAGCCGCCGCAGCAGGTCGCCGCGCACGCTCGGCAGCAGGTGGTAGTCCTTCAGCGCCGGCTCCTCCGCGAGCCCGTCGACGATCCGCAGCGCGTCCTCAGGACCGTACGCCATGGACACCGCCACCGCCCGGTTCAGCTCCACCACCGGCGACGGTGCCACCCGCGCCAGGGCCTCGTACAGCCGGACGACCTGCCCCCAGTCCGTGTCCTCGGCCCGCGACGCCCGCGCGTGGCAGGCGGCGATCGCCGCCTGCAGCGCGTAAGGACCGGGCCCCGGCGCCCCGGCCGTGACCAGTGACTGCGCCCGCGCCAGCGCCGTGAACCCGCGCCGGATCAGCAGGTGGTCCCAGCGCCCGCGGTTCTGCTCCAGCAGCAGCACCGGCTCGCCGCCGGGCCCGGTGCGCGCGGCCGCGCGCGACGCCTGGATCTCCAGCAGCGCCGCGAGACCGTGCACCTCGGGATCCTCCGGCACCAGCCCCGCCAGCACCCGCACCAGCCGCAGCGCGTCCTCGCAGAGCCCCGGGCGCATCCAGTCGTCGCCGGCGGTCGCCGAGTAACCCTCGTTGAAGATCAGGTAGATGACCTCCAGCACCGACTCCAGCCGCTCCGCCCGCTCCGGCCCCTGCGGCTGCTCGAACGGCACCTCCGCCTTCGCCAGTGTCCGCTTCGCCCGTACGATGCGCTGCGCCACCGTCGGCTCCGTGACCAGGAACGCCCGCGCGATCTCCTCCGTCGTCAGCCCGCCCAGCAGCCGCAGCGTGAGCGCCACCCGCGCGGGCGTGGACAGCACCGGGTGGCAGGCCGTGAAGACCAGCCGCAGCAGGTCGTCCTCGATGTCGTCGTCGAGGACCGCGGCGAGTTGCGCCTCGCCCTCCGGGCGGCGGCTCTCCAGGTCGTGGCCGATCTCCGCCAGCTTGCGCGCGTAGCGCTCCTTGCGGCGTACGAGGTCGATGGCCCGCCGCCTGGCCGTGGCCATGAGCCACGCGCCGGGGTTGTCGGGCACCCCCGACCCGGGCCACTGCTCCAGGGCCGCGACCAGCGCGTCCTGCGCCAGTTCCTCCGCCACCCCGACATCGCGCACGATACGGGCCACGCCCGCGATGATCCGCGCGGACTCGATCCGCCAGACCGCCGCCACGGCGCGGTCGGTGGCCCCCCGCGCGGCGACGGGCGGCCCTGGTACGTCCTCCCGCCGGGCGCGGGCGTCCTGCGAAGCCGTCACAGCCCCACATCAGAACAGCCCGCCCCGGCCGAAGGCAACTCTCAACGGCCCTGACCTGGGCCGTCACCTGCGGCTACGGCTCCATGATCTCCCGCAGCTCCAGGGTGATGGTCCACTCCTCGCCGTGCACCTTCAGGAACCGGTTGGCCCACTCCAGGGCCTCTTCCTTCGACTTGACCTGGACGATGAGATAGCCGCCGACCAGTTCCTTGGACTCGGTGAAGGGACCGTCGACGACGGAAAGCTTCCCGTGGTCGGAGACGACCCGTACGGCCTCCTCACCGGGCTTCAGCCCGGCGGTGTCGAGCAGCACGCCGGACTTGGTCATCTCCTCCAGCAGCTTGCCCATCTCGTCCATGATCTCCTGGCTGGGCATCCCGTCGGCGGGGCTGTTCTCCAGGTCCGGCTCGATCAGCATCATGTAGCGCATCGCGCGTCTCCTCGTACTCGTCGCGGGCGGCCCGGTGCCGTCCTTCTGCCCATGCGTCGAACGGCACCCTGCCGGATCGACACCCGCCCAGAAGTTTTTTCCGCGACCTCAGCGCGCCACGAACTCGACCCGGAACATCCGGGGCCAGTACTTGCCGGTGAGCAGGAACTCGTCGCCGCCGGGGACCGCGGCGATCCCGTTGAGCTGGCGCGCCCCGGCCCGCAGCTCGGCGGGCGTGAGCAGCCCCGCGGCGTCGATGTCCGCGGTGACGGCGCCGGTGTCCGGGTCGATACGGACCAGGGTGTCGGTCTGATAGACGTTCGCGTAGACGCTGCCGTCGGGGGTGCACTCCAGCTCGTTGAGCTGGTCGACGGGGGCGCCGGCGCGGGTGACGTCCACGTGTCCTGTGGGCTCGAACGTCTGCGGGTCGCGGAACGTGAGCCGGGAGCTGCCGTCGCTCATGACGAGCCGGCCGCCGGTGCCGCCGTCCGTACGGTCCTGGCACAGGCCCCAGCCCTCGCCCTCGTAGCGCACGCGGCGCAGCTCCTTGAGGGTCTCGGCGTCGCGCTCGATGGCGATGCCGTCCTGCCAGGTGAGCTGCCAGAGCCGGGGGCCGACGAGGGTCAGGCCCTCGCCGAAGAGCGGGGCGGGCAGGTCGCGGCGGACGGTGGGGGTGCCGCCGGCGGGGCCGCGGCGTACGGAGGAGCTGCCCTCCAGTCCCGTGCCCTCGTAGAGGACGTCCCCGCGCAGCTCCAGGCCCTGCGTGAACGCCTCGGCGTCATGCGGCAGGCGCTCCAGCACCCGTACCCGCAGCTCCTGTACGTCCTGGTCCGTGGGAGCCGGGCTCCGGCCGCTCCCGCTCTGCGCCGCCCCGGGGTCCCCCGTCGAGCACGCGGCCAGCGCCGCGGCGAGGAGAGCGGAGGCGGTCACGGCGATGCGGCGCATGGGGCCACCATGGCACAGCGGTCGCACAGCACGGAGGCGGGACGGCTTCGGTGTCACCGCCGGGAGTGACGGAGGCGGGTGCTGCAGAGGCGGGTGCGACGGGGACGGGGGCACCGGCGGACGATGCCGTGCCGGTCGTCGTGGCTGGGCGGGGTCCTGGCGGGCCGGATAAGCGGGAGCAGCCGGCGGGGTGCGGCGCCAGGGCGGCGCCGCCGGACGCGGCGGCGCCGGCAACGATGAGCGCCGCCACCGCGGGTGACGGGCCCGCGGGGGCGGCGTTCTCCGGCGCCGGGACCCGGGGTGCGGGGGTCTCGGGCGCCGGGGTGTGGGGGGCGGGGGTCTCGGAGGTACGGGGCTCGCCGCCCCGGGTCGCGGCGGGCGCGGCGCCGGCGCGCCCCGTTCCGGCACGGCCGCCCCCGGCGTGCGCCGCGTCGGCGTGCGCCGCTTGGGCGCGGCCGGCTTCGGACACACCTGTCCTGGACGCATCCGTCCCGGGCCCGTCGGGCCCGAGCGCCTCCGGCCCGGCCTCCGCGGCCGGGGCGGTCTCGTAGAGCGCCGCCGCCGCTGCCGCACCCGCGTGGTACGCGGGAGTGGGCGCGGGTACGGAGCCGGGCACGGCCCCGGGCCCGTCCAGGACCGGGGCGGGCCCGGCGGGGTCTGCCGGTGCGACCGGCTCGGGCGGCGCGGCGGGGGCGGGCACCCTGCCGGTGACCGGTGCCACGGCCCCGTCCGCCGGCGCCGCGGCGGTCCCGGTGGCGGGCTCGCCGGCCGGCTCCTCCGGCGGCGTACGGTGCGCCTGGACCGTCAGCTCGATCAGCCCCGCTGCCGCGACCACGCCGGCCCCGATGGCGAGCAGGGCGCCGAGCGCCCCGTACCGCACCGTCTCGCCCAGCGCCGTGACGCCGACCGCCGCCGCTATCACGGGATTGACCACCGTCAGTGTCGCCAGCGGCGCCGACAGCCCCGCGCCGCGGTACGCCGCCTGCGACAGCAGCAGCCCGGCCGGGGCGAGGATCGCGATCATGCCGATGGCCAGCGGGTCCATGAAGTCCGCGGTGACGTCCTTGGTGAACACCGATGCCATGCCGAACGCCGCGCCCGAGGCCACCGCCAGCGTCACGCTGCGGGCCGCCACATGCCGTATCCGCGTGCCCACCAGCGTCAGCACGGCCAGCACGCCCACCGACGCCACGGCCAGCGCCAGCGCCGTCGTCCCGCCCAGCTCCCGCGACTCGACGGGGTCGACCAGCATCAGGAGCACCACGAGCCCCACGGTCGACAGCAGCGCCCCGCGCCAGGCGGCCCGCCCGGCGCGGCGGCTGAAGAAGATCGCCGCCATCGGCAGCGCGAAGACGATGGTCAGGGCGCCCAGCGGCTGGACCAGGCTCAGCGGCCCGTAGGCGAGCGCCACCACGTGCAGCAGCGCGCCCGAGGTGTTGAGCACGACGGAGGCCCACCAGCTCCCGCGGTGCAGCGGCGCGAACAACCCGCCCGCGCCGTCGGTGGTGGTGGCCGCGACACGCTCCTGGACGAGTGCGGCGCCGGCGTATGCCACCGCTGACACCAGCGAAAGCAACACCGACAGCATGAGTGGGCTCATATAGCAACGATCGCGCGATCGCTGGCGAAAGTCGTCATCCTGGCGGATGCTCTGGGTCGTACTGCCGGAGCAGTACGACCGCCGGGGGGAACCCCTCTCGGGTCGCATTCCACGCCCATATCGGTCCGGCCCGACAATCGCCTACCGGCCGGTAGCCGGGCGCCGGGCCGTAGCGGAGGCGCGCGCCGGCTCACGGCCAGGCGTAGAAGCCCTGCCCCGTCTTGCGCCCCAGCTCGCCCCGCGCGACCTTCGCCCGCAGCAGCTCCGGCGGCGCGAACCGCTCCCCCAGCGTCTCGCGCAGGTGCTCGGCGATGGCCAGCCGGACGTCGAGCCCGACCAGGTCCGTCAGCCGCAGCGGGCCCATCGGGTGCTTGTAGCCCAGCTCCATCGCGGTGTCGATGTCCGCGGGCGCCGCCACGCCCTCCTCGGCCATGCGGATCGCCTCCAGGCCCAGGGCCACCCCGAGCCTGCTGCTGGCGAAGCCCGGCGAGTCCCGTACGACCACCGCCGTCTTGCCCAGCGTCCGCGTCCAGTTGCGCGCCGCCGCGAGCGCCGCGGCACCGGTCTCCGGCGCGTTGACCAGCTCCACCAGCTCCGAGGCGGGCACGGGGTTGAAGAAGTGCATGCCGAGGAACCGCCCCGGCCGGCCGAGGGCGGCGGCCAGCTCGGCGACGGACAGCGAGCTGGTGTTCGTCGCCAGCACGGCGTCCGGGCCCACCGCCCGCTCGGCGGCGGCGAGGACCCGCGCCTTCAGCCCGGCGTCCTCGGGCACCGCCTCCACCACCAGCTCAAGACCCGCCTCTGCCGGCAGCTCCGCGATGGAGCCGACGGCCCGTATCCGCGCGACCACCTCGTCCGGGTCCACCCCCGCGGGCAGCCGGCCCCGCTCGGCCGCCCGCCGCAGCGCGCCGGCGACCCGCGCCACCGCGGCCGCCGCCGCGTCCGCGCCGCCCTCCACGATCACGACGCGCGACCCGGCGGTCGCGAACGACTGCGCGATCCCGGCGCCCATCCGGCCGCCGCCGACGACCGCCATGGCGCGGGGCGCCCCGGCTCCGGGCTCGTCAGGCGCTGTGCTGTGCTCCGTCATGTCGTACGTCCTGTCGTACCTCTTGACTGGGATCCGGCCGCTCCGCAAGCTAACCGAATGATCGGTCGGGCCACAAGGGGAGTCAGGTGGTGCAGCACATGACCTCGCCGCACGACGGCACGACGGTGTTCGCGGCGGACATGGCCGCCCGCCGCCACGGCATCGAGCTGCTGGAGGCCGCGCCGGGCACCGCGACGCTGCGGATGGCGGTCACGGCGGAGATGGCGAACGGCCACGGCATCGCCCACGGCGGCTACGTCTTCCTCCTCGCCGACACCGCGTTCGCCTGCGCGTGCAACAGCCGCGGGGTCGCCGTCGCGGCGGGCGCGGACATCACGTACGCGGCGCCCGCGCACGTCGGTGACGTGCTGGTGGCGCGGGCGGAGGAGCGGGTGCGCTTCGGGCGGAACGGGGTCTACGACGTGCGGGTGCTGCGCGGCGCCGAGGTGATCGCGGAGTTCCGCGGCCGGAGCCGTATCGTCCGCGACCCGGCGACGGGCGCGAAGGGGCCGCACGGAGCCGGCGGCGGCAACGGGGCGAACGGCGAGCACGACGGAACCGGCCCGGAGGGACGAGCGTGAGCGACACGACGACCGGCACCCCCGCACCGCTCCTCGACGACGGCGAGCGCATGACTCCCGGCGAGCTGGCGGCGTACCAACTCGACCGCCTCCGCGCCACGCTGCGCCACGCGTACGACAACGTCCCCCTCTACCGCCGCAAGTTCGACGCCGCCGGCGTCACCCCCGACGACTGCCGCACGCTCGACGACCTCGCGCGCTTCCCCTTCACCACCAAGGACGACCTCCGCGAGGGGTACCCCTTCGGCATGTTCGCCGTCCCCGTCGCCGACGTCCGCCGGTTGCACGCCTCCAGCGGCACCACCGGCCTGCCCACCGTCGTCGGCTACACGGCGGCCGACCTCGACACCTGGTCAGGACTCGTCGCCCGCTCCATCCGCGCCGCGGGCGGCAGGGCCGGGCACCGGGTGCATGTCGCGTACGGCTACGGGCTGTTCACCGGCGGCCTCGGCGCCCACTACGGCGCAGAACGCCTCGGCTGCACCGTCATCCCCGCCTCCGGCGGGATGACCGCGCGCCAGGTGCAGCTCATCCGGGACTTCGCGCCCGAGGTCATCATGGTCACGCCCTCGTACATGCTCACGATCATCGACGAGTTCGAGCGCCAGGGCCTCGACCCGCGCGCCAGCTCGCTGCGCGTCGGCATCTTCGGCGCCGAGCCGTGGACGGAGGAGATGCGGCACGAGATCGAGGAGCGGGCCGGTCTCGACGCGGTGGACATCTACGGGCTCTCGGAGGTGATCGGGCCCGGCGTCGCCCAGGAGTGCGTGGAGACCAAGGACGGGCTGCACGTCTGGGAGGACCACTTCCTGCCGGAGATCGTGGACCCCGTGACGGACGAGGTGCGGTCGGCGGGCGAGGGCGGCGAGCTGGTGTTCACGTCGCTGACGAAGGAGGCCATGCCGGTCGTCCGCTACCGCACCCGCGACCTCAGCCGGCTGCTGCCGGGCACGGCGCGGCCGGCGTTCCGGCGGATGGAGAAGGTCACCGGACGCTGCGACGACATGATCATCCTGCGCGGCGTGAACGTCTTCCCGAGCCAGATCGAGGAGATCGTGCTCCGCACCCCCGGGGTGGCCCCGCACTTCCAGTTGCGGCTGACCCGGGACGGCCGGCTGGACCGGATGACGGTACGGGCCGAGGCCCGGCCGGGGGCGCCGGTGGAGCAGCGGACGGCGGCGGGCGAGGCGATCGCGCGGCGGGTGCGGGAGGGCGTGGGGGTGGGCGTGGAGGTGGAGGTCGTGGCGCCGGAGACGCTGGAGCGATCGGTGGGCAAGATCCGCAGGGTGGTGGACGAGCGGGAGGGGTAGGCGGTACGGGCGCTGCCTCCGGCCTCCGCCGCAGCCCTCCGCTGCGGCCCCCCGCCGCGGTTCAGCGGGCCGCGGCGCCCTCCACCTGTTCGCCGTCCCGCGCCGCCCGCAGCGGCTTGGCGAAGCAGCGGCTGTCCTGCTCGAAGCGGTAGTAGCCGAACTTCTCCGTCGGCTCGTACCCCTCCGAGATGTACAGCGCTATGGCCTCCGGCTGCTTGTTGCCCGTCTCCAGCACCATCCGCGACCGCCCCGCGGCCCGCGCGCTCTCCTCCAGCGCCGCGAGTATCCGCCGGGCAAGACCCCGCCCCCGGGCCTCGGGGACCACGTACATCCGCTTCAGCTCGGCGTCACCGGCCTGGTGCCCCTCGGGGGTCCCGTCCATGGCCCGCCAGCCGCCCGTGGCGAGCGGGGTGCCGTCGGCGTCGTACGCGAGCAGGTACAGCCCGCGCGGGGGCGTGAAGTGCAGCGGGTCCATCACCGTGTGATCGCCTTCGCCGTACCGCTCGGCGTACTCGAGCTGGACCCGGTCGTTGAGCATGACCGCGTCGGGATGGTCGTAGGGCACGGCGACGATCTCCATGACGGCAATGGTACGAAGCCGCCGCCGGGTGCCGAACCGGGCATCACGGTGCAGGTAACCGGACCCGGAGACCGCGAGGGGGGCCAGCGGCCATACTTTGGGACCGTGGAGGAGAACAAAGGTCTGAAGGTCACGCCCGTCAACGCCGCCGCGATGGACCCGGCCGCTCTGCCCGGCCTCGTATCGTCGCCGCCGGACGAGAAGGAGAAGGAGCAGGACGAAGCAGAAACGACCGACGAGAAGAAGGAGTCCGAGGACTCCGAAGTCTCCGCGGACTCCGCGGACTCCGCGGACTCCGCAGACGACGACAGCGACAAGGAGAAGGCGAACAAGGCAGACAAGGCCGAGTCCGCCGGGAAGGACACCGAAGGGGACACCGACGAGGACAAGGCGACCGCGGCCGGTGACGCCGAGGCCGACGACTCCGACGGCTCCGATGAATCCGACGGCTCCGACGCCGACGGCCCCGTCTTCGAAGCCGCCGACCGCCGCGGCTCGGTGACCGTCGACAGCACCGGCGTCCGCTTCCAGCTCGACGACACCGAGGCCGAGTTCACCTGGCCGGAGATCGGCGCGGTCGAGTACAAGACCTCCCGGTTCGGCCGCCGCCTCATCCTCAGCGTCCACGACAGCCGCGGCATCTGCCCGGCCGAGGTGGAGGCCCCGGACAAGGCGACGCTGAAGACGTGGGCGGCCGATCTGGAGTCGGCTCTCGACGCCTACTTCGAGGCGTCGTCGTCGTAACCGTCCGCCGGTCGTAGACCCGCCGGAAAGAGGTCACATACGCAGAGAAGCGAACTAATCCGACGAGGGCGGCTCCCGCGGTGCCGTCGACGCCCCCGGCCCGCGGCGCCGCCGCCACGCCCCGTCCACCAGCGCCACCGCGCTGAAGCTCCCGTCCGTCACCCGCCGCGCGCACTCCTCCCACTCCCGGAGCACGCGCCGCCGCCCGCCGGGGGTGGCGGTCCACGCGGCGCGCGTCACGACCGGCCCGCCGTACGCGGGGTCCCAGGTCAGCGTGTGGAAGGGGCCGATGCCGGGCACCTGGGTGGCCAGCATGTGCACGGTGCGCCGGTGGTACCACTTGCTGACGGTGGTGACGGACAGCCCGGCGGCCAGCGCCTCGTGCACGTACGGCAGCGAGAACGCGACGTTCTCCCAGGTGTTCGCCGACCTGTCCTCACACCGGATGGCCTCCTCCGGCACCCCGCGGGCCACCAGCAGCCGGCGGAACTCCCGCGCCTCGACGACGCCGTCGTGCCGGTTCACTCCCCCGGTGAGGATGACCATCGGCGCCAGCCCGCGGAGGTGGCGCTCGGCGACGATCTCCACGGGCGGGCCGAACTGGTTGGTGCCGAAGACGAGATGCGCGGTGGCCCGCCCGGCGGGCGGCGGTGCGGAGACGTCCACGTACGCGGTGATCTCGGCGATCTCCCGTGCGCCGAGCGGGTGTTCGCTCATGTGCCCCTCGCGGACGGCCTCAGAGGGGGACTGCCACCGCGTTGAAGGTGGTGTCCGGTTCCTGGGGGGAGGTGAAGCGGGCGTTGACCAGATAGAGGCGGTTGCCGTGGCGGGCCGCCGTGGTGGGGACGTCGAAGCGGGGGTCCGTGATCGTGTGGTGCAGCGTGGCGGTGCGTATCGCGCGGTCGAGGCGGAAGGCGGCGACCAGGTTGTCCCGGTTGCGGACCACGTACAGCGTGTGGCCGACGCGGGCCAGGCCGTCGCCGTTGGCGACGTCCGCCGCGCCCTGCAGCGCGATCTCCGTGGCGTGGCCGGTCCGCGAGTCGACGTGGTACAGGCGGCCGGGACTGCTGCTGACGACGATGAGGCCGCGGCCGTCGGGGGTGTCGACGATGCCGTTGGCGTTGAAGACGCCGGGGGTCTGGACCCAGTCGCCGGTGAGCGGGAGGGCGCGGACGGCGCCGGAGCGGCCGCGGGGGACGGCGTACAGGACCGCCTCGTTGGAGTCGGTGAACCAGGCGCTGCGGCCGAGGAGGACGGTGTCGTTGACGAAGTGGCCGGCCGGCGGCGTCAGCCGGTGGGTCGCGACCACGGCGCCGGTGCGGGCGTCGATGACACTCGCCGTGCCGCCGGCACCGCCGGCCACGTACAGCAGGCCGTCGCGGTCGAGCTTCAGGCCGATGGACGCCGTGCCGGGGGCGCCGGCGTGGATGACCTTGGTCGCGCCGGTGCGCAGGTCGGCGCGGAGGACGGCGCCGTTGGCGCGGGAGCCCATGTAGGCGTACGGGCGGCTGCCGATGGTGATGCCCTCGGGGAGCCAGCCGTCGGGGAGCGGGAAACCGGCCGGCCAGTCGCCGCCGCCGTAGGGCCTGCTGGTGCCGTACGGCCTGGTCGTACCGTTCGGCCTGGTGTTGCCCGACGGCCTGCTCCCGCCGTACGCCGCACCCGTGCCGGCGACCGTCGCGGCCGTGAACGTGGCGCCGGCGGCGGCGCCGAGGAGCAGGCGGCGGGAGAGTCTGGGGTGGTTCGGAGCCATGGTTGCGGGCCTTCCGTGACAGTGGACGGCAGGGGTGTGCGCACCTCGGTAACTCTGCGAACTCCCGACACAACGGATCGTCCGCGCCCCGGAGTTCCCTGAGCGAAGCGCCCCGGGCGAAGTGCCCTGTACGAAGTTCCGCACGCGCGGTTCCCCGCGCGCCCCCGCCGCGCCCGCCTGAGAAGATGACCCCATGCCGCCCCCCGAAGCATCGCCCCGGCGCAGCGCCATCGGCGTCCGCGACGTGGCCGCGCTGGCGCGGGTGTCGCCCACCACGGTCTCCAACGTGCTGTCGGGCAACCGCCCCGTCAGCGCGGCCACCCGCGAGCGGGTGCACTGGGCGATCGACCAACTCGGTTACCGCCCCAACCTCTCCGCCCGCAACCTGCGGCTGCGCCGCGCCGGCCTGATCGCCGTCGCCGTACCGGAGATCGACATCCCGTACTTCGCCGAGCTGACCCGGCACGTCGTCCAGGCCGCCCGCGAGAGCGGCTACACCGTGCTCATCGACCAGACCGGGGGCCGCCTGGAAGCCGAGCGCTTCGTGCTCAGCGGCATGAACCCCGGCATGGTCGACGGCGTGCTCTTCAGCCCCCTCGGCATCGAGCGGCACGAGTTCGACAACCGGCGCGGCAGCACCCCGCTGGTGCTCCTCGGCGAGCGCATCACCGGCACCGGCGCCGACCACGTGGCGATCGACAACGTCGCCGCGGCCGCCGACGCCACCGCGTACCTCCTCGGCCGGGGCCGCCGCAGCGTAGCCGCGCTCGGCCACCAGGAGCCGCGCGGCGGCGGCACGGCGCCCCGCAGGACGGAGGGCTACCGCCGGGCGCTCCAGGCCGCGGGCGTGCCGTACGACCCGTCGCTCGTCGTCCACACGCCCTCGTACCACCGCCGCGACGGCGCCCTGGCCATGGCCGCGGCCCTGGACCGCGGCGCCCGCCCCGACGCGGTGTTCTGCTACACCGACCTCCTCGCGCTGGGCGCGATCCACACCCTGCACGAGCGCGGGCTGCGGGTGCCGGAGGACGTGGCGGTCATCGGGATCGACGACATCGACGACGGCCGGTACAGCAACCCGACGCTGACGACGATCGCGCCGGACAAGGCGGAGATCGCGCGGACGGCGCTGGGGCTGCTGCTGGACCGGATCGCGGACGGGGGGCGGGTGGCGCGGCAGGTGGTGGCGGCGCACAGGCTGGAGGTCAGGCGGAGCGCGTGAGGCGGGGGCGTACGCGCGGACGCGCACACCCCCGGCGCACACGCGGGCAGGGATCCTACGCCCCGTCGGACTCCCCCTCGAACGCCGCCGGCCGGAGCTGCGCGGCCCGTACCCGGGCGACGTCCAGCTTCTCCGACCGGTCGAACCGGTAGATGCCGTTCTGTTCCTGGAAGACGTCCGTCAACTGCGTGTAGCAGTAGCCGAACATGTCCGGGTCGCCGAGCAGCACCCCCGTCAGCCCGGCGAACCGCTCGTGGAACGCCTCCTCGTCACGCGGCCGCTGCCCGTACCCCCACGACACCAGCCGGTCCTCCCCCGCGGACGCGGCGTCCTCGGGGTTCCACCAGATGCCGCCGAACTCGCTGCAGAAGTAGGGCTGTCCGCCATACGGCAGCGACCAGGTCTGCCCGGCCGCCTCGTCCTGCGGGTTGACGAAGGGGGTGCCCGCCCGCAGCCCGGCCATCAGGTCGCCGAATGCCTTCGGGTCCTGCTCGTAGCAGTGCGAGTCGTAGACGTCGGTCTCGGGTACGCGGTGGGCGTAACCGGAGGCGTCGAGTACGGGCCGCGAGGTGTCGGCGGCCTTGGTGGCGAGGAACATGGCGCGGGTGACGTCGTCGAGGACGCTCTGCCGGTCGGTGAGCACCTGCCGGGTCTCGTTGAGCGGGCACCAGCCGATGAGGGCGGGGTGGGAGTAGTCGCGTTCGACGGCCTCCAGCCACTGGGCGACGAAGCCGGCGGTGGGCTGCTGGTTGTCGGGCCCGACCGGGCCGCCGGTGCCGGCGCCCCAGTCGCCGAACTCGCCCCAGACCAGGTAGCCGAGGCGGTCGGCGTGGTGGAGGAAGCGCTCCTCGAAGACCTTCTGGTGCAGGCGGGCACCGTTGAAGCCGGCGGCGAGGGAGAGTTCGATGTCGCGGACGAGGGCGGCGTCGTCGGGGGCGGTCATGAGGCCGTCGGGGTAGTAGCCCTGGTCGAGCACGAGCCGCTGGAAGACGGGCTTGCCGTTGATCAGGATCCGCTTGCCGTCGACCGTCACCGCGCGCAGCCCGGCGGTGCAGACGGCACGGTCGGTCACGGTGCCGTCGAGACCGGTCAGTTCCAGCGTCAGCTCATACAGATGCGGGTCCTCGGGGGACCAGGGTCGGCGCCGATCACCGGGTACGGGCAGGACGAGGCGCGGCGCGAGGTCGAAGTCCGCGGCGACGGCGGCCTCGACGACGACGCCGTGCTCGTCGCGCAGTTCGGCGCGGACGCGGTGGCCGGTGCGGCTGCCGGCGAGGGGGACCTCGACGTGGAAGCAGCCGGCGGCCAGGTCGGGGGTGATGCGGGGCCGCCGGAAGTGCGTGTCCGCGACGGGCTCCAGCCAGACGGTCTGCCAGATGCCGGTGGTACGGGTGTAGAAGCAGGCGTGGTTCTCGTACGCGGTCGACTGCTTCCCCCGCGCCTGCGGCCCCTGCGCGGCATCCCGCGCCCGCACCACGACGACGGCCTCCTCCCCGGCCCGTACGACACCGCCGAGATCGGCGCTGAACGGCGTGAACCCCCCGCTGTGCCGGGCGACTTCCCGCCCGTTGACCCACACGGTGGCATCGTGGTCGACGGCCCCGAAGTGCAACAGCACCCGCCGCCCGGCCCACGCCTCCGGTATCCGCACGGTGCGCCGGTACCAGACGGCGTGGTGGAAGTCGGTGTCCCCGATCCCGGACAACTCCGACTCGGGACAGAACGGGACGACGATGCGCTCGGGCAACTCACGTCCGGCAAGCCCGCGCTCGAACCCGCTGTCACCGGGATCACGGGCGAACTGCCAGGTGCCGTTGAGGTTGAGCCAGTCCGCCCGGACGAAGCCGGGCCGGGGGTACTCGGGCCGCGGAGTCCCCGCGGGGGCGGCGGGAGCGTGCGAATCGGGCATGGCGAAGGGTCTCCTGGGGGAGGACGACGATCGGACGGGATGCGGTCCCTGCCATCACAGCACCAAGATGCAACGTTGTAAACCACACCGGAACCCGGCAGCCACCCCGGCCGCGTAACGTTAAAATCCGGGAGGGGCCGGGTGGGGCGCTCACGCAGGCACGGCGGCTGCCACGTAGGAGGGCTTTGCCGGTGCGAGTGCCCGCGCCGAGAATGGCGCCGTGACTGATCTCTACGCGGTGCGCGTGCTGGCCGTCGACCCTCCGCGGCGGCACATACAACTGCGGGTGACCGCCTTCAACCCGGACGTATGGCACTGGCCGCTGCCCGACAAGAACTTCTTCCTCCGCGACCTGGAAGAGGACGAGGCCGTACTCGACCTTCTTGTCGACGAGGACGACGGGATCGAGCAGGACTTCGTCGAGAGTGCGGAGCGCACCGCGACCCGCAACTACCCCTTCACGGCTGAGGCCGAAGAACGGCTCTCCGAGAGCGGCAGAGGGTTTCCCTGGGAGGACGAGGGGCCATTCGACGAGATGTCCCCCGAATCCGCCGCGGCCTTCCTCCGGTGCGAAGAGGTCCGCGTGGGGGCCGACTACGACGTCGTGGTCACCGACTCACGACTGATCGGGCATCTCAAACCCGGCCTCTGGTGGCGCACCACCGCTTATCCCGGCGCAGATTGACGCGACGACGGGCCCGGACCGGGCCTCCGGCCGCCCGGGTGGGGCGGCGCGGCCGGAGGGGACGCCTGACGGTGGGGGCGGCGGCGGGGTGGGGGTTAGCTGCGGTCGTAGAGGTAGAACTGCTCCCAGGCACCGGAGACGGTCTCGGAGCGGGCGCGCAGCACGTACTGCAGGGAGCCGGTGTAGTTGTTCTCCATCGCGACGAACCGGCCGTTCAGCTCGGAGCGGAAGGCCCAGCGGTCGAGTTCCTCGTTGTACCAGAGCGTGAAGCGCTCCCAGGCGCCCGCGGTGGTGGAGCGGGCACGCAGCACGTTCGCGGCGCTGCCGGTGAAGTTGCGCTCGACGGCCACGTACCGGTTGTTGGCCTTGGACTTCAGGGCGTACGTCTCGGTGGCCTCGTTCCAGATCAGGTCGAAGGTCTCCCAGGTGCCGGGGTTGGCGGACCGGGCGCGCACCACGCCGGTGCGCGGTGCGGCGTAGTTGACCTCGGCGGTCGCGAACCCGCCGTTGCGGACCGACTGGATCGCGACGGGCTCCGCCGCGTTCGCCGAGACCGCGCGTGCCCCCTCGGCCGCGGCGGCCGCCTCCGGGCCCTGCACTTCCTCCCACCCTCCGGGCAGCGCCGACGACGAACCGGGCTGCGCCGCGGCCGTCTCCAGCACGGGAAGCCCGAGCGCGGTGCACAGGCTGACCAGTACTACAAGCGTGCGTCTCACGTTGTCATGTCCTTCGTGTCAGTCGATGCCTCGCGGCCCGCCGGGAGACCGGGTGCGCCGGCAGTTGTCGCGGAACGGCAGCGGCTGTCCGCAGCGGACACCAGGACACGGAGATCCCACCCTCTGATTCCTGCGAGCACCGGCATCGTGCTCAGCAGCCCCACCCTTCCCCTACGGTGCACTTTCACATGCCCTATGCGGATTGCAGCCGGGGACCGACGATTGCGCCACAACATTCCCGCCCCGTTCACCGGGGATTCGCGAGAGAACCGCCACCTCTTCGAAACCCGGAACGGCCGGGAGCCGCGGGCGTCGGTACCGGCGTCGTCGTGCGGACTGCCGTGGCGTGGTTCGAGGACGCGGATCCGCACGGTGGCGTCCTGCCGGTGGAAGATCCGGCGGAAGACGGTGGTCCGCACCGGCCGCTCCCGCGGGTTCGCTGCCGGGCCCCGGAAACGACAAAATCCCGCGCGGTCGAGAAGACCGGCGGGACCTTGTGAACACCCTGGGAGCCGAATCCAGAACGGCTCTGAAGTGGGCCGTTCACGAGTGGGGTTGACCAGCACCGTCGTGGGCCTTTGAAGATCGTTCCCCGCGCGCCGAGTGATCGTTCCCCGCGGTTTCTGCGAGCGCGTTCTTGTCGACTCAGCAGCCTCCAGTCGTCGTAGTACAGCCCGGCCTCACCGTCAGAGGTGGCAGTACCTCGCTACCACGGGCTTGGAAGGTTGCGTTCTCGTCAGGGCACCCTAGCCCTGGACATGGGCTGCCCCGTGCTGGCTTGCATCGCAGCCGTGCGCTCCGGCTGCGGCTGGATCTGCTCTGACCGGCTGGAAGGCTGCGGTATCCTGAATGCGCTTCCATTTGTCAGTTCCGCAGGCCGAGGATGGGCTCTTCATGGGCGGTCCCACCGTGTATGACGTCGCCGAGCGCGTCGGCGTGTCCATCGCGACGGTGTCACGTGTGTACCGGAGCCCCGACAGCGTCCGCTCGGAGACCCGTGAAAGGGTCCTGTCCGCCGCCCGTGAGCTCGGGTACGTGCCGAGTGCGAGCGCGCGCGGGCTGGCGAGCCGGGTCACCGGCGTGCTCGGGTTGTGCTTCCCCGACTTCGCCGAGCCCGCGGCCGACGACTCCTCCGACCCCCAGGGCGCGGAGCTGAGCCTGTACGGCGACGAGGTGATCCGGGGCATGGAGCGAGCCGCCCGGCGGCGTGGCTACGCCTTGCTGATCTCGGCGTCACCCGCTGACCGGGCGGGAGAGTCGATGGCGGAGATCGCCGGTCGCGTCGACGGGCTGGCGTTGCTCGCCCAGCAGTGGCCTGCCGCGGAACTCGACGTCGTCTCGCGGCGGCTGCCCCTCGTGGTGCTGGCCGGGCAGCGGCACCCCGGACTCGACCGGGTCGAGGTGGCCAACTTCGACGGTCAGTTGGCGCTCACCCGGCACCTTCTCTCCGATCACGGGCTCCGCCGGCTCGCCTTCCTCGGGGGCCCCGAGGACTCCCCGGACGCGCAGGCCCGGTTCCGCGGCTTCCAGGCGGCCCTCCTCGAAGAGGGGCTGGAGGTGCCCGAGTCGCCGGACACGCGGGGAGACCTGACCCTGGCCGCCGGCCGCAAGGCGGTGGCGGAGCTGCTGGACCGGGGCGGGCCCCGCCCCGAGGGTCTGGTGTGCGCCAACGACCAGATGGCCGTGGGCGCCCTGCAGGCACTGGCCGAGCGGTCGATCGGGGTTCCGGGTGACATGAGTGTCACGGGTTTCGACGGGATCCCGCTGAGCGGGGCGGTCAGCCCCTCGCTCACCACGGTCAGGCAGCCGATGGGCCGCCTGGGCGAGGAGGCGGTGGAGGTGCTGCTCGCCAGGCTGGCGGACCGCGCCCAGCCCGTCGTGGCCCGTACTCTTCCCACGGTTTTGGTCCGCCGGGTGAGTTGCGGGTGCCCTGCCTGACCTCCCGGGGGACCTGCGTCAGATACCCGGCCCGGATTTTACACCACCGTTACTGAAGCGTTATCGAGTCGACCCTTGTGAGGGGCGGCGAGTTTCCGCCAGGGTCATGTATGCGCTTACAAACCCGCGTGTGCACTCGATAGGAGCCCCTCATGGCCCGCAGAGCCCGGATTGCCACTGCACTTGCCGTCGTCTCAGCGCTGGGACTGGCCGCTTGCGGCGACGGCGGGGGCGGCGAGGTGGGCGCCGACGCCGAACAGACCCTCACCGTCTGGGCCATGGGGGAAGAAGGCACGCACATCCAGGAAATAGCGAAGAAGTTCAACAAGGACCACCCGAACATCACGATCAAGGTAACCCCCATCGGCTGGGACGTCGCCCATCAGAAGCTGGTCTCCGCCGCAGCCGCGGGCAAGCTGCCGGACATGGCGCAGCTCGGCTCGACCTGGGTGGGCGAGTTCATCGACCTCGGCGTCCTGGAGCCGGTGGATACCGGCGCCTTCTCCGCCGACGACTTCTTCCCCGCCGCCTGGGAGGGCAATGAGCGGGACGGCGAGGTCTACGGCGTGCCGTGGTACGTCGACACCCGGGCCCTGTACTACCGCACCGATCTGGCCGCGAAGGCCGGTGTCGACAAGGCCCCCGAGACCTGGGCCGACCAGCTCGCACTTGCCGAGGCGTACCAGGGGCTGGAGAGCACCAAGTGGGGCTTCTCCCTCCCGGCCGGCGGCGTCGGCTCCTGGCAGAACTGGATGCCGTACTTCTTCTCGGCGGGCGGCTCGTTGATGGACGACGACGGCAACCTCACCCTGGACTCGCCCGAGGCGGTCGCGTCCTTCACCGAATACCGGAAGTACTTCGACAAGGGCCTGTCCAAGAGCACCCCCGAGGCCCCCGGCTACGACGTGATCAAGGACTTCGGGGCGGACCGCGTGCCGATGTTCGCCTCCGGGCCCTGGATGGTCCAGAACATCACGGACCAGACCCCGCAGTTGAAGGATAAGTGGGATGTCGTACCGCTGCCGGCCGGCGACGAGCCCGCCTCCATCATCGGCGGCGCCTCCCTGGTCACCTTCGCGGACAGCGAGCACAAGGCGGCGGCGAAGGAGTTCACGTCGTTCCTCTCCGGGCCGAAGACGCAGGCCGACTGGTACGAGATGGCCAAGTCGCTGCCGGCCAACACGGCCGCCTGGGACGAGCCGGCGCTCCAGAACGCCGACATCAAGGTCTTCCAGAAGTCCCTGGACACCGCCGGCACGATTCCGCCGCTGGCGAAGTGGGAGGAGATCGCCCACGAGATCGACCTCACCCTTGAGGAGCTGGGCAAGGGCGGCGACCCCACCGACCTCGCCAAGCAGCTCCAGGAGAAGACCGAGGGTCTGGCGGGCTGAGGCATGACCTCCGCCACCGCCAAGCAAGACGTCGCCGAGCGGCCGGCCTCCCGGGCGGGCAGCCCGGGTGGGGCCGGCGGCCAGGCTCCGCCCCGGGCGTCCCTGCGCCGCGACCGGCTGTCCCGGCACAACCTCTCCGGCTGGCTGTTCTCCACCCCTTTCCTGGCCTTCTTCTTCACCTTCATGGCGTTCCCGATCGTCGCGACGCTCCTGATGAGCTTCACCGACTTCGGGCTGCGCAACGTCACCGACCCGCTCTCCGCCGACTTCACGGGCCTGGACAACTACAGCAAGCTCTTCGGCGACGAGAAGTTCGTGCGGGCGCTGCTCAACACCGGCTACTTCGTCGTCCTCGGTGTGCCGCTCACCATCGGCAGCGGGCTCGTGGCCGCGGTGCTGCTGAACTCCGGCATCGACCGGCTGCGCACCTTCTTCCGGGTCGGCTTCTACGCCCCGGTGGTCACCGCCATCGTCGCGGTCGCCGTCGTCTGGCGCTTCGTGCTCGACCCGACCGAGGGCCTGATCGCCGGGCTGGCGGCCCAGGTCGGACTGACCGCCCCGGACTTCCTGGCGTCCGAGACGCTCGCCATGCCCTCGCTGATCGTGATGGCGGTCTGGCGCAACATGGGCACCGCGATGGTGCTCTTCCTCGCCGGACTGCAGTCCGTCCCGACCGAGGTGCGCGAGGCCGCGCGAATCGACGGAGCGGGCGCCTTCCAGGAGTTCCGCCGGATCACGCTGCCGCTGCTGCGGCCCACCATGCTCTACGTCGCCATCATGACCAGCATCGGTTTCCTCAACGTCTTCGAGGAGCCGTTCGTGATGACGAACGGCGGTCCCTCGGACAGCACTCTGACCGTCTCGCTGTACATGTACCGCGAAGGCTTCAACTTCTTCCACATGGGTTACGCCAGCGCGATGGCGTACACGCTGTTCGTGATCATTCTGGCCGTCACGCTGCTGCAGCTCAGGCTGCTGAAGGACAAGACGAAATGAGCACCACCACCGCATCGCACAACGGCTATGCGAAACGCGACGCCCGAGCCCGGCGGCGCAAAGCCCTCACCTACGCGGCCCTCGGCCTCGGCCTGCTGATCACCGCGGCTCCGTTCCTGTGGATGGCCCTGTCCGCCTTCAAGACCGAGCAGGAGCTCTCCGCCAGCCCGCCCCGATGGATTCCCCGGGAGTGGACGCTCGACAACTTCCGCACCCTGCTGGACCTGCTGGATGCGCCACTGTATTTCTTCAACTCCGCCGTGGTCGCGGTCTGTGTGACCCTGTGCAACCTGCTTTTCTGCTCGATGCTCGGGTACGCGCTGGCCAAACTCAACTTCGCCGGCAAGAAGCTGGTGTTCGGCATCGTGATGGCCGCCCTGATGGTGCCCGGCAATCTCATGCTCATGCCGAAGTTCGTCATGATGAGCAAGCTGGGGCTGATCGACACCTTCGCGGCGCTCATCCTGCCGTTCGCCGCGGGAGCCTTCGGCGTCTTCCTGATGCGGCAGTTCATGTCGAGCGTCCCCGACGAGCTGCTGGAAGCCGCCCGGGTAGACGGCGCACGCGAGTGGTACATCTTCTGGCGCATCGTGATCCCACAGGTCAAGCCCGCACTCGCCACCCTCTCGATCTTCGTGTTCCTGGGCTCCTGGAACAACTTCCTGTGGCCCCTGGTCGCGACGAACGACGCCGACAAATACACCCTGCCCGTGGCGCTCGCCACCTTCGCCACCGACCCCACCAAGGCCGACGGCTCCAACGGCGTCCTGATGGCCGGCGCCTTCCTGGTGGTGCTGCCGGTGCTCGTCGTCTTCATCATGCTGCAGCGGTTCTTCACCCAGAGCATCGCCACCGCGGGGCTGAAGTAGTCCGCTGCCCGGGCCGTAAGGGGCCGCCGACAGCCTGACGGCCCGCGGTCCCTTACGGCCCACCACCCGCAGAGCACACACCGATCACCGCACCCCCATGCATCTGCCTGCACACAGACACCTGCTGTCAAGGGAGTTGGATCGCTCATGGACCGCCGCTCGTTCCTCGCAGCCACTGCCGCCACCGCCGGAGCCGCGGGCTCCGCCGGTCTCGGCGCTGCCCCCGGGCACGCCGCAGTGCGCTCCGCACAGGACCCGGAGTCGGTGCTCACCGGCTGGTTCGAGGACACCTACCGCTCGCTCGAGGCGATGGTCGCCAACAACGGGCTGCCCGCCGACAACATCGACCTGAGCGGCGGCGAACCCATCCTGACCGAGAACACCTCGGTGACCAACATCGGCTGCTGGATCTGGTCCACCGTGGCCGCCGCCGGCCTCGGCGTCATCAGCGAGCGTGAGATGCACGCACGCCTGGCGCGTACGGTGGCCACCATCGAGCGGATGGAGCGAATCCACGGATTCTGGTTCAACTGGTACCAGACCTTCACCGGCGAGGTGCTCGACGAGTGGCCCGGCAGCGGCGCCCCCGTCGACCACCTGCTCTCCACCGTCGACAACGGCTGGCTGGACGTCGCCCTCCGCATCGCCGAGGACGCCGACCCCCTGCTGCGCGGCCGGATCCGCAAGCTCCGCGAGGACATCGACTGGTCCTTCACGTACGTCCCCTACAACCCGGCCGACCCCGTCGCCCACCCCGGCCATATGTCCACCGGATTCCGGCTCGCCGACGACGCGCTCACCCCCCATTTCTACGGCGCCCTCGTCTCCGAGACCCGCATCGCGGGCTACCTCGGCATCGCCGACGGCACCGTCCCCGGTGACCACTACTGGCACATGCTGCGCACCTTCACGCCGGATCAGGCACAGGAGATGCCCCCCGGCGGCGACTGGGTCGTGCGCGACGGCGTGCGGTACTTCAACGGCCACTACACCTACCGCGGCCGCCGCCACGCGCCAGGCTGGGGCGGCTCGATGTTCGGCGCTCTGATGCCGGAACTGTTCGTGCCCTCCGCCCACTGGTCCCCGTCATGGCGCACGAATCTCACCCACCACGTCCTGGGGCACCGCGACCACGGCCTGCTCGACGCCGAATACGGCTACTGGGGCTTCTCGCCGGCCAACGTGCCCGAGGGCGGCTACCAGGAGTACGGGGTGCAGTACTTCGGCATCTCCCCCGAGGGCTACTGCTCCAACACCGACCGCACCTACGTGCCGTACGGCGAGCCGAAGCCGGACCCCTCCGCCTACACCAACGGGGTCGTCACCCCGCACGCCGCCGCGATGGCGCTCATGGTCGCGCCGCGGTACGCCTTCGACAACCTCAGGCGCATCGCCCGCGACTTCGACGCCTACGAGCGCGGTTTCGGCTTCTACGACTCCGTCAACGTCGGCACCGGCAAGGTCAGCGACCGGATGCTCTCCCTGGACCAGGGCATGTTCGCCGCCGCGCTCGCCCAGGTGCTCAGGCCCGGCCTGCTGCAGCGTCCGTTCCGCACCGGCGGTTTCCGCCGCATCCTCAAGCCGCTGCTGGCCAAGGAGGACTTCGGGATATGAGCACCCTGCCGGTCACCACCCCCAGCCGCAGGACGGTCGTCGGCGGCCTCGGCGCCGCCGCCGTGACCACGTCCGGCGCCCTCGGCAGGACCCCGGAGGCGTCCGCCGCCGGCGCCCCGGCGCCCGCGCCCGCCTCCGCGGCCGGTACGCGGCGCGCGGCCGATCCCGTCACGTACCGGAACAAGCAGATCCACATCGACGGCGAGCCGGCGCTCGTCCTGGGCGGGGAGATCCACTACTTCCGGCTCAAGCGCGGCGAGTGGCAGTCCCGGCTCGACAGGGCCAAGGCGGCCGGGCTCAACGCGATCGCCACGTACATCCCCTGGATGTGGCACGAGACACCGGACGGCCGTATCGACGTGACGGGACGCACCCGGCCGGAGCGTGACCTCGGGGCCTTCCTCGACCTGTGCTTCGAGAACGGCTTCGACGCCGTCGTCCGGCCCGGTCCGTTCACCATGGCCGAGCTGAAGGGCGAGGGAGTGCCGGAACGGGTGCGCAGGGAGCACCCGGAGATCAACCCCAAGGGCTGGCACGGTGCCAAGGGCACCACGCCCGCCGTGGACTACCTCGCGCCCGCGTTCCTGGAGGAGACCCGCCGCTGGTACGACGCCGTCATGCCGGTCATCGCCCGACGGCTGCGCGGCGACGGCCGGCCGGGTGTCATCGCCTGCCAGCTCGACAACGAGATCGGGATGCTCGACTGGGTGAGTAACACCCCCGCGCTCACCGACCACGTGCTGCGGGACTTCCGGGGCTGGCTGGAGCGGACGTACGGGGACGGCCTGGCCGACCGGTACCCGTTCGCCGGGGAATCCGACGGCGCGTTCGACAAGGGCGTCCGTGAGCCCGCCGACGGCTACTCCGCCGCCCTCATGCACGACTTGGGCACCTTCATGCGCGGCCGCTTCGCCCGCTACGTCGATGCGCTACGCGAGGCCGCGGAGGACAACGGGGTGCGCGGCATTCCGTTCCTCGTCAACATCCACGGCACCGGGGGCGATCGGGGCACGAACTTCCCCATCGGCATCAGCCAGTTGATGGAAACGTACTCCGGCAAGCCCGGGCTGATCTCCGGCGCCGACTTCTACCTCGGCGACCTGACGTTCCGGAACGTCACCGACCTGTATCTGGTCCACTCGTTCATGGACGCGACGAACGATGGCGACCAGCCGGTGACCGCCCTGGAGTTCGATGCCGGTCACGCCGACTACGGCAACGACCTCGACAACCAGTCCGGCGCCGAGGCGGCCGACCTCAAGACCCGGCTCTGCCTGGCCCAGGGCGCCAAGATGATCAACTACTACCTGTTCGCCGGCGGGTTCAACCCCAAGCTCGACGAGCCGCTGGACGACGGGAACGACCGCATCGGATCCACCGGGGAACGCCACGGCTTCGCCGCCCCTGTCGACCCCGAGGGGCGGCCCGGTCCCAGCTATCCCTCCCTGGTCCGCACCGCCCGTGCGGTCCGCGCCAACGCGGCCGTGCTCGCGCCGATGCGGGCGGAGTACGACGATCTCGCCCTCGGCTTCGTACCGGATCACTACCTGACCGAGTACCGCCCCGACACCGACGCCGTGCGGGACGTGCTGAGCGATGTCGAACCGGTACGGGGCTTCGGCCCCCGGGGCGCGCTGTCCCGCGGCATGCTGCTGGGCGGCTACCGCTACCGCAGCGTCGACCTGCAGGCCGGTGATCTCGACCCGGCCCGTACTCCCGTCCTCGGGCTGGCCACCGGCGAGTACCTGGACAGCGTGGTCCAGCGGCGCCTGGTGCGCTATCTCCGGGCGGGCGGCAAGCTGCTGCTCTCCGGTCTGCTGCCGGGCAAGGACATGTCCGGCCGCCCGTCGACCGAACTGCGTGACGCGCTCGGGCTGACGCCCGGCAAGACCCTGACCGACGCGAACCGGTTCTCCCTCTCGGTGACCGCACACGGCTGGGCCGCACCGCGCGCCGAGATCCGGGTGCCCAAGGCGCAACTGTGCACGGCGAGCCACGGGAGCCGCGCCGACATCGTGCTGCGTGAGCTGTCCACGGGCCAGGGCTGCGGATTCGACATTCCCGTCGGCGCGGGCCGGGCCGTCGTCGTCACGAGTGCGTACCGCTGCGACCTCGGATTCTGGACAGCGGCGCTGCGTCGGCTTGGCGCCGAGCCGCGCTTCACCCACGACGCGAAGCTGCCCGGCGTCTTCCTGGCTACCACGGCCGACGGCGACGGCGGACGGATGCTGCACGCCTTCAACATCTCCTCCGGATACGGGCAGGACGTCACCTTCGCGGAGCGCGGCAAGCCTCTCTTCGGCGGTGAGCGGCTGCACCTGCCGGGGCGCGGCGCGGCGATGCTGCCGCTGGGAGTCCGTACGGGCGGCCTGCGGATCGCGTACGCCACCGCGGAGATCAGCGAGATCGCGGACGGGCGGATGGCCTTCCGGGCGCTCGGAGACGAGGCGGTCGTGGCCGTCGACGGACCAGCCCGCTGCGCGGGGGCGAAGGTCTCCGTGGAAGGCGGCCGGACGCTGCTGCGCGTGGGACGGCGGGAGTTCACCGTGCATCGGGGCTGACGCGCCCCGTGGGCCCGCGGCACCCAGGTGCGCGGGCCCACGGGGGAGCCGCGACTTCCGTATCTATGCGCTCGCACCCCGGCTGATGATCCCGCCGGGGCGCGTCACCAAGGCAAGAGGACTTCAGATTCACATGCACGGACCGCACGAAGGCAAGGTCAAGGACCTGATCAGCAGGATGACCGTCGAGGAGAAACTGGGCCAGCTCCAGCAGTTGACCTGGACCGGGGCGACCGGACCCGGCGGCGGCCAGACCGAGGAGGTCGAGCGAGCGGCCCGGGCCGGCCTGCTCGGCTCGGTGCTCAACCTGCACGGGGCCCGGCACACCAACTCCCTGCAGCGGATGGCCGTGGAGGGGTCCCGGCTGGGGATCCCGCTGCTGTTTGCCCAGGACATCATCCACGGCTTCTGGACCACCTTTCCCATCCCGCTTGCGGAGGCCGCCGCATTCGATCCCGCGGTCGTCGAGCGCGACGCCAGGGTTTCGGCGAAGGAGGCCCGTTCCAACGGAGTGCGCTGGACCTTCTCGCCGGTGATGGACGTCACCCACGAGCCCCGCTGGGGCCGGATCGCCGAGAGCTGCGGCGAGGACCCGTACCTGAACGGTGTGCTCGCGGTCGCCAAGGTCCGCGGCTACCAGGGCGACGACCTGGCCGCCGACGACAGCCTGGCGGCCTGCGCCAAGCACTTCGTGGCGTACGGCGGCGCCGAAGGCGGGCGCGACTACAACACGGTGGACGTCTCGGAACAACGGCTGCGCAACCACTACCTGCCGCCGTTCAAGGCGGCCGTGGACGCCGGAGCGGCCACCGTCATGGCGGCCTTCAACACCGTCAGCGGCGTCCCCGCGCACGGCAACCCGCACACCCTCACCGGCATCCTCAAGGAAGAGTGGGGCTTCGAGGGGCTCGTCGTCAGCGACTACACCGGCGTCGAAGAGCTGATCGCGCACGGGTACGCCGCCGACGGAGCCGACGCCGGGCGGCTGGCCCTGACTGCGGGCATCGACATGGAGATGGTCAGCACCCGCATCGCCACCCACGGCGCGCAACTACTCGCAGCCGGGCGGATCAGGGAGGACCGGATCGACGACGCCGTCGCGCGCGTGCTGCACCTGAAGTTCGCCCTCGGTCTCTTCGACGACCCGTACACCGACGAGGACGCCGCCATCGACGCGCCGACACCCGAGGCACGCGCTGCGGCGCGCGAGACCGCCGCCCGCTCCATGGTGCTGATGAAGAACGACGGTGTCCTGCCGCTGGACCGCGGCCTCCGCTCCGTCGCCGTGGTCGGCCCGTTCGCGGACTCCACCGACCTGCACGGCACCTGGGCCGGCCCCGGCTGCCGGCGGTTTCCTTCCGTGAGCGTCCTCGACGCCGTACGTGCCGCGGCCCCCGGCGCGGAGGTCACCCACGCCGCGGCGGACCCTGCGCAGGCCGCTGCCGCGGCCGGCGCCGCCGACGCCACCGTCGTCGTGGTCGGCGAGGCCCCGGAACTGAGCGGTGAGGCCGCCGCGCGCAGCGACATCTCTCTGCCTGCCGGACAGCGGGAGCTGATCGCCGCGGTCGCGGCCACCGGCAAGCCGTTCGCGGTCGTCCTGGTCAACGGACGTCCCTTGACAATCGGCGACTGGGTCGGCGAAGTCCCGGCCCTGCTGGAGGCATGGCACCCGGGCATCGAGGCCGGCAACGCCGTCGCCGACGTGCTCTTCGGCGCGGTGAACCCCGGCGGCAAGCTACCGGTGACCTTCCCACGCGCCGTCGGGCAGATCCCCCTCTACTACAACCGGGAGAGCACCGGCCGTCCGTACGACCCGGAGGAGAAGTACACCTCGAAGTACCTCGACCTGGCCGACGGGCCGCAGTTCCCCTTCGGCCACGGCCTCAGCTACACCGCTTTCAGCACCGGGCAGCCCCGGCCCGTCCGGGACACGGTCACCGCCGAGGCCCTTGAGCGGGGCGAGCGGATCGGGATCGAGGTCGAGGTCTCGAACACCGGCGACCGCACCGGCGACGAGGTGGTGCAGATGTACGTGCACGATCCGGTGGCGAGCATCGCCCAGCCGGTGCGCCGGCTGCGCGGCTTCACCCGCGTCACCCTCGGCCCGGGGGAGAAGCGCACCATGCGCTTCACACTCGGCGCCGAAGACCTCGGCTTCTGGACCAACGACGCGGCCGGGCAGTATGTCGTCGAGCCGGGCCGGATCGACGTGTACGTCGGCAGCAGCTCCCTGACGGAGGCCCGCTGCACGCTCACGATCGCCTGAAGGCACCCGCGTCCGCCCCTGCACCACGGAGGTTCGCCAGCATGACCGCGCCCCCGCGGCCGAACATCATCCTCTTCATGACCGACGACCACGCGCCGGCTGCCATCAGCGCATACGGCAGCGTGATCAACAGGACCCCGGCGGTCGACCGCCTCGCCGCCGAGGGCACCGTCTTCGAGAACGCCTACTGCACCAACGCCATCTGCTCCCCGGCCCGAGCCACCCTGCTGACCGGCACCTACAGCCACGTCAACGGCATGACCTCGCTGGAGAGCCCCACCCACAGATTCGACGCGGCCCAGCCGTCGTTCCCCAGGATGCTCCAGGACGCCGGCTACCAGACGGCCATCGTCGGCAAGTGGCACCTGGGCCACGGCGCGGACCACGACCCGCAGGGCTTCGACTACTGGGAGATCCTGCCCGAGCACGGCGTCTACCACGACCCCGAGTTCCTTACCGCCGAGGGCCGCAGGACCTACCCCGGCTACGTCACCGACATCATCACCGACCTCGCCCTCAGCTGGCTGGACAAGCGGGACCCGGACAAGCCGTTCTGCCTCCTCATCCAGCACAAGGCGCCCCACCGGGCGTTCGAGCCCGCACAACGCCACGCTCACCTCTACGAGCACGAGGACGTCCCCGCACCCCCCACGCTGCACGACGACCTGGCCGGCCGCGCCCCCGCGGCCCGCGAGGCGGCGATGAGCATGGAGGACCTCACCACCGAGGACTTCAAGGGCGTGCCGGTGCCGCCGGGTATGTCACCGCACGACGAGCGCGAGTGGCGCTACCAGCGCTACATCAAGGACTACCTGCGGGTCATCGCGGCCCTCGACGAGAACGTCGGCCGCGTGCTGCGCTACCTCGACGTCAGCGGCCTCGACGGCTCCACCGCCGTCGCCTACACCTCCGACCACGGCTTCTTCCTCGGTGAACACGGCTGGTTCGACAAGCGCTTCATGTACGAAGAGGGCATACGCATCCCGCTCGTGGTCCGCTGGCCGGGCCGTACGGCACCGGGATCGCGCAGGCGGGAGCTGGTGGCGAACGTCGACTTCGCCCCCACACTGCTGGACCTGGCCGGCGTGGCCCGGCACCCGCGGATGCAGGGCGAGTCGCTGGTGCCCCTGCTGCGGGGCGAGGAACCCGAGCGCCGTCGGGACGCCGTCTACTACCGCTACTACATGCATCTGGACGACTGCCACAACGTGCAGGCCAGTTACGGTATCCGCACGGCGACGCACAAGCTGATCCGCTACCCCGGCCACGGCTCAGGCGCCGACGGCGCCAAGGACCTTCCGCGCCCCGCCGCCTGGGAACTCTTCGACCTCACGACGGACCCCCACGAGCTGCACAACCTCTACGACGATCCGCGCTGCGCCGATGTCGTACGCGACCTCACCGACCGGCTGGCGGCACTGCAACGCGACGTCGGCGACACCCCGGACGGGCACCTACTCGAAGGAGCGGCCGCATGACCTCGTCCCCGCCGGCCTGGCTGGCCGACGCCGTCCTGTACCAGATCTACCCCCAGAGCTTCGCCGACTCCGACGGCGACGGCATCGGCGATTTCGCCGGCATCGAGCAGAAGCTGGACCACCTGGCCTGGCTGGGCATCACCACCATCTGGATCAACCCGTGCTTCACCTCGCCGTTCCACGACGCCGGCTACGACGTGGCCGACTTCCTCACCGTCGCACCCCGCTACGGCACCAACGGCGACCTGGCCGCACTCGTCGACAGCGCCGGCCGGCGCGGCATCCGGGTGCTGCTCGACCTGGTCGCCGGCCACACCTCCGACCAGCACCCCTGGTTCACCGCCTCCGCCGGCGACCCCGGCGACCACCGCTACATCTGGGCCCCGGAGGACCTGCGCCCGCCGGGCTACCAGCCCTCACCCGGCAGCCGCCCCGGCTGGTACAGACCGAACTTCTTCCCCAGCCAGCCAGCGCTCAACTTCGGCTACGCACGCGCCGACCCCGGCGAGCCGTGGCGCCTGCCGGTCGACGCCGAGGGCCCGCGCGCCAACCGGCAGGCGCTGCGCGACATCATGGACCACTGGCTTGCCCTGGGCCTGGCCGGATTCCGTGTCGACATGGCCGCCTCCCTGGTCAAGGACGACCCCGGGCACGTCGAGACCGCGAAGCTGTGGACCGAACTGCGCGGCTGGCTGGACGGCGCGCACCCGCAGGCCGTGCTGCTGTCCGAGTGGGGCGACCCCGGTACCGCCGTCCCGGCGGGCTTCCACGGCGACTTCTTCCTGCAGTTCGGCGGAGACGACGACGGCCTGCCCCTGCGCTCGCTGTGGAACAACGACGCCGGCACGGTCAGCGAGGAATGGGCCCCGGCCAGACCCTATTTCGACGCCGAGGGCGCCGGCACCCCCCAGACCTTCCTGACCGCCTGGCGGGCGGCGACCGACACGATAGGCGATGCCGGCTTCGCCGTCCTGCCCTCGTCCAACCACGACTTCTCCCGGCTGGCCTGCGGCCCGCGTACGGCGGAGCAGTTGCCGGCCGCGTTCGTGTTCCAGCTCACCTGGCCCACCCTGCCGGCGATCCACTACGGCGACGAGATCGGCATGCGCTACCTCCCCGGACTGCCCGACCACGAGGGCAGCGTCTTGGGCCCGCGCTACAACCGGGCGGGTTCACGCACCCCCATGCAGTGGGACAGCAGCACGAACGCCGGCTTTTCCACAGGCCCCGCCGACCGGCTGTACCTCCCCCTCGACCCGGACCCGGACCGTCCCACCGTGGCCGCCCAGCGGGCCGACGAGACATCCCTGATACACCTGGTGCGGCGCCTGATCGCCCTGCGCAAGGCCACCCCGGAACTGGGCGCCTCCGCTGGAGTGAAGGTGTTGTGCGCCGGGTATCCGCTGGTCTACGTCCGCGGCAGTCGATATGTGGTCGTGGTCAACCCGGGCCGGACGCCCGCCACAGCCACGCTCCCGGCGGAAGTCCGCTGTAGCGCACTAGAGGCATCCGGTGTCACCATCACGGACAGCGGGGACATCGGGGCGGCGGGCTTCGGCTACGGCGTGTTCGAGGTCGAATAGCCAACAGAGGAACGGGTCAGCCAGCACAACAACGCAGGCACGGTTGGGCCGGCTGTGCCCAGGACGCCACACCGACGGCCCCGAGGCCCTCCCCAGCGTGCTTACCGGCCTAACCCAGGTACCCGACCCTCACCGGGACCACGGGGCCGACGCCACCCGCTCGCTTTCATCCTGTACGTGGCCCGCGTGCGCGGATCTGGCCCCCTGGCCGCGCACGCCGACTACACATGAATGGGCGGATCCTCCTGCACATCCTGGCGCACGTCGGTGCCGAAGCGGGAGTCTCCCCGGCGACGCTCTCGCAGCGTTTCGGGTCCAAGCGGGGCCTGCTGCTGGCGTTCGCCGCGGACGCCGCGGCGGATGCTGCCGCGCCCTACCGGAGGGCTCGGGCCGCGTACGACTCACCCCTGGCGGCGCTGCACGCCGCCGCCGACGAGTTCGCCGGTCACATGTCCACCCCTGAAGAGATGGCCAATCGCCTCGGCATGCTTCAACTCGATCTCTCTGATCCCGAGTTCCGAGTTCATGCCGCCGAAAACACCCGCGCGGTCGATGCGGCTCTGCAGGAGCTGTGTTCCGACGCCGTCACGGAGGGCGAGCTCCCGTCCGGCACGGACGGGTCGCGGCTGGCGCGCGCCGTCCAGATCACCATTGATGGCTCCCTGTTGCGGGGGGCCCTCACCGGCGACGGCGATCCCGCCGCCCTTCTCTACGACGACGTCGACCACCTGCTCAGGAGAATCCTGTGACCTTCACCGCCACCGTGTTCATCGGCACCAGCCTCGACGGCTACATCGCCCGCCCTGACGACGACATCGAATGGCTGACCTCGCGCGGCGAGAGGGCTGGCGACATAAGCTTCTTCGAGTGCCTCGACTCGGTCGACGCCGTAATCATGGGCCGCGACACCTACGACAAGGTCATCGGCTTCGGCGAGGAGAAATGGCACTACGGCGAGCGCCACGTCGGCGTCCTGAGTACCACTCTTCCCGAGAATGCCGACCCGCGCATCACCGTCTACCGCGACGTGAACAGCCTCGTCACCGACCTCGACGAGCGCGGAATCAAGCACGTCTGCCCTGACGGTGGACGCCTCATCCAGAGCTTCATCCGTGCAGGACGCGTTGACGGGTTCATCATCAGCGTCGCCCCGGTCCTTATCGGCGCCGGTCACCCTCTCTTCGGTGAGCTGTCCAAGGACGTCTCCTTCGCCTGGACTCGGCCGCCGACGTCGGCCAATCCGCAGCCACAACGAAGGCGCCAACGGACGCTTCAAGAGCGGGAAACTCGACATCGGCAACCCCAAACACCGGCCGGCCCCCGGCCAGGTCACCCAGGCACTTCTCCTCGCGGTCATGCTCACGATCGCCAACCTGACCGTCCTGGAAACCTGGCTTCTGGAACGCGACGGCCCGGACGAACTCACCACCGCCGACTTCGACGCGAGCGGCCCTCTGCCACCACGCACCGCCTCCGACGTAAGGCACGTCTTGCCGACGGGGCGCCCGCCGCCACCGCACACCGCCTGACCGAGCTCTCGCGAAACGACACCACATCGCCGAAGCACGCCGATCACCACGATTGGCGTGCTTCCCCATGCCCGGACACAGGCGAGCGCACGATGCACGCCCGCCACACCCCCGCAGCACCGGCACGCAGACCTCCCGACGAACCCGGAAACGGCAAAATCCCGCCCGATCGAGACGATGGGACGGGATCTCGTGAACCGCCTACGAGGTCACTCGTGAACGGCCCTGAAGTGGACCTGTGGGGATTTGAACCCCAGACCCCCTCGATGCGAACGAGGTGCGCTACCGGACTGCGCTACAGGCCCTCACAACGGAAGAAACCTTAGCATCCCCGGTCCCTGGCCAGGAAATCGGTTCCTGTCGCAGGCGAAAGCGCGCGCTACTCGTTGGCCGCGCGGCGGCGGGGCGGGTCCGCGTACTGGTCGAAGAGCGGGGTCCGGTTGGTGGGGCGGCGGGGTGGGGGGGCCGCTTCGGGGGCGGGGTCGGCCGTCGGGGACTCCGGGTGCGGCTGCTGGGGTTCCGCCGCGCTGGAGCGGGCCGAGCTCCACGTGTCCGGGGCGTCGAGGTCCAGCCCCCGGGTCGCGCGGGGGGCCACCGGGGCCGTGACGTACGTCGGCAGCGGCACCGGTACGGGGTCCCAGCCGGCATCCGCCGGGCGGTCCCGCTCGCGCTGCTGGTCGACCCACTCCGCGTGGTCGGTCTGCTCCACCAGCGCCCTGCGGTCCGCCTCGTACGCCGCCGCCGGGGCGTCGAACGGGGCGGTGGCGGACGGGTCGTCCTCGGTGCCGGTCTCCGCGTCCCGGGTGTCCCCGTCACCGCCGCCGGCCACGTTCTCGCGCGGCCGGCGCGGCGCCGCCTCGCGGTCCGCGCGCTCCTCGCGCAGCCTGCGGGCCGCCGCCTCGCCGCGGGCCTGGTCCGCGGTGAACGTGCGGCGGCGGCGCTCCTGGGTGCGTACGCGGACCACGTACGCCGTGAGCAGCACCACCGGGAGCACGACCGCCCACAGGAAGCGCGGGCCGCCCACCGAGGCCGCCACCGCGCCCACCGTCAGCGCCACGAACAGCAGCGTCAGCGTGCGCCTCCGGCGCGCCAGCACCCGCGCGCGCGCCCGGCGCTCGGGAGTGGACGGGGACTGCGGGTTGCGGGCGGACGGCGCGGAGGGGGTCTCTTCCGGGGCGCGGGGGCCCGTGATCGCGCCTGCCTGTGCGTCCGTACGCCCCGCCGGAGCCGCCTCCGGTTCCTCGTCCGCCCCCGCCGTCACGCCCTGGCGCGCCACCGGCGCCGCCGGCGTCTCCTTGCGGGTACGGCGCGGGCGCGGGGCGGCGGCGCGGGGGTCGGTCACGGGCACGGCAGCGGCCCGGACGTCCACCACGCCGCCTGCGGCGGGTGCGGCATCCGGGCTCTCGTCGTCGTCCCCGGCGCCCTCCCCGGAACCGGAAACGGGCCCCGGGTCCAAGCCCGCGCCCGCGTCCGCACCGGAGTCGGCGCCGTCCCGGTCCTGGCTACGGTCCGCCCCGCCCCGTCCGGTCAGCAGCCGGATGGCGGTGCTGAAGCGTTCCGTCGGACGGGCTTCGTTCAGCTCGTCCTGCCTACGGAGCCACATCGGCACCAAGTAGGCGGCCCAGGCCCCGACGATCATTGCGTAGATGAGGCCGCTGCTGCTCACGCCTTACACGGTAGAGGCCGCGGCGACAGCGCATGGGCCAATTGGCTCGGTGTGTCGCACCATCTGGCTGATATCTCGACCTTTTCTTCTGATTTTTCACGCCCGCACTATCGAATCTTTGTTTCATTTCTCCGAGTGGCGCAGCCCGCGCCACCGGTTGACGAGCCCCTCCGGGACTTCCTCCGCGGTCAGCACGAACACCAGGTGGTCGCGCCAGGCCCCGTCGATGTGCAGGTAGCGCGGGCGTACGCCTTCTTCGCGAAAGCCCAGCTTTTCCACCACGCGGCGGCTCGGCATGTTCTCGGGCCGGATGCAGACCTCGATCCGGTGCAGCCCCACCGTCCGGAAACAGTGGTCCACGACGAGGGCCACCGACGTCGGCATCACACCGCGGCCCGCGAACTCCCGGTCGATCCAGTAACCGACGTGCCCGGAGCGCATCGAGCCCCATGTGATACCCGCCACGGTCAACTGCCCGCACAGCGTGCCCTCGTATTCGATGACGAAGGGGAGCATCCTTCCCGCGCTCGCCTCGCTGCGCAGATGCCGGACCATCTGCCGGAACGTGGGGCGGCGGGTGTGCGGGGTGCCGGGCGGCGGGGGCGGCAGGGTGGCCTCCCAGGTACGCAGCCAGTCGCGGTTGCGCTGGTTGATCTCCCGCCAGGCTCGCTGGTCGCGCACGCGGATGGGGCGGAGGGTCACGGGTCCCTCCGCCAGCACCGCGGGCCAGGACGCGCTCAGTGGGCACCGCCGGGGTGTCTGGGGCGGCCGTCCTCCGCGCGCGGGCCGTCGTCGGCGCGCGCGTGGTCGCCGCCGTGCACCTGGTCGACCGCGTGCGGCAGCAGCCGCGCGAGCACCGCGAGCCCGTCGCGTACGCCCCCGGACGAGCCCGGGAGGTTCACGATGACCGTACGGTCCGCGACCCCGGCGAGCCCGCGGGAGAGCGCTGCGGTGGGCACCTTCGGGTACCCGTACGCCCTGATCGCCTCAGGGACGCCCGGCAGTTGGCGGTCGAGCACCCGGGCGGTCATCTCCGGGGTGCGGTCGGTCGGCGAGACGCCCGTGCCGCCGGTGGTCAGGACCACGTGGTAGCCGGCGGCGACCGCCTCGCGCAGCGCCGCCTCCACCGGCTCGCCGTCCGGCACCACCAGCGGGCCGTCCGCGGTGAAGCCCATCTCCGTCAGGCCCGCGACGAGCAGCGGGCCGCCCGTGTCCGCGTACACCCCCGCGGCTGCCCGGTTGGACACCGTGACCGCCAGGGCCCTCACGGCCGGCTCCAGTCGCCGGACTTGCCGCCGGTCTTCGTCTCGACCCGTACATCCGTGATGACCGCCGCCTTGTCGACTGCCTTGACCATGTCGACCACCGTGAGCGCCGCCACCGACACCGCGGTCAGCGCCTCCATCTCCACGCCCGTGCGGTCCGTGGTGCGCACGGTCGCCGCGATCTCCACGGCGTCGTCCGCGACGGCGAGGTCGACGGTGACGCCGGAGAGGGCCAGCGGATGGCAGAGGGGGATCAGCTCCGGGGTGCGTTTGGCGCCCATGATGCCGGCGAGCCGGGCGGTGGCCAGGGCGTCGCCCTTGGGCAGCGCCTCGCCGGGCGCGGTGCCGCGGAGCAGCTCGACGACGCGCGGCGAGACGAGGACGCGCCCGGAGGCGCGGGCGGTCCGTGCCGTGACGTCCTTGGCGGAGACGTCGACCATGCGGGCGGCGCCCGTGTCGTCGAGGTGGGTCAGGCGGCTTGGCTGGCTCATGGCGTCAGGAACTCCCGGGGTGAATTCGCGCGGAGCCACGTTACCTCCACGGCCCGCCGTCCGGCTCCGCGCGTTTCCGGCTCCCGCCGCTCAGTCGAGGAGTACGACGTCCACGGACGCCCCCGGCGTCACCTCCGTGGTCTCCTCCGGTACGACGACGAGCGCGTTCGCCCGGGCCAGCGCCGCGACGAGGTGCGACCCGGAGCCGCCCACGAGGGTGACCGCCCCGGGGCCCGGGCCACCGGGGTCGGTGCCGCCGGGGTCGGTGCCGCCGGGGTCCGGGCCGCCGTCCGGCCGCTCGTGCTCGTACCAGCCGCGGAGGAACTGCCGGCGGCCCGCGGGCGAGGTCAGCGTCTCGGTGCCGGCCAGCCGGGCCCGTACCACCGGGCGCTGCACCGGCTCCACGCCCATCAGCCTGCGGATCACAGGGCGGACGAACATCTCGAAGGAGATGTACGCGCTCACCGGGTTCCCCGGGAGCGCGAACAGCGGGGTGCGGTCCGCGCCGATGCGGCCGAAGCCCTGCGGCTTGCCCGGCTGCATCGCCAGCCGCCGGAACTCCACTCCGCCGCCCGCCTCGCCGTCCAGCTCGGCCAGCGCCTCCTTCACCACGTCGTACGCCCCGACGCTGACGCCGCCGCTGGTGACCAGCGCGTCCGCGCGGATGAGCTGGTCCTCGACGGTGGCGCGCAGGGTCTCGGCATCGTCGGCGACGGCGCCCACGCGGTAGGCGATGGCGCCCGCGTCGCGGGCGGCGGCGGTCAGCGCGTAGCTGTTGGAGTCGTGGATACGTCCTGGGGCGAGGTGCTCGCCCGGGGGCACCAACTCGCTGCCGGTGGACAGCACGACGACCCGCGGGCGCGGGCGGACCCGCACCGTGCCGCGGCCGATGGCGGCGAGCAGCCCGATCTGCGCCGGGCCGAGCACGGTGCCGGCGCGCAGCACCAGGTCGCCGGCGAGGACGTCGCTGCCGCGGGTGCGCACGTGCCGGCCGGTCCCGGCGGGCTCGTAGATCCGCACGGCGCCGCCGGCGCCCGCGGGCGACTCGCTGTGCGGGCGCATGGCGTCGACCCGGCCGCGGCCCGTGCCGCCGTCGGTCCACTCCACCGGGACGACGGCCTGGGTGCCGGGCGGCAGCGGGGCGCCGGTCATGATGCGGGCGGCCTCGCCGGCGCCGACGTGCGGCAACTCGCCCCCGCCGCCCGCCGGTACGTCGCCGACGACGCGCAGGACGGCGGGGAACTCGTCGCTCGCGCCCTCGACGTCGACGGTGCGGACCGCGTACCCGTCCATGGAGCTGTTGTCGAACGGCGGCAGGGCGACGGCCGCGGTGACGTCCTCTACGAGGACGCAGCCCTGGGCGTCGAGCAACTGCATCTCCAGCGGCTCCAACGGGCGGATCTGCCGCAGTATGTCGTCGATGTGCTCGTCGACGGACCACACCCCGGCGGACCGGCGCCCCGGCCGGTCCTCCCGGGCCGCGTCACCCGTCTCCCGGACGGCGCCGCCTGTCTCCTGCACTCCGGTCTCCTGCTTCTGCTCCCCCGCGTCCGTCGCCCCCTTCACGGCCTCGCTCAATCCGCCATCTCCTCCGCGACGTACTTCCGCAGCCACGCGCGCAGGTCGGCGCCCAGGTCCTCGCGCTCGCACGCGAGGCGGACGATCGCCCGCAGGTAGTCGCCGCGGTCGCCCGTGTCGTACCGCCGGCCCTTGAACACCACGCCGTGCACCGGGCTGTCGAGCGCCTCGTCCGTCGCCAGCCGCTGCAGGGCGTCGGTGAGCTGGATCTCGTTCCCCCGGCCGGGCTCTGTCGTGCGCAGCACGTCGAAGATCGCCGGGTCGAGCACATAGCGGCCGATGACCGCGTAGTTGCTGGGCGCGTCGGCGGCGGCCGGCTTCTCGATCAGGTCGGTGACGCGCACCACGTCACTGTCCGCGGTGGTCTCCACGGCCGCGCAGCCGTAGAGGTGGATCTGCTCCGGGTCGACCTCCATCAGCGCGATGACGCTGCCGCCGTGGTCGGCCTGGGCGCGCACCATGCGGGCCAGCAGCGGGTCGCGCGGGTCGATCAGGTCGTCGCCGAGGAGGACGGCGAACGGCTGGTCGCCGACGTGCTCGGCGGCGCACAGCACCGCGTGGCCGAGGCCGCGGGGGTCGCCCTGGCGGACGTAGTGGATGTTCGCCAGGTCGTTGGACTCCGCGACCTTCGCCAGGCGCCCGTCGTCGCCCTTCTTCCGCAGGGCCTCTTCCAGCTCGTGGTTGCGGTCGAAGTGGTCTTCGAGCGGGCGCTTGTTCCGCCCGGTGATCATGAGGACGTCGGTGAGTCCGGCCGAGACGGCCTCCTCGACGACGTACTGGATCGCGGGCTTGTCGACCACGGGCAGCATCTCTTTCGGCGTCGCCTTGGTCGCCGGCAGGAAGCGGGTACCGAGGCCGGCGGCCGGGATGACAGCCTTGGTGATCCGAGTACGCGAAGAATCCATGTTCAGCACCATAAGGGTAGGTACGGACAAGTGGGCAGCGACCAGGCCAGAAAGGCGGCGTTGCGCCGCACCCTACTCGCGGCGCGGGCCGCCGTGCCGCGGGGTGAGGCCGAGGCCGCGGCGCGGCGGCTGGCCCGGCGGGCGCTGGAGCTGCCGGAGCTGGCGGGGGCGCGGACGGTGGCGGCGTACGTGTCGGTGGGGCGCGAACCGGGCACGCGCGAGCTGCTGGAGGCGCTGCGGGCGCGCGGGACGGCGGTGCTGCTGCCGGTGCTGCTGGCGGACGACGACCTGGACTGGGCGGAGTACGGCGGTCCCGACGCGCTGCGGCCCGCCGGGCGCGGACTGCTGGAGCCGGCCGGGCCGCGGCTGGGTCCCGGGGCGGTGCGGGCGGCGGACGCGGTGCTGCTGCCGGGGCTGGCCGTCGACGGCCGGGGGCTGCGGCTGGGGCGGGGCGGCGGGTCGTACGACCGGGTGCTGGCGCGGCTGGCGGTGGGTGTCGACGGCGAGGATGGTGACGGCGGGGGTGTCGGCGGCGGAACTGCGGGCGCCGGCGGTGCAGGGGGCGGAAGTGCCCGCGGTGGCCGCGGCGGTGATGACGCCGGTGTCGGCGGCGGAGTCCCGGACGGTACGGGCCGCGCGGGCGCCCGGCGTACGGGCGTGAGCCCCCCGCGTACGGGAGCGGACACCGGCGCGCCCCCCGCCGGCGCGCCGTCCGCCGCCGGGCCCGCCCTCGTCGTGCTCCTCTACGACGGCGAAGTCCTCGACCACGTACCGGCCGAGCCCCACGACCGCCCCGTGACCGCCGCCGTGACGCCCTCCGCGGTGCACCGCTTCCCGCCGCCGTAGCCGCCGGGGCGCCGGCCCCGTACGCCTCACGGCGACAGCGTCATCGTGTCCTCAGCGGCCTCCTGCACCGCCTTGTCGGAGAACGCCCACTCGTAGAGCTCCCCCTTCGCCCACGCCGTCGTCTGGTCCGTGTAGTTCGGGTGGAAGGCGTGCCCGGAGGCGCCGGAGAGGTTGACCCAGCCCGAGGCGTCGAGGTCCGCCAGGTCGACCACCATCCGCATCGAGGGCACCCACTGCACGTCGTATCCGCCCGCCGCGTTCCAGCCGGTGGCGTTGACGGCGGCCTCGCCGCCGCTGAGGTTCCAGGGGCCGCGGTTGAGCAGCCACTGCACGACGCCGGGGCCCTCGGTGCCCAGCGTCTGGTTGCGCAGCATCAGTTGGTGCAGCCGGCCCCAGGACCAGGTGTCGATGTCCTTGCCCAGCTCGGCGGTCAGCTCCCAGCGGGCGTCGTTCATGGCGTGCTCGAACAGCTCGTCGCGGTTCTCGTCGAGGGGCTCGCCGTCGCTGCCGGTGGTCTTCCACCAGCGGCTGTCCTCGTCCTTGAGGATGCTCCGTACGACCTCGTACCACCGGTCGCCGCCGTCCGGCTGGGCGGCGTCCGCGTCGCGCTCGCCGCACTCGCGGACGGTGGCGGGCCCGTCGGGGTTCGCCGCCGGGTTGGCGGGCGGCACGTGCAGGCACTCGCCGTCCGGGCGCAGTTCCTTGGGCATCTTGTCGCCGAAGGAGAGCTTGAGGATGTTGCGCCAGACGGCGTTGAAGTACGCGGCTGCGGAGGAGTCGGTGTCCTGGCTGTAGTCCCAGTCCTTCAGCAGGTCCTGGGCCTCGCGCACCATCGGGTCATCGATCTCGATCTCCAGCAGCAGCGGAGTGAGGAGTTCGGCGATCTCGCTGTGGTTGTCGAGCTGCATGGTGCGCATGTCGTCGGGGGAGATCTTCCCGCCGTCCTTGATCTTCTCCTTGATGAGGCCGGAGATGCGGTGGCTGCGGGTGCCGTAGCCGGGGTCGGTGGTCAGAAGATACGGGTAGTCGTTCTCGTCGACGACGGCCTGGTTGGCGGTGACGATGTAGCCGCGGTCGGGGTTCAGCTCCCAGGGCAGCGCGTCGAAGGGGATGTAGCCGTCCCAGGAGTACGCCGGGTCCCAGCCGGGCGCGGGCAGGCTGCCGTCGCCGCTGCCGCGCTGCGGGATCTTGCCGGGCGCCTGGTAGCCGATGTTGCCGTCGGTGTCGGCGTAGACGAGGTTCTGCGAGGGCACGGCGAAGTCGCGGGCGGCTTCGCGGAACTCCTCGAAGTCCGCCGCCTTGTTGATGCCGAAGACGGCGTCCATGGTGCTGGACGGCTCCAGGGCGGTCCAGCGCAGCGAGACGGCGTAGCCGTCGCCGCGGTCGGGCGCGGAGTTGCCGACGGGGGCTTCCTTGCCCACCTCGGCCAGTTCGTCGCTGCGGTCGGAGATCACGGGTCCGTTGCGCGTGGTGCGTACGGTGATGCGCTTGTCCTCGCCGTCCGCGACCTTGATCAGCTCCTCGCGGGTGCCGAACTCGCGCGTCTTGCCGTCGTACAGGTACCCGTCGTCCTCGACCTTCTCCAGATACAGGTCGGCGACGTCGGCACCGAGGTTGGTCAGCCCCCAGGAGATGTCGGCGTTGTGACCTATGACCACGCCCGGCATGCCGGAGAAGGAGAAGCCGCTGACCTCGTACGGGCAGTCGTCGCTGACGCGGGTGCACTGCAGCCCCATCTGGTACCACACGGAGGGGAGCTGCGCGGACAGGTGCGGGTCGTTGGCGAGGAGGGGCTTTTCCGTGGTGGTCAGGTCGCCGGAGACGACCCAGGAGTTGGAGCCGATGCCGCTGCCGCTGGGGCCGAGGAGGGAGGGGATGTCGTCCATGGTCTTCGCCAGCGAGCCCATCTGGCTGCTGAGTCCCTCGGAGGCGGTGCTGTACGTGTTCTCCACCCCCTGCGCCCCGCCGGCGCTCCGCGGCTCGTAGCCGTCGGTGGTGGCGGTGTCTCCGTCCACGATGGGCTTGTTGCGCTTGTACGGGTACGGCGGGTACAGGTCCGCGATCTCGCCCTCGTCGAAGCGCTGGGACAGCAGCGAGCGATCTATCTCGTCCTCGACGTTGGCCCGCAGGTCCCACGCCATCGCCTTCAGCCAGGCGACGGAGTCGACGGGGGTCCACTTCTCCGGCTCGTAGTCGTTGACGAACCCCAGGGCGGCGTACTCCACGGACAGGCTGGAGCCGCTGTGGTCCGCGAGGTAGGCGTTGACCCCGTCGGCGTAGGCGCGCAGGTACTTCTTGGTCTCCCCCGAGAGCTCCTCGTCGTACTCCTTCTGCGCCACCTGGCGCCAGCCCAGCGTGCGCAGGAACTCGTCCGTCTCGACCTGGTCCTTGCCGAACATCTCCGACAGCCGGCCCGACGTCATGTGCCGGCGGACGTCCATCTCCCAGAAGCGGTCCTGCGCGTGCACGAAGCCCTGTGCGCGGAAGAGGTCCTCGGCGGTGTCCCCGTACAGCGTCGGCACCCCGCGGGCGTCGCGCTTGACCGTGACCGGCGAGGCCAGACCGGGCAGTTTGAGCGATCCGGTGGTCTGCGGGAAGGAGTCGCGCACCGTGCTGACGGTCCAGAACGCGGCGGCGCCGACGCCCAGCACCAGCAGGGTGGCGAGCCCGATCGCGACGTAGATGAGGCGGCGCCTCTTGCCTGCCGTGCGGCCGTTCTCGTTGACGGGCATGCCTGTCCTTCTGGAGCCAGCGGAGCACTTGCTGGAGCAACCTTAGGCGCCCGGTCAAGGGGCTCCGAACGGCCCCTGCGCTGTCCCCCGAAGCAGCAGGCGGACGGTCACTCCGGGTAAATTCTCCGTCAAGGCGGATCACACGAGAGGGAGAAAGCTGTCAGTCGAGGAACTCAACAAGCTCGCGCTCGTCGCCGCGCTGGTGCTCCTGGTCGCGGTCGCGGCGGTCCGGCTCGCGTCCCGCAGCGGCCTGCCCAGCCTCCTGCTGTACATGGGCATCGGCGTCCTCGTCGGCGAGGACGGCCTGTTCGGCTACGGCTTCGACGACGCCGAACTCACCCAGGTCTTCGGTTACGCGGCCCTCGCGCTGATCCTCGCCGAGGGCGGCCTCGGCACGAAGTGGAGTGAGATCAAACCCGCCCTGCCCGCGGCCGCCGTCCTGTCCACGGCGGGCGTCGCGGTCAGCGTCGGCGTGACGGCGACCGCCGCGCACTACCTGGTCGGCCTGGAGTGGAAGCAGGCGCTCATCATGGGCGCCGTCGTCTCCTCCACGGACGCCGCGGCGGTCTTCTCCGTGCTGCGCAGGGTGCCGCTGCCGAAGCGGGTCACGGGCGTGATGGAGGCCGAGTCCGGGTTCAACGACGCCCCCGTGGTCATCCTGGTCGTCGCCTTCTCCACCTCCGGGCACATCCATGCCTGGTACCTGCTCCTCGGCGAGATCCTGCTGGAGCTGGCCATCGGGGCAGCGCTGGGGCTGGCGATCGGCTGGCTGGGCTCCATGGCGCTGCGGCACGTGGCGCTGCCGGCCTCCGGCCTCTATCCGATCGCGGTGATGGCCATCGCCATCGTCGCGTACGCCGTGGGCGCCCTGGCGCACGGCAGCGGCTTCCTGGCGGTCTATCTGGCGGCGATGGTCCTGGGCAACGCGAAGCTGCCGCACTGGTCGGCCACCCGCGGCTTCGCCGACGGGGTGGGCTGGCTGGCGCAGATCGGGATGTTCGTGCTGCTCGGGCTGCTGGTCACGCCGCACGAGCTGGGCGACGACATCCTGCCCGCGGTGATCGTCGGGCTGGTGCTGACGATGGTGGCGCGGCCGGCGTCGGTGATCGTGAGCCTGTTGCCGTTCCGCATCCCCTGGCGGGAACAGGCACTGATGTCGTGGGGAGGGCTGCGCGGCGCGGTGCCGATCGTGCTGGCGACGATCCCGATGGTGAACGACGTGCCCGACTCCGGACGCGTGTTCAACATCGTCTTCGTGCTCGTCATCGTCTACACGATGGTGCAGGGTCCGACGCTGCCGCTGGTGGCGCGGTGGCTGCGGCTCGGGGACGGCGACGCGGCGTACGACCTGGGCATCGAGTCGGCGCCGCTGGAGCGGGTGCGGGGGCACCTGCTGTCGCTGTCGGTGCCGGAGCGGTCGCGGATGCACGGGGTGGAGGTCGGCGAGCTGCGGCTGCCGCCGGGGGCGGCGGTGACGCTGGTGGTGCGGGACGGGGCGAGCTTCGTGCCGACGCCGACGGACATCCTGCGGCGGGGGGACGAGCTGCTGGTGGTCACGACGGACGAGGTGCGGGACGCGACGGAGCAGCGGCTGCGGGACGTCGGACGGGGCGGCAAGCTGGCGCGGTGGCTGTCGGCGGACGAGCGGCGGGGGCGGTAGGGTCGGGGTGGAATTCGTACGAACAGTTGTCTCTGTCTGATGCAGGGCCGGCGCGCCTGACCGGCGCGCACAGCGGACGGCCCTCGGTGCGCGGCACTACCAGGCAGCAGGAAGGACCGGGCCGTGTCGCGCCCGTCTCAGCCTCCGCCTCCGGGATCCCCTTCGTCTTCGGGACCCCCTTCACTTCCGGGACCTCCTTCGTCTTCGGCGTCCCCTTCACCTTCGGGAGCTCTCTCCGGTACGCACCTGGGCCGGGCTTCCGGTACGCCAGGTCCACCCGGTGCGCGGCCCGGCTACCGTCAGTTGCTGCGGACGCCAGGGGCGCGGAGCTTCGTGCTCCCCGGCTTCGCCGCGCGGCAGCCGTTCGCGATGCTGACCATGAGCATCGTGCTGCTCGTGGAGCACACCTCCGGCTCGTACACCCTGGCCGGCACGGTGGCGGCCGCGGCGGGTCTGTCCATGGCGTTCTGCGCCCCCGTCAGCGGCAAGCTCACCGACCGCCACGGGCAGCGCGCGGTACTGCTCCCGAGCGTGCTGCTGCACGCCGCCGCGGTGGCCCTGCTGAGCGTGCTCGCGCTGGCGGGTGCGCCGGGGTGGGCACTGGTCGCCGCGGCGGTGCCGACGGGTGCGTCCATCCCCCAGATCGGGCCGATGGTACGGGCCCGTTGGTCGCATCTCTTCGCCACCGGTCCGCATCCGCGCACCCCGCTGCAGCACACGGCGACGGCGTTCGAGTCGGTGACGGACGAGTTCACGTTCGTCGTGGGGCCGGTGCTCGCCGCGGCCCTGTGTACGGGGGTGCATCCGGCGGCGGGCCTGCTGGCGGAAGGTGTGCTGACGCTGGCCGGCGGGCTGCTGTTCGCGGCGCAGCGGCGGACGGCGCCGCCGGTGGGGCGCGCGGACCGCACGGGCCTGCCGCGCGGACGGCGGGCCTCCGCGCTGCGGGCGCCGGCGCTGCCGGTGCTGGTCGCGGCGTTCTTCGGGGTCGGCGCCGTCTTCGGCGGCATGCAGGTGTCGCTGACGGCGTTCAGCGAGTCGATCGGCCGCCCCGGGCTGAGCGGGGCCCTGTACGGGGTCTTCGCCGCCGGCAACATGCTCGCCGGGGTCGTCATCGGCATGGTCCACTGGCGCGGCCCGGCGCAGCGGCGCCTGCTCGTCGCGTACCCGCTGCTGGTCGCCACCGCCTCGGGACTGTGGGCGGTCGCGGGGCTGGAGTCGGCGGCGGCGCTCGGCGGGCTCGGCCTGGCGGTGGGCGTGTGCATCGCGCCCGCGCTGATCACGGGCTTCACGCTGGCCGACGCGCTGGTGCCCAAGGAGGCGCGTACGGAGGCGTTCACGTGGCTGACAGGCGCCGTCGCGCTGGGGCAGGCCGCGGCGACGACGGCGGCCGGGCGGCTGGCGGACGGCCCGGGCGCGAGGGCCGGGTTCCTCGTACCGCTGGCGGCGACCGCGCTCGCGTGCGCCACACTGCTGCTGCTCCGGCGCCGACTGCGGCCTGCGGACAGCCACGGAGTGATCACGGTCCGTGGCGGCAAGCGCCCCGTACCGGCGCCGGTGGACTGACGGGCGGGAATGCTGCATGATGAAGCGTCGTTAGCACTCAACAGTTGAGAGTGCCAGGAGGAAGCACGTGCCGACCTACCAGTACCAGTGCACCGAATGCGGCGAGGGCCTCGAAGCGGTGCAGAAGTTCACCGATGAGCCGCTGACGGTGTGCCCCGCCTGCCAGGGGCGGCTGCGCAAGGTGTTCTCCGCGGTCGGCGTCGTCTTCAAGGGCTCCGGGTTCTACCGGACGGACAGCCGCAGCGGTTCCGGCTCGGGATCCGGGGGTTCGGGTTCCGGCGGGTCCGGGTCGAGCGAGAAGAAGAGTTCGGAGTCGTCGGCTTCGTCCTCTTCGTCGTCGTCCTCGTCTTCTTCCTCCTCTTCTTCGGGTTCGTCGTCCTCCTCGACGTCCTCGCCTTCCTCCTCGTCGTCCTCCAAGTCGTCCAGCGGGACGTCCGCGGCCTGAGCGCCGCCGGGTCGGGCCGCGCGGTTATCGTTGCGGCATGGCTGAGGCAGCGGCAGTACAGGCAGAGATCGGCGTCATCGGGGGCTCCGGGTTCTATTCGTTCCTCGACGACGTCACGGAGATCGCCGTCGAGACACCGTACGGGCCGCCCAGTGACTCGCTGTTCCTCGGCGAGATCGCGGGGCGGCGCGTCGCGTTCCTGCCCCGGCACGGCCGCAAGCACCACATCCCGCCGCACCGGATCAACTACCGCGCCAACCTGTGGGCATTGCGCTCCCTGGGCGTACGGCAGGTGCTGGGGCCGTGCGCCGTGGGCGGGCTGCAGCCGGAGCACGGGCCGGGGACGCTGCTCGTACCGGACCAGATGGTGGACCGTACGAAGTCGCGCGCGCAGACGTACTACGACGGTGAGCAACTGCCCGACGGCGCCACGCCGAACGTCGTCCACGTGAGCCTCGCCGACCCCTACTGCCCCACGGGGCGCGGAGCCGCGCTGAAGGCCGCGCACGAGAGCGGCTGGGAGGCGGTCGACGGGGGGACGCTGGTCGTCATCGAGGGGCCGCGGTTCTCCACGCGGGCGGAGTCGGTGTGGCACCGGGCGCAGGGGTGGGCCGTGGTCGGGATGACCGGGCACCCGGAGGCGGTGCTGGCGCGTGAACTGGAGCTCTGCTACACGTCGATGACGCTGGTGACGGACCTGGACGCGGGCGCCGAGACGGGCGAGGGCGTCTCGCACGAAGAGGTGCTGGAGGTCTTCGCGGCGAACGTCGGTCGGCTGCGGGACGTGCTGTTCGACGCGGTGGGGCGGCTGCCGGCGACGGCGGACCGGAACTGCCTGTGCGCGGGGGCGCTGGCCGGGATGGACCCGGGGATCGAACTGCCGTAGCGGCGGTTTGCCCGGCCGCAGGGGCGGTTTACCCGGGCGCGGGTGACGGGGTTATCCACAACTGGGGAGTTATCCACAGGCTGGAGCGGGGCGGGCGGGGATCGGGCAGAGTCAGGGGCGTCACGGAACGCGATCGACTCGTCACGAACAGGTGGTGGCCGCCATGTCTGCCTTGGCCCGTACTCTTCCCGGCTCTTCTCTGACTCTTTCTCCCGGCGCCGAGGCCGGCTCGCGGAACGGCGATGCGGGGCCCGGAGGCAACGGCCTGGCGGAGGCGGTGATTTCACGCGGGGCCGGCGCGGGCGCGGCGGGACCGGGCTCGTTGCCGGCCGCGGGACCCGGCTCGCTGTCCGCGGCGGGACCGGGCTCGTTGCCGCGCGGGGCGCCGCCGCCGGGCGGGGTGCCGGACTTCGAGCCGCTGCGCCCGGCGCGCGGGGCCCGGGTGCGGCGGGCGCTGGCGAGCCGCCGGCGATTGCTGGCCGCATTACTCGCGATGGCGGCAGCGGCCCTGGCCGCGGGACCGCGCAGCGACGCGGAAGACCCACCGCCTGCCGCGGCACCGGACGACTCGGAGCGGGAGGCTTCCGGCGACGTCACGGGCCCGGCGGCTGCGGGGCGGGACGGGGGCGGCAGCGGCGGCGGGGAGGTGCTGGCGCCGGTGCGGATCGCCGACGCGGGGGTGGCCGGCCTGCTGGCGCCGGGCGATGTGGTGGACGTGCTGGCCGTGGACGCCGAGGACGGAGGCGCGGCGCGGGTCGTGGCACGGGCGGCGCGCGTGGCGGAGATCCCGGGGACGGCGGGGGCGCCGGACGCGGAGCAGGGCGCGGACGCGACCGGGGCCGCGGAGACACGGGGAGCGATGGGGGCGCCGGAGTCGATAGAGGCGCCGGACGTGCCAGAAGAGGCCCTGGACGCAACGGACTTGCCGGAGACCCCGGAGGTGGAGTTGCCGTCCGGAGCAGCGGGGTTGACGGGGTGGGAGGACGGGGCGCTGGTGGTGCTGTCCGTGCCGCGGTCCGCGGCCACGGCGCTGGCCGGAGCGGCGGCCGGCGGACGGCTGGCGGTGACGCTGCGATGACGACACTTGCGCGGCTGGTCACCGGCATGAGTGGGAGGATTGGACAATCCTTCCGTATCTCTGCCATACCTTGCTGGGTCGACCGACCCGTCGAGAGTGAAGCGAGGAAGGGCATTGAGCACGCAGGGCGCCGGGAGCACCTCGGACAGTCAGGGCGTCATCGCCGGGTTCAAGCAGTTCCTGATGCGCGGGAACGTGATGGAACTCGCCGTCGCCGTCGTCGTCGGCGCGGCGTTCACGAGCATCGTGAATGCCGTGGTCAAGGGCGTCATCAACCCCATCGTCGGCATCTTCGGCTCGAAGAACCTCGACAAGTACCACTCGTGCTTCAGCGATGTCTGCACGACGAGCCCGGAGGGCGAGGTCACCAAGGGCGTCGCGATCCTGTGGGGCCCGGTGCTGAGCGCGACGCTGACGTTCGTCATGACGGCGGCCGTCGTGTACTTCGCGATGATCCTGCCGATGAACAAGCTCAGGGAGCGGCAGGCGGCGAAGGCACCGGCGGAGGAGACCGCCGTGGAGGCCACGGAGATCGAGCTGCTGACGCAGATCCGCGACGAGCTGGCGGCCCAGCGGAACGTCGCGACGCCGAACCGCGACGGCGGCACACTGCCGTCACAGAGGTAGCACGGCGCGCGGCCGCCCGGAAGCGGCGGGGCCGTCGCCGAGGCCCCGTGCGGGGTCAGATGTGGTGCGGCGGCTTCTCGTCGAGGAAGCGGGCCAGATCGGCGGCGCTCCCCTCGGCGGCGGGCCGCTCGCCCCAGCCCTCGTCGGTGTCGTCCCGGCTCGGCTGCGCCAGCGGATCGTCGAAGACGAGCGGGTTCTCGGGCTCGGTGCTCATAGCCCCCAGGATACGGGGCCGCCCCCGGCGGCGGCCGGGGCGGCGGCGTAGCGGAGCGGGGCGGCACGTCCGGCGACACGGCGCGCACGCCGGACGGGCGGTACGGGCACGGGCGTAGGCACGCGCTGTGGTCGGTGCGCGGTGGCAGTCACGCGTGCTGTGACCCGGGCGCGGCCCTGGGGATGTGCCGCCGGAGACCCATGGGGTGGGCCATTAAGGTGCGTCGCATGGGTGTGGACGGGATCACGGATGTGGCGGGGCTGCGGGTCGGGCATGCATCGCGGGTCGGGGACGGGTGGCTGACCGGGACGACGGTGGTGCTCGCTCCGGTGGGTGGCGCCGTCGCCTCCGTGGACGTACGCGGGGGCGGACCCGGCACCCGGGAGACCGATGCCCTCGACCCGCGCAACATCGTGCCGCGGGTGGAAGCGGTGGTGCTGACGGGCGGCAGTGCGTACGGGCTGGCCGCCGCCTCCGGCGTGATGGCCTGGCTGGAGGAGCAGGGCCGCGGCTTCCGGGTGGGGCCCGATCCGGCGCAGGTGGTCCCGGTGGTCCCGGCGGCCGCCCTGTTCGACCTGGGGCGCGGCGGCGACTTCCGGGCCCGCCCCGACGCCGCCATGGGCCGGGAGGCCGCCGCCGCGGCAGCGGCCTCCGCGTCCGGCGCCCCGGTCGCGGAGGGCAACGTCGGCGCGGGAACGGGCGCGGTGTGCGGGGCGATGAAGGGCGGCGTCGGCACGGCGAGCACGGTGCTGCCCTCCGGCACCACGGTCGCCGCGCTGGCCGTCGTCAACGCCGCCGGCTCCGGCATCGACCCGGCCACGGGCGCGCTGTACGCGGAGTTGCCCGGCGCGGCCGCGGGCGGACCCGCGGCGCCCGGCGAAGCAAGGGGTGGGGATGGGGGGCGGGGGGTCCCCCCCGGGGCTTCTTCGGGGGGTGGCTCCAGGGGCGGCGCGGGAGGTCTGCCCGGCGCGGAGGTGCATGCCGCCGCGTGGCGGCGGTTGGAGGCGGCCCGGGAGGAGACCGCGCGGCGGTTCGCCGCGTCGGCCCGGCCGCCGCTGAACACGACGCTGGCCGTCGTCGCCACGGACGCCGCCCTCGGCAAGGCGCAGGCGCAGAAGCTGGCCGGCTCCGCGCACGACGGCCTGGCCCGTGCCGTACGCCCCGCGCACCTGCTCTCCGACGGCGACACCGTGTTCGCCCTGGCCACCGGCACCCGGCCGCTGCTGCCCCCGGACGCCGCCACCCCCGACCCGGCGTTCGCGGTCCACCAGGAAGCCGGCGCGCTCAACGAGATCTTCGCGGCCGGTGCGGACACCCTCACCCGGGCCATGGCCAGGGCACTCCGCACCGCAGAATCCATCGACGGCCCGGGCGGCGTCTTCCCCTCGTACACCGACCTCTACGGCCCCGCCTGACAACGGACTCCGACCCGCCCGGCCCGTCCGCCCCCTCGGGGAACTGCCGTTGCCGCGTTGCCGGTAGCAGGGCGAGCGCGGTTTCGGGTGGGAGGCGGGTGAGGGTGAGGCCGGTCGCCGCCCGCGGCCGCGGCCAGGAAGGCGTCGGCAACGGCGGTGCCGGCAGGCGCGGTTGCGGGCGGGGTTGCAGGTGCGGGGGCGGATGCGGGCGCGGGCGCGGTTCCCCGGATGCGGGCGCGGGCGCGGCTGGCGTGTTTCTTCGCGTTGGCCTCGGTGGTGCCGAGGGTCTCCGCCGCCTCCCGGAACGGCATGCCGGACAGCTCGTGCAGGACGTAGGCGACGCGCTGCGGCGGGGTCAGCCGGTCGAGGACGACCAGCAGGGCGCGGGAGACCTGTTCCGTTGCAGGAAGCGCTCGTCCGCCGCGAGTTGCCCGTCCGGGATCAGGTCCGCGGGCAGCGGTCCTCGCGGCGGCGGCGCCGCGCGCGCAGGTGGTCGGGGCAGACCCGGGTGAGGACGGTCGTCAGCCAGGCGGCCGGGTTGCGCGGCTCCGCGGAGGCGGCGGCCGACGCCTTGATCCACGTCGTCTGCACGGCGTCTTCCGCGTCGTGTACGGATCCGAGCAGCCGGAACGCCCACGCCGTCACCTGCGGCCGGGTCGCCTCGAACTCCGCAACCTGAACCACGGGATGTCACCTTTCCCCGGCGGGAGACGTTGGGACGGACGAGACCACCACTCTCACGTCCCGGAAGCCCACCAGCCGAGGAGTTCCACTGCCCATGGGCGTACAGACGACCGCGCCGGCCACCGCCGTGGTGGTGTGCATCGCGGCGAACACGTTCATCGCCGTCGCCGACTTCGCCAAGGCGGGGTTCGTGATGAAGAACTCCGCCGCCGTGCACACCCCCGCCGCCGCCCTGCCCTACCTCGCGGCGCTGAAGCTGGCGGGTGCGGCCGGGCTCGTCGTCGGGCTGGCGGCGGTGCCGTGGCTCGGGGTCGCCGCCGGGGTCGGCCTGACCCTGTTCTTCACCGGGGCCGTCGCCGCGCACATCAGGGCACGCGTCTTCCACAACATCGCGTTCCCCGGCCTGTATCTGCTCCTCGCCGTGGCGTCCGCCGCCTACATGACCGACGCCGCGATCGGCGCGTGAGACCGCCTGCCCACCGGGGCATGGGGAAGCCCCCGATGCCGGGGGGAGGCATCGGGGGCTGCTCGGGGTGGGCGGTCGGGCCGCCCGTCAGGCCGCGGACTCGAAACCGGTGTCGCGGGCGAGCTTCTTCAGTTCGACGAGCGCGTGCTTCTCGATCTGCCGGATCCGCTCGCGGGTCAGGCCGTGCTGCTTGCCGACCTCGGTCAGCGTGCGCTCGCGGCCGTCCTCGATGCCGTAGCGCGCCTTGATGATCGACGCCGTGCGGGGCTCCAGCCGGCCGATGAGGCCCTCCAGTTCCTCGCGGCGCATCATCACCAGCACGGAGTCCTCCGGCGAGTCCGCGCCGGTGTCCTCCAGCAGGTCGCCGAACTGGGTCTCGCCCTCGTCGTCGACCGCCATGTTGAGGCTGACCGGGTCGCGGGCCCAGTCCAGGACGTCCGTCACGCGCTCGGGCGTCGAGCCCAGCTCGGCGGCCACCTCGGCGGGCTCCGGCTCACGGCCGTGCTCGCGGTTGAACTCGCGCTGTACGCGCCGGATACGGCCCAGTTCCTCCACGAGGTGGACGGGGAGCCGGATCGTCCGGGACTGGTCGGCGATGGAGCGGGTGATGGCCTGCCGGATCCACCACGTGGCGTACGTGGAGAACTTGAAGCCCTTCTTGTAGTCGAACTTCTCGACGGCGCGCACCAGGCCGGCGTTCCCCTCCTGGATCAGGTCGAGGAGCGGCAGCCCGCTGCGCGGGTAGCGGCGGGCGACGGCGACGACCAGGCGGAGGTTCGAGCGGATGAAGAGGTCCTTGGCACGCTCGCCCTGCGCCACGATCGCTTCGAGTTCCTCCCGGTTCGCCGACGCGCTCGGCGCGTCCAGCGCCTCGGACTTCGCCTCGCCGGCGAGCAGCTTCCCGGCGTAGACGCCGGCCTCGATGTCCAGGGAGAGCTCGACTTCCTTCGCGGCGTCGAGCAGCGGCGTCCGTGCGATCTCGTCGAGGTACATCCCGACGAGGTCGCGGTCGGCGATCTCGCCGCTCGTGGCGCGAGCGCCGCGAGCGCTACTTGCCCCGCCGGCCGGGGTTGCGGCCTGGCGGCGGGCGACGGCACGGGTTGCCATGCGTGCTCCCTTGCGAGTGAGTTCCTCACCGGTGGTCGACACCTACCGGGTGTCCCTTGCATCTCGTTAAACGAAGAGAATCAGGACAGAATTCCCTTCGGGTGCCCCGGTTTTCGTGATCTTGCAGTATCCTGCCCCGCCTCAAGGCAGGCTCAGGGCGCCGTACGGTGTTGCCGTACGGGCCGGAGAGGGCCTGGTCAGGCCGGGCGGTCGGCGGGTGGCGGCGGCCCGGGCCGGTGCCGGCCGCCGCTGGTCCGTGAGATGCCCGTCACATCCGACATCGTGACCTTCCCCCCTGGGCGGCGCCGTCCTGGGCCGCCCCTCCCCCTGTGAAGACGGCGCGCGGGGCCTTCTGGTTGCTCCCGCGGCCGGAAAGTGCGGGTGGGTGCCTGGGCCCGTAGACCTACGGGGACCTAGGGCCCGCGGCCGTTACGGACCGGCGGCGGCGCACGTAGCGTCGCCGGCATGGAGACGAGCCGCGAGGACGCGCGTACGGAGAAGGGCCGCACCCGGGACGGCAGGGACGACAGCGGGGTGCTCGACGAGGCCCTGGAGCGGCTGCATGCCGCGGGCCCCGAGCGGCAGGGCTGGCTGACGAACCACGGGCCGATGACCGTCGAGGCCCTGGTGCACGGCGACCGGGCGGCGACGGTGCACCGCTGGCTGGACCGCTACCGGGACAAGCTGGAGGACATGCCGCCGCAGGCCCGGCCCATCGACCCCGCCGCCTGGCGCGAGGCGCTCGGCGACCCGGCCCGGCTCGGGGACTGGCCGGCGTACTTCGCGCGGGAGCTGGACGCCCGGCCATGGCGCGAGGTGCTGGCGGAGTGGTGGCCGCGGCTGCTGCCCGGGCTGGCCGGCGCCGCGACGCACACCGTGATCCGCGCGGGCCACGCCGTACGGACTCTCCAGGACACCGAGGCCGCGGGCCACGCCCCCACCGGCCCCCGCGTCACCGAGCTGGCGCACGCCCTGGGCTACTGGGCCGCCCGCTACGCCCGCCTGCCAAGCGCCCCCGTCCCCGCCGGCACCGCCGGCCCGGACGCGGCGCTGGCCGCCGTGCCCGCCGTGCCCGCGCAGGCCGGCGGCATCCGCGAGCGGCTGGCGCAGCTCACCGCGGAGTCGACGCCCGGCTGGCCGGCGGCGGTGAGCGCCCTGGCCCCGGCGCGTACCCCCGAGGAGGCCCGCGAGGCGCTGGCCGGGCTGGTGCGGGCCGCGGTCCACCGCTATGCGGCGTACGGCCATGGCGAGCCGGTGATGCTGGTGCACGCGGCGACCGCCCCGAACGCCGTGCTCCGCGCCCTGCCCGCGCTCCCCCGCGATCTGTGGGTCCCGAGCTACGCGGCCGCCTGGGCGGCGAGCGCCGCCGTCACCGCCGCGTACGGACCTGCCGCCCCGCTGCCGCCGGACCGCGTCCCGGCGCCGCCGGCCGGGGACGCGGCGGCCGCCGCCGACGAGCTGCTGACCCGGGCGGCGGCGCACGGGGACGAGCACACGATCAAGTTCGTCGACACCGCGCTGGACGTCGGCGACGACACCGCGCGCGTGGCCGCGCTGCAGTCCGTCGCGCTCATCGACCCGGCGTTCTGAACCGGGCGCACGCGAGCATCCGGCCGAGCGCCGGTATGGTTGAAGTCTAAACTTCAGGGGACCGGAAGGCGGCGACCCACCATGCCCACCATGCCCGCGCTCTATCTCTCCCACGGCGCCCCGCCGCTCGCCGACGACCCCGTCTGGCCCGCCGAGCTGGCCGCCTGGGCCGCGGACCTGCCCCGCCCGCGCGCCGTCCTCGTGGTCTCCGCGCACTGGGAGGAGGCCCCCGTCGCCCTCGGCGCCACCACCACGGTCCCGCTGGTCTACGATTTCTGGGGCTTCCCCGAGCACTACTACCGCGTCCGCTACCCCGCCCCCGGCGCCCCCGAACTGGCCGAGTCCGTACGCAAACTGCTGCGCACCCCCGGCGAGAGCGTGCAGGACTTCCCCGACCGCGGCCTCGACCACGGCGCGTACGTGCCGCTGGTGGAGATGTTCCCGGACGCCGGCATCCCGGTGCTCCAGCTCTCCATGCCGACCCTGGACCCCGGGCGGCTGCTGGCGCTCGGCCGCCGGCTCGCACCGCTGCGCGCGGAGGGCGTGCTGATCGTCGGCAGCGGCTTCTTCACCCACAACCTCGCCGCGCTGCGGCACACCGGCGACGGGCCGCCCGCGTGGTCCGCGGAGTTCGACGCCTGGGGCCGCGAGGCGCTGGCGGCGCAGGACGTGGACGCGCTGCTGGACTTCGTACGGAAGTCGCCCGCGGGCCGGCTGGCCCACCCCCGTACCGAGCACTTCGCCCCGCTGTTCGTCACCCTCGGCGCCGCCGAGGACGACCTGCCCACCCAGCGCAGCGTCATCGACGGCTTCTGGATGGGGCTTGCCAAGCGCTCCCTCCAACTGGGCTGAGCGAGACGGCGGCAGCGGACAAGAGAACCGGGCATGGCGAAGGCCCCTTCCCGTCCCCCCGAGGAACGGAAAGGGGCCTTCGCTAGCCCTGAACTCCCCTTTGAGTCAGTGCACTGGCGCGGTCAGTGGACCATCACCGGCGCCTGCACCTCGTCCGGCGTACCGGCGTCCTTGCCGTCGCCGGAGACCTCGTGCCCCGCCTGCGCCCGGGCGTTGACCAGGGCGTACGCGATGGCGGCCGAGACCACCAGGATGCCGACGGCCCACCAGATCGCCGTCGAGTAGCCGTGCACGGCCGCGGAGTTCTCGAAGCCCTGGCGGCCCAGGCTGCGGGCCTCCGAGGCGTGCGAGGAGATCCAGTCGGTCGTGGCACTGGCGGCGATCGTGTTCAGCAGCGCGGTGCCGATGGCGCCGCCGACCTGCTGCGAGGTGTTGACCATCGCCGAGGCGATGCCCGAGTCACGCGGCTCGACCCCGAAGGTAGCCAGGGACATGGCCGGCATGAACGCCGTGCCCAGTCCCAGGCCCAGCAGCACGAGGCCGGGCAGGACGATCGCGGCGTACGAGCTGCCGGGCTCTATCTGGGCCAGCAGCAGCATGCCGAGGGCGCCGACGAGGAAGCCCGGCACCAGCAGCAGCCGCGGCTGCACGCGGGTCATCAGCCGGGCGCCGATCTGCGTCGAGCCGATGATCATGCCCACGATCATGGGGAGGAACGCCAGGCCGGTCTTGACCGGGCTGTAGCCCTTCACGACCTGCAGGTAGTAGGTGAGGAACAGGAAGACGCCGAACATCGCGATGACCGCGAGGCCGAGCGAAAGGTAGACGCCGCCGCGGTTGCGGTCGAGCAGGACGCGCAGCGGCAGCAGCGGGTTCTTGACCCTGGCCTCCAGCGCCACGAACGCGGCAAGCAGCACCACGGACGCGACGAACATGACCAGCGTCAGGGTGTCGGTCCAGCCGGACGACTCGGCCCGGGTGAAGCCGTACACCAGCGCCACCAGACCGGTGGTCGCCAGCAGCACGCCCGGGATGTCGAGCGAGGAGCGGTTCCGGCTGCCCTTCGGGTCGTGGATGACGGCCATGGCGCCGAGGACCGCGACGACGGCGAACGGGATGTTCACGAAGAATGTCCAGCGCCAGTCGAGGTAGTCCGTCAGCACGCCGCCGAGGATCAGGCCGACGGCACCGCCACCACCGGCGATGGCGCCGTAGATGCCGAACGCCTTGGCGCGCTCCTTGCCGTCGGTGAAGAGGACCGCGAGCAGCGACAGGGCGGCGGGCGCGAGCAGCGCGCCGAAGACGCCCTGGAGGGCGCGGGCGCCGAACATCATGGCCTGACCGGTCGCGGCGCCGCCGAGCGCGGAGGCGACCGCGAAGCCGACGAGGCCGGTGATGAAGGTGCGCTTGCGGCCCCAGAGGTCGGCGATGCGGCCGCCGAAGAGCAGCAGACCACCGAAGGCGAGCGCGTAGGCCGTGATGACCCACTGGCGGTTGGCATCGGAGATGCCGAGGTCCTCCTGGGCGGAGGGAAGCGCAATGTTCACGATGGTCGCGTCGAGGACGACCATCAACTGAGCCACAGCGATGAACGCGAGGGCTTTCCAGCGCCTCGGATCAGGCTGCAATGCCGTTTCTGGCATGGGGGTACCCACCATTCGAGTTCAGGGTTGATCTTGGTACGAATCAGAACGAACCGGTGCTCATCACCGCACAGGGCTCGGAAACAGAGAGTCTCGATGATCAGAACAGACTCACCGCTCGCGGATCACCTCATTTACGTGCCCTTCTGCCGCAAAGCCTCGAACGTGGCGGCGCTGCCGGACAGCGTTGACCTGGCCGGATTCATCAGCCCGTCAAGGAACAGCTCCAGATGACGGTGCATGTACGTGTCGAACCCCACACCGCACTCCAGGCCGGGCAGCGGCCGGGTGAGCTGGGCGAGCGCGACCATCAGGTCGCCGACGCCCACGTCCGACCGGAGCGTGCCCTCGGCGCGGGCCCGCGCCATCAGGTCCTCCAGCGCGGTGTCGAGCCGCTCGCGCATGCCGATCACCTCGGGCGCCGCGTGGTCGAAGCCGTCGGCGAGCAGGGGACACAGCGACCCGATCCGCTCGTCGGCGCCCCGGTGCACGAAGCCCCGCAGCGCATCGAACGCGTCGCCGTCCTCGGCGAGCGCGGCCTCCGCCAGGCCGGCGATGCGGCGCATGGATTCCAGGGTCACCTGGAGGATCAGCTCGCGGCGGTCGGCGAAGTGCCGGTAGACCGTCGCGTTGCCGACGCCGGCGCGGCGGGCGATCTCGTCGAGCGGGACGTCGGGTCCCCACTCCACGAACGCCTCCCGGGCGGCCTCGATGATCCGTTCACGGTTGCGGGAGGCGTCGGCCCGCATGCGCGGCTGCCGCTGCTCGGGGAGCGTGGCGCTCTTGCCCGTGCCCATGGTTGCCTCCCTGGTGGCTTCCGGGGAATCACTCCCCGCTTTCTTCGGACACCTGCTAAACGGGGAAGCACTCCCCGCTATTTCCCGGCATCGAAGTGATCTGCGCCACGCGGGCGTCGGGCCCAGGGCCGGACGCCCTCGGGCGCCCCGGCACCGATAACTTGGGGCACGTACCGTCTTTCGCTCCAGACTCGGAGGCTGACCGCCATGGCAACCACCCGCACCGCGAAGACCCACTGGGAGGGCAACCTGCTTGAGGGCAAGGGGACCGTCGCCCTCGAGTCCTCCAAGATCGGCACGTACGACGTGAGCTGGCCGGCCCGCTCGGCCGAGCCCGGCGGCAAGACCAGCCCCGAGGAGCTGATCGCGGCGGCCCACTCGGCGTGCTACTCCATGGCCTTCTCGCACGGCCTGGCCGGCAAGGGCCACACCGTGGAGTCCCTGGACACCAGCGCCGACGTGACGTTCCAGCCCGGCGAGGGCATCACCGGCATCGTGCTGACGGTGCGCGCGACCGTGCCGGGGCTGTCCGAGGAGGAGTTCCAGGCCGCCGCCGAGGACGCCAAGAAGAACTGCCCGGTGAGCAAGGCGCTGGCGGGCGTCGAGAACATCACGCTCAACGCCACGCTGGTCTGAGCGGACGCCGTACGTACCCTGCGGCCCGGCTGCGCGGGCAGCGGGGCCGCGGTCGATCGCCCGGTCGGCGCCTCGGCGCGGACCGGGCGATCGTGTGCCCGCGACTCGTCAGGTCGTGCCCGACGGGTCCGGCGAGGTGGAGTCGTCCGGGCAGGGGGACGCGCCCGGGTCGCCGGGGCTCGGCGAGGGGGATTCGCCGGGATCGGCGGGGCAACTGTCGCCGGGATCCGGGTCGCCGGGGTCGCCCGTGCCGCCGCCGGGGTCGCCGCCCGGGTCGCCGGAGCCGCCCGGGTCGCCGGAGCCGCCGGTCTCGCCCGGGTCGCCGGGGCTGGGGCCCGGATCGCCGCCGCCCGGGTCGCCGCCGGGGTCGCCCGTACCGCCCGGGTCGCCGGAGCCGCCGGAGTCACCCGTACCGCCTGATCCGCCCGTACCGCCCGAGCCCCCGGAACCGCCGGAACCCCCCGAACCGCCGGAACCGCCGGAACCGCCGTCCGAAGGACTCGGCCGCGGCCCGACCACGATCCCGCCGGGACCGTCCGGCTCTCCCGGCGTCTTCCTGCTCCCCTTCTCCGGTACGGAACGGGGGTTGCCCGCGCCGGAGCTGACCGGCAGCACGCCCGTGCCGTCCGGCACCGCGTGCACGCCGGAGCGGTAGAAGCCCAGCCAGGCCAGCACGGTGTTGAGGTAGTCCCGCGAGTAGTTGTAGCTGAGGATCGCCCGGTCCAGGTCGGCCGCCGCCGTCAGGTCACGGTTGCCCGCGCACAGGTAGCGGCCCGCCGCCAGCGTCGCGTCGTAGACGTTGTTCGGGTCGGAGCGCCCGTCGCCGTTGCCGTCCGCGGCCCACCCCGCCCACGTCGACGGGATGAACTGCATCGGCCCCACCGCCCGGTCGTAGCCGGTGTCGCCGTCGTAGCGGCCGCCGTCGGTGTCGGAGATGTTCGCGAAGCCGTTGCCGTCGAGGACCGGCCCCCGGATCGGGGTGAGGGTGGTGCCGTCCGCGTCGACGGCCCCGCCGCGGGCGTGCCCGGACTCCACCTTGCCGATGGCGGCCAGCAGTTCCCACGGCAGCCCGCAGCCGGGGTCGCTGACCGCGAGCCGCCGCTCCGCCTTGCGGTACGCGTCGAGCACGGTCGCCGGGACGCCGGACTGCTGCTCGATCACCGCGGGTGGCGTCGGCTGCGTGCTGACGATCGGGTCCATGCCCTGCAACGGCGGGATCTCGGTGTGGTACTGGCCGTCGCCCGGCGTCCCCGGCGGCAGCACAGGCGCGGTGTCGAGCCGGTCCTCCGCCCCGCCGCCGGCCGCCCGGTCGGGCTCGTCGCCGGGTGCCTGCGAGGCGGTCAGCGCAACCATCGCCGCCGCCGCGAGCGCCGCCGTCGCCACGCTGTGGCGCATCCTGCTGAGTGAAGCCATGGACCTGCCTCCCGGCGGAAGTCGAGGGTTGCGGTTGCCGTGGTCGTGGTGCGCGGTCGTGCTCGCCGTCGTGCCCGGGCCGTCAGCCGAAGGTGTCGATGTTCGAGATCCGCCACCTGCCGTCGTCCTTCACCGCGTCCACCGCGACCATCGCGGCGCCGTACGACGTCTCGTCCGTGTCCGTACGGGTGTTGCGCTGGTCGGCGAAGACCAGCACGCGGGCCGCGCCGCCGTCGGCCAGCTCCACCGCCGAGTCGGTCACGGTGGTGGTGAGGACGAGCTTCTGCGACGGGGCCTGCTCGCGGACATCCGCGAGCATCTGCCGGTGCTGGCCGACGGCCTTGCCGGTGAGGTACGTACGGGCCGCCTTCCGGTTCTCGTCGAGGTCGGTGTAGTCGACGGAGAACACCGCCTCCACCGCCTCGCCGACGCCGCCCTTGACCTCGCTGGTCAGCGGCGCGTCCACGAGCGCGGCGTTGTCGGCCGCGGGATCGTCGCCGCCGCTCGCCTGCACGGCGGCGAAGGCCGCGAAGCAGCCGAGCAGCACGGCGGCGGCGCCCAGCGCCGCGGCAAGCCGCCCGCCGCGCGGGGACGTCGGGGCGGCAGTGTCCCCGGCGCTACGGTCCCGGGCGCCGGGCCACGGCCTGCGGGCCGGCGCCGGGGTCTGCTTCCCCGCGGGCTCCGCAGGCCGGGCCCCGGTCCTGCTCCTGGGCCTCGCCCGTACGGCCGCCGCGGGCTGCCGCCGGGCCGGCTTCTGCGCCTCCTCGGCGGGAGGTGCGGTGCGCCGGCGCCGATTGATCAGGTGGCGGGTGGTCGACATCTGTGCGGTCCTCTCCGGAAGTTCACTGCCCGGCTTCGCCGGCCCGGCCCGAGTCCGAGCCCGATCCCTGGTCGGTGCCCTGCCCTGCGCCCTGGCCGGAACCCTCGCCCGCGTCGCCGCCCGCGGAGTCGCCCGCCGGCGCCTGCCCGAGGGCGCTGAGCTTCCAGCCGTCGCCGGTGCGGGTGACCTCGCCGAGCATCCGGCTCTCCTTCGCCTGCGGCTTCTCCCCGGGCGCGGCGACCGTGATCCGGACCGCGACCAGCACGTCCGCCCGGCCGGCCCGGTCGTCCAGCTCGGTGAGCGCCGCCGACAGCACCTCGGCCGTGGTCACCGTCTCCGCCTTCGCCACCTCCTTCTCGAACCCCTCGCGCCCCTGCTGCAGTTGGGCGAGGAGTTCACCGGTAGCGGACGCCTCCCAGCGGTCCAGGCCCGCGTCGAGATCGCGGTGGTCGAGGGTGTTGAGGTTCGTCACGGCCTGCCGGGCTGCGGCCAGCGCGTCGTCCCGGGAGGCGGCGAAGTCCGCCGCGTCGTCGTGCGCGGCCGCGTACCAGGAGGTGCCGGCCCACGCCGCGAGCACCGCTGCCAGCGCCGCCGCCACGAGGGCCAGCGTCAGCAGGGGGTTCTTCCTCAGGCTCACGTCGATCCGCCCTTCGCTAGCGGGACTTCAGGTCGGTGATGCGCCACTGCCCGTCCTGCCGCTCGGCGGTCACGGAGAGCTGCGCGCCGGCGCTCGTCGGGTCCTTGCCCTTGCGTTCGGTGATCTGGTCGAGGAGGACCAGCAGCGTGGCGTCGTCGCCGTCGAGCCGGATCACCCCGGCGCGTACGACGTGGGTGGTCAGCGTCAGCTCCTGGTCGACGACCCGCTGCCGGATCTGGCCGAAGAGCTGCCGGTACTGTTCGCGGGCGGGCCCGGCGAGGAGTTCGTCGGCGTCCCGCGCGGTGACGCCGGGGTCTTCCGGCGCGTACGAGAACACCTTGCCGAGGGCGTTGCTGACGTCGCCGGCGACGGCGGCGGTACCGGAGGAGTCGGTGAGCGCCCGGTTGGCCAGCGCGTCGTCGCCGTTGAAGCGGGCGGCCTGGACGAGGAGTCCGGTGCCGGCGAGGATCAGCGCGGCCAGCGCCGCGACGCCGGCGGCCCGCCATCGGCGCCGGGCGGCGGCGGATCCCGTACGGCCCTCACCCCCGGACTCGCCGGACTCGGCTTCGGCGGCTTCGGCTTCGGCGGGTTCCGCCGGCTCCCGCTCGCGCGCGTCGACGGCCACGCCCGCCGTGCCGTCGCTGTCGCCGTCCCGGCTCATGAATCGCTCCCCTCCACCGTGATCGCGGTGAGCGACGCGATCTTCCAGCCGTCCCCCGTCCGCTCCAGGCCCGCCTCGAACCGCTTGCGGTCCTCACGCTCCCCGTCCGCCCCGCCGCTCGTCTCCACCCGCACCGTGGCCAGGGCCTTCGCCGTGCCCGCGCGCATGTCCAGCTCGGTGACCGCGGCCTCCGTGACCGTGGCACGGGCCGTGACGCCCGCGCGGTCGAAGGCGTCGGCGCTCGCGGCCCGCGACCGGCGCAGGTCCTCGTGCAGCGGGCCGGTGGTGGCGTCCTGCCAGCGGGCCAGGCCCGCGTCGGGGTCGGCCGCGTCGATGCTGTTGAGCGTCCCGATGTGCTCCTGGCCAGCGGCCAGCACGCGGTCGCGCTCGCGGCCGAAGTCCAGGTCGTCGCGGGTCGCGGCGGCGGCGTAGCGCCAGGCGGAGAAGCCGGCGAAGGCGAGGACCAGCGCGACGGCGAGTGCGGCGACGCACGTCCGCCGCCGCGGGGCGCTGCGGACGTACGGGAGTCGGGTGCTCATCGCGCCTCCTTCAGGCCGAGCAGCCCGGCCATGTCGGTGGGCCCGTCGCCGACCGCGGGCAGCCCGAGCGCGCCGGGCAGGGCTCCGGGCGCGGCGCGGGTGCCGGGCCGGTCGTCGGCGAGTCCCGAGCCGGGCCTGGCGGGCTCGGGCACCCCGCCGCCGCCCGGGGAGTGCGCGGAGCCGCGGACGTTGACGCCGCTCGACGCCGGGGCGGTGCAGCGGGCGGCGGTGTTGAAGCCCGCCGGGCTGGTCTTGAGGCCGTTGCGGTACGCCGTGGAGCCGTACCCCTGGGTGCAGGGCAGCGGGTCGAAGAAGCTGAGCGCCATGCCGAAGCGGGCGCCGTCGGAGGTGATGGCGGTGGAGCCGGCGGCGGCCACCTGCGGCAGTTGGACGAGCAGTTGCTCCAGGCCGTCCTGCCGGGTGACCGCGATCTCCGAGGTGGTCAGCAGGTTGGCGAGCAGGATGCTCAGGCTCGGGTCGAGGTCGCGCAGCAGCCCGGTGACCTGGCTCGCGGCGCCGGGGCCCGCCTCGACGACGCGGCGCAGGTCGCCGTCGGAGCGCTTGAGCTGCTCGGTCAGCTCCTCGGCGCCCTTCGCGAACTCCCGGAGCGCCTCGCCGGAGTCGTTCTGCGTCTGCAGCACGGTCTCGCCGTCGATCATGAGCCGGGTGCTGTACGGCAGCGCCGCGTCGGCGGCCCGGATGAACTCGCTGCCGGTGTCGAGGAGCCGCTGGAGGTTGTCGCCCTGCCCGGCGAGGGCGTCGCCGAGTTCGTCCACGACGGTACGCAGCTCGCCGGTGTCGACGGAGGTGGCGAAGGAGTCGACGCTGGAGAGGAGGTTGGTGACGGGCGCGGGCGTCGCGGTGTGCTGGCGGCCGACGACGGCGCCGTCCGCGAGGTACGGGCCGGAGTCGGCGGCGGGCTTGAGGTCGATGTACTGCTCGCCCACGGCGGAGTAGTTGGCGACGTCGGCCGACAGGTCGGTGGGGATCGGCGGGGCCGAGTCGCGGATCTGCAGCTCGGCCTCGACGCCCGTGCCGGTCAGCTCGATCGACCCGACGCGCCCGACCGACACCCCGCGGTAGGTGACCTCCGCGTGCGGGAACAGCCCGCCGGTCTCGGCGAGTTCGACGCGCACCGTGTAGTAGTCGCGCATGCCGACGTAGCGGCCGAGGTCGGCGTAGCGCACGCCGACGTAGCCGATGACGAGCACCGCGACGAGGGCGAAGACGATGTTCTTGACGATGACGGACCTGGTGATCACCGGCCCTCACCCCCGGGCGACTCGCTGCCGGACGCCGGCGGCGACTCCGGCTCCGTAGCGGACGGGCTGCCCGGCGGCGACCCCGACGGCGTGCCGGCGCCGTCGGCCGGGCCGCCGCCGGGAGAGGCGGACCCCCTATCCCCGGACCCCGTGTCGCCCGGCGCCGGATCGCCCGGGTCCGGGGACTGCGACGGGTCGGCGCCCGGCGTCGGTCCTACGGACGGGAGCGGCAGCGGCAGCGCCAGGGCGGTGCCGGGCGGGGCGGAGCGCGGGTCGACGGTGGTGCTCGGCCCGGTGGCGCCGGGGACGGACTCCTCGGTCAGCGGCGGGATCAGCTCCGTGCCGCGGGGGGCGGTGACGCCGAGGTAGATGTTGAGGTAGTCGCCCTTGACGCCGCGCAGCACCTCGTCGGTGAAGGGGTACGTGAGCAGCACCTCCAGCGAGGCGGGCAGCGCCTGCCCGGCGTCGGCGAGGTTCTTCAGCACCTTCCCCAGGGCCCTGAGGTCGGCGATCATGTCCTCTTTGCTCGCGTCGATGGTCTCCACCGCGACGTCGGAGAGCCGGTCCAGCGACCGCAGCATGGTGACCAGCGCGCCGCGCTGTTCCTCCAGCACCTTCATGCCGGGGCTGAGGTCGTCGAGGATGACGCCGATCTCCGTCTTGCGGGTGGCGAGGGTGGCGGACAGCCGGTTGACGCTGTCGAGCGCGTCGGTGATGCCGTCCTTGTTGTCGTCGAGGCTCTTCATCAGGGTGTCGACGCGCTTGAGCATGGAGCGGACCTGCGGCTCGTTGCCCTGGAGCGCGTTGTTCAGCTCCCGGCTGATGGTGCGCAGTTGCTCGATGCCACCGCCGTTGAGGAGCATCGACAGGGCGCCGAAGACCTCCTCGACCTCCGGGTTGCGGTTGGTGCGCGCGAGCGGGATGTCGGTCTTGGAGTCGTCGGGGAGGATCGCCGTGGTGACGTCCCCGGGGGCGGTGCCGAGGTCGCCCGTCTGCTGCGCGTCGGCCTGCTTCTCCTGGGGCGGGGCGATCAACTGGACGTATTTCTCGCCCAGCAGGCTCGATTGCTCGATCCGGGCGTACGCGTCGGCCGGCAGCCGCACGTCGCCGTTGACCTTCATGGTGACCACGGCGGTCCACCGGTCGTCGGCGACCTCGATGCCGGTGACCCGGCCGACGGCCACGTCGTTGACCCGCACCGAGGACTGCGGCACGAGGCTCAGCACGTCCTCGAACTCCGCCGTGACCTCGTACGGATGGCTGCCGAGGTCGGCGCCGCCGGGCAGCGGCAGGTCCTGGATGCCGGTGAACTCGACGTCCGCGGACTCGTAGACCTTCATCACCACCAGCGGCGAGGCGATGACGAGCGCGGCGGCCACGACCCCGGCGACCGTCTTGACGTGCCAGTTCATCGCCCGCCTCCCTGTTCCGGCGTGCCGTAGACGTCGCCGACCGCGGGCAGCGGCAGCCCGGGCAGTTCCTCCTGCCGCTCCGCGGGCGCCGGTACGAGCCCTTCGCGGCCGGTGGCGCGGCCGCCGCCGTCGTCCGCCAGGCCGGCGTCGGGCGGGCCGCCCATGCTCAGCTCGTTGAGGTTGCCGCGGCCGTCGATGGTGCGCTTGCCGGGGTTGTACGCGCGCAGCAGGTTGTCGGTGGCCAGGGGTGCGCTGTCCAGCGCCTCGGCGAGCGAGGCGCGGTTGTCCACGAGGATGCGGGTCAGCCCGGCGAGCTTGTCGACGTTGGTCCTGAGCCGGCCGCGGTTGTCCTTGATGAACCCCTGCACCCTGCCGAGCGCCTTGCCCAGCTCCTCCAGCGCCGCGGCCAGTTCGTCCTTGTCCTCGGCGAGGAAGGTGCCGACGTCGGCAAGCTGCTGCTCGGCGTCGCGGACCTGCCGGTCGTTCTTCTTCAGCATCGTGGTGAAGGACTGCAGGTTCTCGATCGTGCCGAAGAGGTCGCCGCTGCGGCCGGAGAGCGTCTGGGTGGCGTCGCCGAAGCGGTCGATGCTGTCGCCGATCTCCTTGCCGTTGCCCTCCAGATTGCGGGCGCCGGTTTCGAGCAGCTTGCTCAGCTCCCCGGTGGCGTTGGCGCCGTCGGGGCCGAGGGCGTCGCTGAGGTCGGTGAGGGAGGCGTACAGCTCGTCGATCTCCACCGGGGTCGCGGTGCGCTCGACGGGGATCTCGTCGCCGTCGGCGAGTTCGGGCCCGCCGGAGTAGGCGGGGCTGAGCTGCACATAGCGGCCGGAGACCACGCTCGGCGCGATGACCGCCGCCTGCACGTCGGCGGGCGCCTGCACGCCGTGGTCCAGGGTCAGCTCGACGCGCACCCGGTCGCCCTCGGGCTCGACGGAGTCGACGGTGCCGGCCTTGACGCCCAGGATGCGCAGGTCCGAGCCGTCGTAGAGGCCGACTCCGGAGTCGAAGTAGGCGGTGACCGCCTTGCCGTCGGGGCCCGTCAGCGCCCGTACGCCCCAGGTGCCCGCCGCCAGCAGCAGCACCGCGGTCACCAGCAGCGCGACCGGTCTGCGGTCCCGCAGCCGGCCGGCGGCCGCGCGCAGCCGCCGCACCGCTTGCGTTGCCGGACGTGCCATCATCGGCCCCCCTTCGGCTTGGGCGGCTGACACCCGCGGTCCGGCACGACGTCCGGCGCGTACTCCCGCGGAACGAGCCCGCAGAGGTAGCTGTCGAACCAGCGGCCGCTGCCGAGGGTGTTGCCGACGAGCCGGTAGTACGGGCCGGCCGTGGCCAGCGCCTTGTCGAGGTTCTTCTCGTTGGCCTGGAGCACGCCGGTGACCCGGTCGAGGGCGTCGAGCGTCGGGCCGATCTGCTCCTCGTTGTCCTCCACCAGCCCGTCCAGCTCCTTCGCCAGGTCGCGGGTGCCGGTGAAGAGGGCGTGGATCGCGTCGCGCCGGCTGCGTACCTCGGCGAGCAGGTCGTTGCCGTCCTTCAGCAGCGTCTCGAACGTGTCGTTCTGGTCCTTCAGCGTCTTGGTGATCTCGTCGCTGCCGGACAGCAGCCGGGCCAGCTCGGCGTCCCGGGAGGAGATCGTCTGCGACAGGTCCGCCAGCCCGTTCGCCGCCTTGCGCACGTTCGGCGGGGTGTCCTCGAAGGTCTCCGAGATCACCTCGAAGCTCTCCGCAAGCGCCGTGGTGTCCAGTTCGCCGACGGTGGACGACAGGTCCTGGAACGCCTGCGTCACGTCGTACGGGGACGTGGTGCGCTCGACCGGGATCGGCTGGTCGGCGTCCTGCCGGACGCTGCCCAGCGGATCCACGGCCAGGTACTTCTCGCCGAGCAGCGTCTCGATGGCGATCGCGGCGGTGGACCGGTCGCCGATCCAGGCGTCGCGCACCGTGAAGTCGACCGCGACCCTGGGTCCGTCGAGCCCGACCTCGTCGACCTCGCCCACCTTCACGCCCGCCACCCGCACCTCGTCGCCGGAGCGCAGCCCGGCGGCCTCGGAGAAGTGGGCCGTATAGGAGGTGCCGCCGCCGACGCCGGGCAGCGCGTCGGCGCGGTACGCCGCGAGCCCGCCGAGGGCGAGGACGAGCAGCCCCACCAGCGCCACGGCGATGGGGTTGCGTTCGCGTACGGGCTTCAGCCCGGGCACTCTCATCGCTCACACCTCGGCGGCTGGACCGAGATCCCGGTCGGCGGCTCGCTGCCGTCGGACATGCTCACGCCCGTCACCCGCGCCTCGCAGAGATAGAGGTTGAACCAGGAGCCGTACGAGGCGAGCCGCCCCAGCGTGGCCATCTTCACCGGCGTCTGTTCGAGGAACTCCTCCACCAGCGGCACGTTCTCCGACAGCCGCTCGGCGACCCGCCCGACCTGGTGGATGTCCTCCTTCAGCGGGGCGCGGCCGTCGCGTACGAGATCGGCGGTGGTGGCCGTCAGGTCGCCCATGGCGTCGACGGCGCGGAAGAGCGGCTCGCGGTCGTCGGAGAAGCCGGACACCAGGTCCTGGAGGGTCACCAGCAGGTCGTTGAACTCCTTCTCGCGGGTGTTGACGGTCTCCACCACCTCGGTGAGGTTGTCGATGACCTCGCCGATCACCTGGTCCTTGGCGGCCAGCGTGCTGGTCAGCGAGCCGACCGTCTCGACGAGGCTGTCGACCGTCCCGCCCTGGCCCTGGAGCACCTGGACGATCTCGTTCGCGAGCTTGTTGGTGTCCCGCGGCGACAGCCCCTGGAACAGCGGCTGGAAGCCGTTGAACAGCTCGGTGAGGTCGAGCGCGGGCCGGGTGCGCTCCAGCGGGATCGTGCCGCCGGGCGCGAGCGACCGCCCGACGGGGCCCTCGCCCTGCTCCAGGTCGATGTAGCGCTGGCCGACCATGTTGAGGTACTTCACGGAGGCGTTGACGGAGGCGGGCAGCGCACGCCCTTCGCGTACGGTGAACTCCACCCGCGCGTACCGCCGTCCGCTCAGCTCGATGGACTCCACCTCGCCCACCTTCACGCCCGCCACCCGCACGCTGTCGCCCTCGACCAGGCCGGCCACGTCGGTGAACCGGGCGCTGTAGCCGTCGGTGGGGCCGACGCCGGTGTTGGCGATGGAGAAGGCGAGCGCGGTGGTGGCGAGCGCGGTGACCGCGACGAAGACGAGGGACTTGATCAGGGGTCCCGCGAGGCTTCTTCTGTTCACTTCAGCCGCACCTCCGTGCCGCGGAAGACGGGTCCGGCGAGCACGCTCGACCAGTCGGGCAGGCCGGCGGGCGGGCGCTCCATGCCGGCCGCGAGGAGTTCGTTGACGAGCTGGTTCTCCGCCGGGGAGTTGGGCAGCCCGAGGGCCTTCTCGTCGGTGGCGAGCTCGGTGGCGAGGGTCTTCGCGGACTGCGGCCGGCCGGCGGCGGTGCCGCTCCTGGCGGGCGCGCCGGTGTACGGGACGCCGTAGCACCGCGGGCCGCCGCCGGCGTCGAACCGCGGGGCGTCCCGGCCGGGCACGTACTTGCCGCGGGCGGGCAGCACCTCGACGTCGACGTGCAGTCCCGGCTTGTCGGTGCCCTTGCCGAGCGCCTTGTCCATGACCGGCACGAAGTCGGCGAGGGTACGCAGCGTGCAGGGGAACGACGGCGCGTACTCGGCGATCTTCTCCACCGTGGGCCGGCCGTCGGCGGACAACCGGATGATGTTCTCCCGGTTCTGCTCCAGGAAGGTGTCCAGGTCCTGCGACGTGGTCGTCAGCGTGCCGTACAGCCCGCCCAGGTCCTGGGCCTTCTCGGCGATGGTGCCGCTCGTCGTCGTCGCGTCCTGCAGCGCCTTGATCAGGTCGGGGACGGTGTCCGCGTACAGGTGGCCGAACTCGACCAGTTCGCGGATGTCGCGGTTGAGCGTGGGCAGGTGCGGGTTGAGCTTCCGCAGGTGCTCGTCCAGCTCGACGAGGGTGTCGCCGAGCTTCTTGCCGCGGCCGTCGAGCGCGTCGGCCATGGCGGTGAGCGTGGCGGAGAGCTTCGACGGCTTCACGGCGGTGAGCAGGGGCATCACGTTGTCGAGCACCTGCTCCAGCTCGACGGCGTTCTCGCTGCGGTCCTGCGGGATGACGCTGCCCGCCGCCAGCGTCTCGCCGGCCGTGCCGCCGTCCGCGGGCGGAACCAGGGAGACGAACCGCTCGCCGAAGAGCGTGGTGGGCAGCATCTGCGCGGACACGTCGGCGGGGATCCGGTCCAGCTGCCCGGGGTTGAGCGCAAGGGTCAGCCGGGAGGTCCGCCCGCCGTCCGCCGCGGAGATCTCCCGCACCTCGCCGACGACGACGCCCCGCATCTTCACCTCGGCGTACGGGTGCATCTCGTTGCCGACGCTGCCGGTCTCGACCGTGACGGTCGCGGTGTCGGTGAACTCCTTGTTGTAGACAGCCACCGACAGCCACACGAGCAGCGCCATCACCAGCAGGAACACCAGCCCCGCGGTCCTGCGTCCCGTCGTCTCCAGGCTGCTCATCCGGACACCTTCACCGTGGTGGTGGTGCCCCAGATCGCCAGGCTCAGGAAGAAGTCGGTGACGGCGATGAGCACGATCGCGGTACGGACCGAGCGCCCCACGGCGACGCCGACCCCGGCGGGTCCTCCGGTGGCGCGGAAGCCGTAGTAGCAGTGCGCGAGGATCACCATCACGCTGAAGATCAGCACTTTCATGAACGACAGGAGCACGTCGGCCGGGGAGAGGAAGAGGTTGAAGTAGTGGTCGTACGTGCCGGCGGCCTGCCCGTTGTAGAGGACCGTCACGGCGCGCGAGGCGAGGTACGAGCTGAGCAGCCCGATCCCGTAGAGCGGGATGATGGCCACCACCCCGGCGATGATGCGCGTGGTGACGAGGTACGGCATGGAGCGCACCCCCATGCCCTCCAGCGCGTCGACCTCCTCGTTGATCCGCATCGCGCCGAGCTGGGCGGTGAAGCCGGCGCCGACGGTCGCGGACAGCGCGAGGCCGGCGACGAGCGGGGCGATCTCGCGGGTGTTGAAGTAGGCGGAGACGAAGCCGGTGAAGGCGGCGGTGCCGATCTGGTTGAGGGCCGCGTAGCCCTGGAGGCCGACGACCGTGCCGGTGAACAGGGTCATCGCGAACATCACGCCGATCGTGCCGCCGATGACGCCGAGGCCGCCGCTGCCGAAGGCGACCTCGGCGAGCAGCCGCTGCACCTCCTTGAGGTAGCGGCGGGCGGCCCGCGGGGTCCACAGCAGGGCGCGTACGTAGAAGACGAGCTGGTCGCCTGCCTGGTCGAGCCAGGAGAGCGGGCGGTCGAGGAGCCGTCCTGCGCGCAGCCGCCGGGGGCCCTGCTCGTACTCCCCCGCCGTGCCGTCCTTCTGGGCCAGGGCCATCGCTCAGCCTCCCTTCGGGGGGACGACCTGCAGGTAGATCGACGTCAGGATGGTGTTGACGAAGAACAGCAGCAGGAAGGTGATGACGACGGACTGGTTGACCGCGTCGCCCACGCCCTTCGGGCCGCCGCGGGGGTTGAGGCCGCGGTAGGCGGCGACGATGCCGGCGATGAACCCGAAGATCAGCGCCTTGATCTCGCTGATGTAGAGGTCCGGGAGCTGCGCGAGGGCGGAGAAGCTGGAGAGGTACGCGCCGGGGGTGCCGCCCTGGAGGATGACGTTGAAGAAGTAGCCGCCGAGCGTGCCGACCACCGAGACCAGCCCGTTGAGCAGCACCGCGACGCCCATCGTGGCCAGCACCCTGGGCACCACGAGCCGCTGGACCGGCGAGACTCCCATGACCTCCATCGCGTCCAGCTCCTCGCGGATCTTCCGGGAGCCGAGGTCGGCGCAGATCGCCGAGCCGCCGGCGCCGGAGATCAGCAGCGCCACGATGAGCGGTGACGCCTGCTGGATGACCGCGAGCACGCTGGCGCCGCCGGTGAAGGACTGGGCGCCGAACTGCTGGGTGAGCGAGCCGACCTGGAGGGCGATGACCGCGCCGAACGGGATCGACACCAGGGCCGCGGGCAGGATCGTCACGCTGGCGATGAACCAGAACTGCTCGACGAACTCCCGCAACTGGAACGGCCGCTTGAACGACAGCCGGGCGACGGACAGCGCCAGCGCGAAGAGCTTCCCGGTCTCGCGCAGCGCACCCGCACCGGGTACGGACCAGGCGGGGCGCGGCGGCGCCGGCTGCCCGGCGGCCTCCGGATGCTCGCCGGGGTCCGGGTCCTGCGGCTCCGGCGAAGGGGGTACCGGCGGCAGGGTCGTGGTCATGGCCGCTCCTCCGGGGGCGCGGGCATGGTCAGCGTCTTCGCGTGGGCGACCGAGCCGCCGATGCCGGCGAGGATGGCCTGGCGGGCGGCGGTCGGCAGTTGCGTCAGCATGCCCAGCACCCGCTCGCGGTGCCGGTCCACCGCCTGCCGCGGCGGCATTCCGGCCGACGGCTCCAACTGCGGCACGATCTCGCGCGGGCCCGTACCGGAGGCGCCGTCGGGGTCGAAGCCCTCGGCGGCGAGCGTGGCCGCGTCCTTCTCTTCCGACATGCCGATGGGGCCGAGCCTGCTGCCGCTGAGGAACTGCGAGACGACCGGCTCCTCGCTGGTGAGCAGCACCTCGCGGGGCCCGAAGGTGACGAGGTTGCGGCGGAAGAGCATGCCGATGTTGTCGGGGACGGTGGAGGCGATGTCGATGTTGTGCGTGACGATCAGCATCGTCGCGTCGATCTGCGCGTTGACGTCGATGAGCAGTTGCGAGATGAACGCCGTACGCACCGGGTCGAGACCGGAGTCCGGCTCGTCGCACAGCACGATCTCGGGGTCCAGGACGAGCGCGCGGGCCAGCCCCGCCCGCTTGCGCATGCCGCCGGATATCTCGCCCGGCAGCTTGCCCTCGGCGCCGCCGAGGCCGACGAGGTCCATCCGCTCCATGACGATGCGGCGGATCTCGGACTCCTTCTTGCGGGTGTGCTCGCGCAGCGGGAAGGCGACGTTGTCGAAGAGGCTCATCGAGCCGAAGAGGGCGCCGTCCTGGAACATCAGCCCGAACTTCTTGCGCGCCTCGAAGACGTCGCGCTCGCGGCTGTTCACCATGTCGACGCCGTCGACCAGCACCTGCCCCTCCTCGGGCTTGAGCAGGCCGATGAGCGACTTCAGGAACACGGTCTTGCCGGTGCCGGACGGGCCCAGCATCACGCTGACCTCGCCGGCCGGCAGCGTCAGCGTGACGTCGCGCCAGATGTTCTGGCGGCCGAAGGACTTCGTCAGGCCGTCCACGACGACTTCGATTCCCATCACAGCCCCCTGGCGGGTGCGCAGCGCCGGCCGTGTACACCGCGGCCGGTCCCGTCAACTCCGGTGCGGGCACAGCACAGCACGGCCGGCGCCCCGGTGCCCCCGCCGCAAACGACGACTGGCATCCGGTGACAATCCCGGGCGGCGCATTTGTCTCCGAGTGAGCAAAGAGGAGCGGGCCGGGCCCGGCTTCTGCGCGACGCGTGTTCTGCCGTGCACATGCGTGCATCACTCCATGAGCAGTCCTGCAGCAGCCGGTGCGGCCTCTGCGCCTACGGGATCCACGCCGGCGGCGGACCCGACTTCTTCGGTGCGGCCTTGCTGGGGGACGGGCTGCACGAGCACCTGCGGGGGGAGACGCTACGCACGGGTAACCGGGGAATCAATAGCCGTGGCAGGGAAAGTCACCGACTCCTTACCAGCGGGTACTTTCTTGTCGTCCGCTGAGCAATCGGACCCGCCGGATTGTCACCGCCTGACAATCCGGGGACCGCCGGGAACGGCCGCGTGCGTACCGCCGTTCCTCATCGCGTGACAACGAAATCAGCCAGGGCAAAAAGAAGGCTCCGACGCGCACGACGCGCGGGAGCGGGCCCGCGCCGCGGGCCGGCACCGCCCTGACCAGCACGGTCCGGCGGCCGGCCGACGGCGTGCGGCTCCGGCCGCCCGTAGGCTCAACCGCCTGCCCGGCCGCGGGAGTTCCGGATTTGTCAGCGACTGCGCGCCCGGCAAGCACCCGATTGTCACGGCGTGACAATGATTTGACAGAAACGACTCAGCCGCGGGGCTTCTTGGATAGTTTCCCGGCGAAGGTGTTGTGCCCTCTTGCGGATGTGGCTACGGTACCCGTCAGTAGCTGAGATGTCGGCATATTCAGGCGGGCCGGCCTGCGTAATTGACGCCGGCAAACGCTCGGAGCCCACGAGCACGGTGTAGGTATTCATTGTGCCCCCCAACCACGGTGCGCTGATTCTCGGCTCGGCACTGCCATCCTGTCCTGCAAACTCGACGAATGCGAGGACGAGAATGAGCAAGATCCGCAAGTTCGCCGTAGGAGCGGCCGTTGCGGTCAGCTCCATCGCCATGGCGGCCGGTCCCGCCGCTGCCGACCCCTCCACCGTGTGGACGGTCGGCCCCGGCAGCCCGCAGGCATTCAACGCCGTTTCGAGTTCCACGAAGCTCGAACTCAACGGCATCCTGCTCACCTGTACGAACTCCACGGCCTCGGGCACCCTGTCCAGCAAGACGGGCAACCCCGCAGCCGTCGGCAATATAAGCGCCGTCGCCTTCAACAACTGCACGACCCCCTTCGGCCCCCTCACCGTCGACCCGGTCGAGCCCTGGTCGCTGAACGCCGCCGACTACAGCGCCGGGGTGACGCAGGGGAGCGTCGGCAACGTCACCGCCAAGCTTGCCGTCCTGGCGTGCACCTTCGACGTCGTGGGCAAGGCGTCCGGGAACTACAGCAACGCCACCGGGAAGCTGACGGTCGACAGCGTGGTCGGCGACCTCACGGTCCAGAACTCCGTGAACTGCGGTGCGATCGCCAAGAACGGCGACCAGCCGAGCTTCGACTCGGTGTACGACGTCACGATCCCGGGCGGCGGCAAGCCGACCATCGTCGGGTCCAACCCGCCCGCGTGACGACCCGCTAGTGCACCACGCCTGACGTGAAGCTGCCCGGCCTCTCGCGACGGCCGGGCAGCCCGGGCATGTCTCAGCAGCCGGCGTCCCGCCCAGGTCCGGAAGGGATCGAGCAAGTCGTGACCGAGAGCGACGCGGCGAAGAGCCGCAGACCGCGCATCACCCCGCGCGCCGGCGCGGTGGTCGCCGCCCTGCTCCTGGCCGGGGCGATCCCGGCCGAGAGCGCCGCGGCGGGAACCCAGCCGGTCGACACGGAGATCCCTTACACCTGCCGATTCCCTTCCGGCGGGCAGGACGTCGCGGTTCGGGCCGTCGCCGAACTCCCCGACCGGGTGGACACCGGCGAGGAGATCCAGCCGCAGGAGGTGGCCGTCGAGATCCGGCTCCCGGAGTCCGCGCTCGCCGACATCTCCGCGAGCAGGCCCGGCGCCCTGAGCGCACAGGTGTCGCTCGACACCGCCGTCGCCCAGGGCCAGGACACGGCGGTGGCGGAGTGGACGGCCGCGACCGAGGGAGACGTCCCGGTTCCGGACGCGGGTGACGTCACACTCCCGGCGCCGGGCCTGGCGCCGTCGATGACGACGCAGACGCCGGGCGACCTGACCGTCGCGGCCGGCGACCTGGCCATGGACCTCACCGCGAGCCCGCCCGCCGAGGGCGGGGAAGCAGCGGCCGAGCGGCTGTCCGTGGCCTGCTCTCCCGCGGAGGGCGCGGAGTTGCTGCTCGCGAGCATTGCCGTCACCGGCCCCGACGACGGGGAGAGCCCGCCGGCCGGCAGCCCGCCCGGAGAGGGGAATCCGGACGACGACCCGGACGACCCGCGCGACGGCGGGGGCACGGTCACGCCGGAGAACGAGGCGGGCGAGCCGGTATCCCCGCGGGCGCCCGCGGACCCGCGGGAAGACGCGCCGCCCTGCCCCTCGGACGTCACCGACGTGCAGTCGCTGTCCGCGTACATCACCGGGTTCTCGAACGTCAGAAAGCTGAACGGCGCGGCCCGACTCCCGTTGATGTGCGGCCTTTTCCTGCAGTACGAGCCGACCATCGACATCCAGTTCCCGTGGGCCTACATTCACGGCACCGGTGACGGCGAGCTGATGTACAAGGGCCGCCCTCAGTCGCCCCCGGTGAAGGCCACCTTCCTCACCTTCGGCTTCATGCCGACGACCGCCACCATGGTGCTCGAACAGAAAGGGCCGATGCGGGTCGTCGCCGACTCGAAGACCCACATTTTCGACGTCACGCAGGGCGAGGCCACCGCCGTCATCAGGATCTCCCTGGTGATCCGCATCACCGATGTACGGGTCAACGGAACGCCCCTGGACGTCGGACCGAACTGCCGCACCGCAGGGCCGCTCTATTCCAAGGACCCCGATCCGGCGCAGGACACCAAGGACCACATGGTGCTCTCCGGGTTCACCTTCCGAAACCCGGACGGCAGTTTCGACGGATACACGCTCGGCGCGGGCGGCACCCTGCCCGGAAACGTCACCATCCCGCGCTTCGAGGGCTGCGGTGCGGAGGAAGACCTCGACCCGCTGTTCACCGCCTCGGTGTCCGGGCCGGACAACCTGCTCAAGCAGACGCAGGGAGGGGCCTGCTCCTGGCGGACCCCCGAAGCAAACGGCGGCTGCACCGAGGAGTTCTCCCCCCGGGACGTCCCCCAGGCCGAACGCTGAGTTCTCCCAGCTCTTCCGGCCTCCGGCAACCGGGGGCCGGTACCTCACAGGTCACCATCCAACTGCCCAGGTGCCCATGCCCGGTTGTGCGGACGACCCTTTCCCATGACCGCGATCACGGAGTGGGCCCGACCGGAAAGGGAAGCATGAAAGCAGTCAGAAACGGGGTAAAGGCTTCGCTGCTGTGCGCGCTTACGGCCTTCACCGCCTTCTTCTCCATGGGAATGTCCACGGCGAACGCCGCCTCGGCCACCGAGCTGAACGGTTCCTGGGGGCCCTTCACCCGCTGTCCGGTCGACGACCCCAGGATGCTGGCCGCCGACGGCGAGGACTTCGTCGCCCAGTGCGTGTCCTCGGCTTCGGCCAGCGGCGCCATCAAGCTCGGCAACTCCGAGGTGACGGCCGGTAAGGCGAACCTGCAGTTCGGGCTGGTCCAGAACACCGCGGCGGGCACCTTCGAGGTCATACCGCCCAAGGTCGGCGCGCTCGTCGCCGATCCGGCCACCGTGCCGGGCGGGCTGCTCGGGCTGATGTGCCCGAGCGACATCCCGGTGGTCAGCCAGATCTGCGACTCGATCACCAACTCCGACCTCAACCGCATCACGGCGACGATGGAGTCCGCCGGCTCCCCGTCGAACTTCGACCTGCTGGCGGGCGCGACCACGGGCAAGCCGATCGTGACCCTGCCGGTACGGATCCACCTGGAGAACCCGCTGCTGGCCGATTCGTGCTACATCGGATCCGCCTCGAAGCCGGTCGTCCTCCACCCGGCGAACCTCACCCAGCCGTCCTTCGGCGCGACCCGCTTCGACAGCGACGGCACCCCCAACCCCGCACCGGACGCGGCGATGACCAGGGTCGAGCTGCCGGGCGCCGACCAGGGCGACTCCGCGTTCTCCGTACCGGGCGCGACGGGCTGCGGCCTGCTCGGCCTCATCGACCTGGCCGTGAACCTGAAGACCGGACTCCCGTCGGCCTCGGGCAACAACGACCTCGTCCTGAACGACGCCTCGACCTACATGGCGGCCCTCACGGCCCCGGGCCTCATCACGCCCGACAACGGCAAGCTGCTGTCCGAGTACTGGCACTCCGCGGTGCGCTGAACGCGCTGCCCGCGTGAGGTGGCCGGCCACCCCCGGGTGGCCGGCCACCGCCGTGTGTCAGGCGCCGCGGGCGCGCCGCTCGTGCCGGCCGGCGGTCCCGCTCACCCGCTCTCGATCAGGGCGCTCACATCCACCATGGTGCCGTCGGGTTCCCAGCGGACCGCGCGCGGGGTGTCGTCCCCGGCGACGGACTCGCCGACGACGACTCCGTCGTCGTTGACCCCCGTCGCGCGGCTGGTGGCATCGCCGGGCAGGGTGCCGAGGTCGACGACGGTCCCGTCCTCGTCCCAGCGCACCGCGTGCACCCGGCCGTCCGGGCGCTCGGCACTGCCGACGACGACCCCGGAGGCGTCGATCCCGCGGGCCTCGCTCCGTGCCCCGCCCAGCCCGTCGAGTTCGGTGAAGGATCCGTCCGCATCCCACCGCACCCGCCGTCCCGGAGAAGCCGGCGGCCACACCGGCGTCGTTGACCGCCGTGGCGCCGCCCGCCATGGCCTCGGGGAGGATCCCCAGGTCCACGGCCCTCGCGGCACCCGGCCAACGTGCCGCATGCATCGTTTCCTTCACCGTGAGGGCGTAGCCGACGACGTGTCCGGCGTCATAACGCCGCCGAGAAGAACGCGCGTCGGTATTCCATTGCACGACCAACCCCTCCCGCACGCCGCACGGACAATGAAGTTACGCGCCGGTAACGGAGCGGTGCAATGGGCCTGCGCGGAAATCGTCATCCCTTGTCACCACGCAAGTGTTCCCCCCTCGGCTTTTGTCGCCCAGTGCGCAATCGCGCGCGTTCCACTCCCCTACGGCCGCCCCACCCCGCATGCTTGGCGGCACACGCGCGGCCCCACCCCGTCTCACCGCCCGTCTCATCGCACCACCCGCAAGCGGAGCCCCGCCGATCGGGCTCCGCCCCGGGGTGGGAGGAGTCATGCAGATGCCAGACGCAGGACCCGCCGCCGGACTCGTCGAGCCGCCCGAGCCGCTGCCGCCGGAGTTCGCCGCGATCATGCGACCGGAACTGCCCAGCCTCGTCGAGGAAATCGCGGTGGAGATCAGAAGGGCCATCCCCGAATACGACCAGTTGCTGGAAGGCCCGTACGGGGAGGTATTGCAGCAGGGCGTCGAGCAGAATCTCGCCGCGTTCGTCGAGCAGGTGGCCAACCCGAAATCACCGACAGGCCGCAGGGACGAAATGTGCCGGCGGCTGGGCAGGTTCGAGGCGTACGAGGGCCGCAGCTTCCAGTACCTGCGCTCGGCCCTGCGCATCGGCGCGCGGGTGGCGCTGCGGCGCGCCAAGACGGTCGGTACCCGCTACAACATCTCGCCCACGCTCATGGCGATGTTCGCCGACGCCGTCTTCGCGCACGTCGACGCGACCGAGGAACTGTGCCGCGAGGGCTACCGGGAGGCGCAGTCGGGGCCCGAGGACGCCGGGGCGCGGCGGCGGCGGCTGCTGCGGCTGCTGCTCTCCGGCGGCGCGCTGCCCCTGGCCCACCCCGCGGTCACCGAACTCGCCGACGGCGCCGGCTGGCCGCTGCCGGACGTGGCGACGCCCGTCGCACTGACCGCCGACCGCCGCCCGGACCCCGAGCCGCTCCACCCCGACGTACTGGTCGAACTCGCCGATCCGCAGCCCCACCTCCTCGTGCCGGGGCCCCTCACCGAGGAGCGCCACGCCATGCTGGCCGCGGCGCTGGCCGGCTGCCGGGCCGCCCTCGGCGTGACGGTGCCGCTCGCCAGGTCCGCGGACTCGCTGCGCTGGGCCCGGCAGGCGCTGGCGCACGCGGAGACCGGCATCGTCCGCGACGGGCCGGTGTTCGCGTGCGACGACCACCTGGTGACCCTGTGGCTCATGGCCGATCCGCCGCTGGCCGAGGAACTGGCGCGGCGGCAGTTGGCGCCGCTCGCCGGCCACACGCCGGTGCGCAGGGAGCGGCTGGTCGACACGTTGCGGGTCTGGCTGACGACCCGCGGCACGGCGGCGCGGATGGCGCGGCTGCTGCACGTCCACCCGCAGACCGTGCGCTACCGGCTGCGCAGCCTCCACCAGCTCTTCGGTGCGCAGTTGGACGACCACGACGAGCGGTTCGCGGTGGAGGTCGCGGTACGGACGCTGCATCTGCGGCAGCGCGGCGACGGCGGCTGAGCGCCCCCGGGCGCGCGGCCCGTACGCGGCCGTACGCAACCCGTGCGCGGCCCGTACGCGACCGCTGCGCGGCCCGCGCGGCGGCGGCGAACTATCACCCGCGTACAAAAGATGCGTACAAGCGCTTGCCCGGTGAGTAGTGCCGCATCCACTCTGTGTGGGCTACACGTTCCTCGCGGTACCGAACATGCCACGCAACACCGCGGTCACCGGTGCGCTGCAGGCCGGGCGCCCGCGGATCCTCATCCGAACAGTGAGCTGCCGGCACCACCGTGCGGCAGGGCACCTGACTTGCACACCCCCCACCGGGTCGGTGTCCCCCTGCCTCGCCGGCGGCGTGAGGGGTAGACCTATGCCGTCCGAAGTGCAGGCAGTCGCACTGGCCGAGCCGCCCGAGCCGCTGCCGCGGGAGCTGGCCGCGCTGATCCGGCCTGAGTTACCGAGCCTCTACCGGGAGATCGTCGCGGCGATCCGCGGTGCGGTGCCCGAGTACGGGCTCCAGATGGGCGAGGCGTACGACCGGGCCCTGCGGCTCGGCGTCCGGCAGTCGCTGAACACCTTCACCGACCGGGTCGCGACGCCCCGCAAACGCGCCGTGCACCTGGCCGAGGTGCACCGAAGACTCGGCCGGTTCGAGGCGCAGGAGGGCCGCAGCCTCGACGCCCTCCAGTCCGCGTACCGCATCGGCGGCCGGGTCGCGTGGCGGCGCGCGATGGTCGTGGGCGAGCGCAACCACCTCGCCTCGCACGTGATGAACGCCTTCGCCGACGCCCTGCTCGCCTACATCGACGAGCTGTCGGAGCTGGCCAGGGAGGGCTACCTCCAGGCGGAGGCCGACTCGGCGGAGCGGCTGAAGAGCCTGCGCAGGCGGCTGCTGCGGACGCTGGTCGCCGAGCCGCCCGTACCGCGCCACACCGTGGAGGACATCGCCGCGCAGGCCCGCTGGCAGTTGCCGGACGAGGTGACGCCGGCCGCGCTGATGCCGGCGGAGCGGCTCACGTCGCTGACCGGGCTGCCCGAGGACGTACTGGCGGACACCGCGGGCCCGCACCCGTACCTGCTCATCCCCGGCCCCTTCGACGACGAGCGGCGCGAGGCGCTGGACGTCGCGCTGGGGCCGATCGGGGTGGCCATCGGCCTCACCGTGCCGCTGCACAGGACCGCGGACTCGCTGCGCTGGGCGCGGCAGGCCCTCGGCATGGTCGAGTCGGGCGCGATCCGCGCCCCTTCCCCGGTACGGGTCGAGGACCACCTGCTCACCCTCTGGCTGCTCACGGACCCCGCCCTGGTGGAGCAGATGGCGGGCCGCCAGCTCCAGCCGCTGGCCGCCGTGACGACCGGCCGGCGCGAGCGGCTGGTGGAGACCCTGCGGGTGTGGCTGACCACGCGCGGCACCGCGGGGCGTATCGCCGAGCAACTGCACGTCCACCCGCAGACCGTGCGCTACCGGATGCGGACCCTCGGCCAGCACTTCGGCTCCCAGCTCACCGAGCCGGACCGGCGCTTCGCCCTGGAGGCGACGCTGCGCGCGCTCTGGCTGCGCGACCAGGCGGACCTGCCGTCGACGGGCCCGATCACGGGCCGTACGGGACGTACCGAGCGCACGGAGCGCACGGAACGCACCGAGCCGCCGGGCTGACGACCGGCGCCGGCGGGACCGGGCGGGGCGACGGGGGTCGCCCGCGCTCAGTCGGCCTTGGGGATGTCGAACATGCTCGTCAGCTTCAGCGCGAGCGCCACGTCTCCGCTGACCTTCAGCTTCCGCGTCATGAACAGCTTGACGGGCCCCGCGTTCCCGGACGTCACGTTCAGGAACTCCTCGTCGCCCATGTCCAGCGTCACCCGCGGCTTCGCCTCGCCCTGCCCCTCGCGCACCGAGCAGGCGCCGCCCGAGACGGTCACGTCGTACACCACCTCGGTCACGCCCGCGATCCGCCAGCGGATGACCGCCTCCAGCTCCCCGGCCCTGTCCGGCCGGAACTGCTGCTCCATCCGCCGGAAGACCTCCCCGACGACCCGCGCGCGCAGCGCCTCGTCCCGGGCCAGCTCCTCGATCTCCCGCGAGGAGAGCCCCCTGACGATGCGCGCGTACTCCTCGGGGGACACCGCGGCGAAGTCCAGGCCCTCAAGACCCTGCGTGTCGTCGGTCATCCGCACACCCATCTTCCTTACCGAATAGTAGACTTACTCGATAGTCAAATATAGGAGGCGGCAGAGTACGCTCGCAACCGTGACCGAAAAGCGCAGGCGGCGGCTTCCCCGGCAGGTGCGGGAGCAGCAGATCATCGACGTGGCCGTACGGGTCTTCTCCAAGCGCGGCTACCACGCCGCCTCGGTGGACGAGATAGCCGTGCTGGCCGGGATATCCAAGCCGATGGTCTACCTCTATCTGGAGTCCAAGGAAGGGCTCTTCATCGCCTGCCTGCGGCGCGAGGCGGAGCGGCTGGTGGCCGCGTTCCAGGGGGCGGCCGAGGGGGTGCTGACGCCGGAGCTGCGGCTGCGGGCGGGGCTGCGGGCGTTCTTCTCGTTCGTCTCCGAGCACCGCGACGGCTGGGTCGTACTGCACCGGCACGCCGCCGAGTTGAGCGAGGCCATCGCCGCGGAGTCGGCGCGCGCGCGGCGGGCGGTGATGGCGGAGGTCACCGCGCTGGTACGGGCCGGGATCGAGGAGAACGGCGGGCCCGCCCGGCTCGGGGACGAGGACGCCGAGTTCGTCGCGCACACCATCGTGGGCGCGGCCGACGCGCTGACGGACTGGATGGCCGAGCACCCCGCCGAGTCGCCGGAGGGCATGACACGGCGGCTGATGAACATGATCTGGGTGGGCATGCGCAACGTGCTCGACGGCGAAACCTGGGCGCCACCGCCGCCGCCGGAGCCGTCAGCCGCCCAGGGGTGAGACAGCGCCCCGCAGGTGCGCGCGGTCGCCGTCCGCGCCGCGCACGTCGAACGCCCAGCCGCCCACGGCCTGTTCCGGGTGCTCCGTCCCCTCCCTCCGTTCCGCGCGGAAGCGCACCGCCGCCGGCAGCAGGACCGGCGCGCGGAACGACACGTCCACCGCGTACGCCCCGGGCAGTTCCGCCGCCAGCGCCGCCAGGCAGTGCGCCTTGGCCCACATCCCGTGCGCGATCGCGCGCCGGAAGCCGAACGGCCGGGCGGTCAGCGGGTGCAGGTGGATGGGGTTGCGGTCGCCGGAGGCGGCGGCGTACGAGCGGCCCAGCGAGCCCGGCAGCCTCCAGCTCTCCTCCCGTGCCGCGGCGGTGAGTTCAGGCGTCCCGGGTGCCTCGCCCGTGCCGGTGCCCGGCCCGCGGCTCAGGTACGTGCTCGTCGAGCGCCACACCGTCTCGCCGCGCAGGCGCGCGTGCGCGGCCACCGGGAACGCGGTGCCCTTCGGGTGCGGCTGCGCGCGGCCGGTCGCGACGACGTACGTCAGCCGCTCGCCGGCGTCGACGGGGCGCAGGTGCTCGACCCGGTTGGCGAGATGGACGAGACCGAGGAGCGGGAAGGGGAAGTCGCGTGCGGCCATGAGGGACATGGCGAGCGGAAAGGCGACGACGTGCGGGTACGTGGCCGGAAGCCGGCCGTCGTCGGGGAAGCCGCAGACGGCGGCGTAGCGGCGGAGGCGGGCGGGGTCGGGGCGTACTTCGCGGAGGATCAGGCGGCGCTGGGGGACGGCGGGCAGCCCGGCACCGGCTTCCGCCCCGGCCTCCGCGGCGGTTCTGGCTCCGGACGCGGCGGCTCCGGGGCCTCCGTCGCCTCCCGCCCCCGTCCCGTGCGCCCTCCCCCGCCGCTTCGGCACCACCGCCCGCCCGTACAGCGGCAGCAGTCGCGGTGCTCTGTCCAGCTCCCGTGTCTCCATCTCACGCCCCCAGCAGCGCCTGGCCGCACACCCGCAGCACCTGTCCCGTCACGGCTCCGCTGCCCGGCGCCGCGAAGTACGACACCGCCTCCGCCACATCCACCGGCAGCCCGCCCTGCTTCAGGGTGTTCATGCGGCGGCCCGCCTCGCGGATCACCAGCGGGACCGCCGCCGTCATCCGCGTCTCGATGAACCCGGGCGCCACCGCGTTGACCGTCACGCCGCGTGCCGCCGCCCCGGGCGCCGTGGCCTGGACGTAGCCGATGAGGCCCGCCTTGCTCGCCGCGTAGTTGGTCTGGCCGACGTTCCCCGCGATGCCGCTGATCGACGAGGTGCAGACGATCCGGCCGTCCGCGCGCAGCAGCCCGTCGCCGAGGAGGCGGGCGGTGAGGGTCTCGACGGCGGTGAGGTTGACCCCGATGACCGCTTCCCACTGGCCGGCGCTCATCCGGCCCAGGGTCTTGTCGCGGGTGATGCCCGCGTTGTGCACGACGACGTCGACGCCGCCGTGGTGTTCGCCGAGGTACGCGGCGAGCCGGTCCCCCGCGTCCGCCGCCGTGATGTCCGACTCCAGCACCCCGCCGCCGGCCCGGGCCGCCACCGCCGCCAGCTCCGCGCCCTGCGCGGCGACGTCCAGGCACACCACCCGCGCCCCGTCCCGGTGCAGCGTCTCCGCGACCACCGCGCCGATCCCCCGCGACGCGCCCGTGACCAGCGCGGTCTTCCCGGCCAGCGGCCGCGCCCAATCGGCCGTCCCCGGCACCGGCGCCGTGCCCGTGACGCGCAGCGCCTGCCCCGAGACGTACGCCGAGCGCGCCGACAGCGCGAAGCGCAGCGTCGACTCCACGCCGCCCTCCGCGCCCGGCGCGACCAGCAGCAGATGCGCCGTCGAGCCGTCCCGGAGCTCCTTGCCCACCGACCTGACGAACCCCTCAAGCGCCCGCTGCGCCACCGCTTCCCCCGACCCCGCGGCGGCCTCCGGCGGGGTGCCGACGACCACGACGCGGCCGCAGGGGGCGAGTTCGCGGATCCGGGGGTGGAGGAAGTCGTAGAGCGCGCGCAGCCCGGCGGAGGTGCCGATGCCGGTGGCGTCGAAGACCAGCGCCCCGGCCCGTACCGACGACTCGTCCGCGGCCTCCGCCACCTCCGCGCCCACCGCGTCCAGCAGTGCGCGCAGCGTCTTGTGCATCCGGCCGCCGGCCGCGCCGCCGAGCACGACGGGGCCGCGGGCGACGGGCTGCCCCGGCCGGTACCGCTCCAGGCGCGCGGGCCGCGGGAGGCCGAGCCGCTTGGCGACGAAGGCCCCGGCTCCGCGGCTCGTGAATTTCCGGTAGCGATCGGCCATTGGCAATCTCCTTACGCCTGAGTAAGTTTACTGCGGAGTAAGGAGCGTAGGAACTGAGCCCCCGCCGCACAAGGAGCCGCGGGGAGGCGAGGGAGGGAACACGGCGATGACGGCACCGGCGGGAACGGGCGGGCGGACCGGCGGCGGCGTGCGGCGCGTCGCGATCGTCGGCGGCAACCGGATCCCCTTCGCCCGCGCGGACGGCGCGTACGCCACCGCGTCCAACCAGGAGATGCTCGCCGCCGCCCTCGACGGCCTCGTCGGGCGGTACGGGCTGCGCGGTGCGCTGCTCGACGAGTTCGTGGCCGGCGCCGTGCTCAAGCACAGCCGCGACTTCAATCTCGCCCGCGAGGTCGTCCTCGGCAGCAGGCTCGACCGCCGCACCCCCGCGTACGACGTCCAGCAGGCGTGCGGCACCGGCCTCCAGACCGTGCTCCTCGTCGCCAACAAGATCGCGCTCGGCCAGATCGACGCGGGCGTCGCCGGCGGCGTCGACACCGCCAGCGACGCGCCCCTCGGCCTCAACGACGGCCTGCGCCGCGTCCTCCTCCACGCCCGGCGGCAGCGCTCCGCCGCCCGCCGCGTCGCCGCCCTCGCCGGGCTCCGCCCGCGGCACGTCGTCCCCGACATCCCGCGCAACGCCGAGCCGCGCACCGGGCTTTCGATGGGCGAGCACGCCGCGCTGACCGCCCGCGAGTGGCGGGTGCCGCGCGCCGCGCAGGACGAGCTGGCCGCCGCCAGCCACCGCCGGCTGGCCGCGGCGTACGACGCGGGTTTCTTCGCCGACCTGCTCACGCCGTTCCGCGGGCTCGACCGCGACCAGAACCTGCGCCCCGACTCGACCCCCGCCGAACTGGCCCGGCTGAAGCCCGTGTTCGGCGCCGCGGACCCGGACGCCACCATGACCGCGGGCAACTCGACCCCGCTGACCGACGGCGCGGCCACCGTGCTGCTCGCGAGCGGGGAGTGGGCCGCCGCGCGCGGGCTGCCGGTGCTCGCGTACCTCACGCACGCGCGCACCGGCGCGGTCGACTTCACCGAGGGCCCGGACGGGCTGCTGATGGCGCCCGCGTACGTCGTGCCGAGGCTGCTGGCCGACGCCGGACTGGGGCTGGCGGACCTCGATCTGTACGAGATCCACGAGGCGTTCGCCTCCCAGGTGCTGGCCACGCTCGCCGCGTGGGAGGACGCTGCGTTCTGCGAGGAACGCCTCGGCCTCGACGCGCCGCTGGGCGCCGTCGACCGGGAGCGGCTGAACGTCGCCGGCTCCTCGCTCGCCGCCGGGCACCCCTTCGCCGCGACCGGCGGCCGGATCGTCGCGACGCTGGCGAAGCTGCTGCACGAGCGGGCGGCGGAGCGCACGGCCGCCGGCGCCCGGCCCGTCCGCGGACTGATCTCCGTCTGCGCCGCCGGCGGCCAGGGCGTCACGGCGCTGCTCGAAGCGTGAACCTCCGCCAACCGAAGGAGCAATCGTGGGCGTACGGAAGGATCTCAAGGCCGCGCGTAAGCGCTCTGACCTCGCCGGGCGTGCCCCCGTCGACGTACGCACCGACGACGGCGTCGTGCGCCAGGCGACCGTCCCGCGGCTCGCCGCGCCGGCCCCGGAGAGCGGCAGCGCCGTCGCCGGCATCCCCTACACCAACGCCGCCGAGGACCCCGGCGCCGTCGTCATCCGCCGCAAGACCGGCGGCCGCTGGGTCCCGGTCACCGCCCGCGCGTTCGCCGACGAGGTGACGGCGGTGGCCAAGGGCCTCGTCGCCGCCGGGCTCGAACCCGGCGGGCGGGTCGCGATCATGTCCCGTACGCGCTACGAGTGGTGCGTGCTGGACTTCGCCGTCTGGGCCGCCGGCGGCCAGTCCGTACCGGTGTACGCGACCTCCTCCGCCGACCAGGTCGCCTGGATCCTGCACGACTCCGGTACCCGCTTCGTCGTCGCCGAGACCGCCGCCAACGAGCAGACGGCCCGTACCGCCGCCTCCGACGCGCACGTCTGGCAGCTCGACGACGGCTGCCTCGACGAGCTGAAGGCCCTCGGCCGCGACGTGTCCGACGACGAGATCGCCAAGCGCCGCGCCGCCCTCACCCCCGACACCATCGCCACCCTCTGCTACACCTCCGGCACCACCGGACGCCCCAAGGGCTGCGTCCTCACCCACGGCAACCTGCACGCCGAGGCCGCCAACAGCGTCGAATTACTGCACCCCATCTTCAAGGAGGTCACCGGGCAGACCGCCTCCACCCTCCTCTTCCTGCCCCTCGCCCACATCTTCGGCCGGGCGATCCAGATCGCCTGCCTGTCCGCGCGCATCGAGATCGGCCACTGGCCGTCGATCAAACCCGACGAGCTGCAGCCGGAGTTCAAGGTCTTCAGGCCGACGTTCCTCGTCGGCGTCCCGTACCTCTTCGAGAAGATCCACCACACCGGCCGGGAGATGGCCGAGAAGCTGGGCCGCGGCTCGTCGTTCGACCGCGCCGACCGCATCGCGGTGCGCTTCGGCGAGGCGCACCTGAACAGGTTCCTCGGCACCGGCAAGGGCCCAGGGCCCGGTCTTTCCCTGGCGTGGGGCCTGTACGACCTGCTGGTCTACCGGCGCATCCGCAAGGAGCTGGGCGGCAGGCTCCACTACGCCATCAGCGGCGCCTCCCCGCTCGACCGCAACCTCAACCTCTTCTTCTACGCCGCGGGCATCGTCATCTACGAGGGCTACGGCCTGACCGAGACCACCGCCGCCGCCACCATCACCCCGCCGCTGCGCCCCCGCCCCGGCACGGTGGGCCGGCCGCTGCCGGGGACGGCGGTGCGCATCGCGGACGACGGGGAGGTGCTGATCAAGGGCGGCATCGTCTTCGGCGGGTACTGGCGGAACCCGGAGGCGACGGCGGAGGTGCTGCCGGACGACTGGTTCGCGACGGGCGACCTGGGCGCGCTGGACGAGGAGGGCTATCTGACGATCACCGGGCGGAAGAAGGACCTCCTGATCACCACGGGCGGCAAGAACGTCTCGCCCGCGGTGCTGGAGGACCGGCTGCGCAGCCGGCCGCCGGTGGGGCAGGTGCTGGTGGTGGGCGACAAGCGCTCGTACGTGGCGGCGCTGGTGACGCTGGAGCAGGAGGCGCTGGGGCACTGGCTGGCGGTACGGAAGCGGCCGCGGGACACGCCGCTCGCGGAGCTGCGGGACGACCCGGAGCTGCGGGCGGAGGTGCAGCGGGCGGTGGACTACGCGAACGAGGCGGTGTCGCGGGCGGAGTCGATCCGCCGGTTCGTCATCGTGGCCGGGGAGTTCACGGAGGAGAACGGGATGCTGACCCCGTCGATGAAGGTGAAGCGGCACGCGGTGGAGGCGGCGTACGAGCGGGAGATCGAGGGGCTGTACGAGGGGTGAGCCGCGGCCTCGGACCCGGCGGTGCCCGGGGTCGTACGGATACGACCCCGGGCGCGCCGCACGGCGTCCCGGAGGTGTCCGCCGTGGTTCAGCTCCGGGCGGCCGCCGCCGGCGTGAAGCTCGCCGGCTGGCCGCCGCCCGGGAGGCCCGCGCCGCCCTCGGACTTCTTGATGCCGTCCGTGATCTCTTCCAGCTCGTCCAGCGCGGGCGCCTCGTCGCCGATGTCGAAGCCGGCCCGGACGAGGACCAGCGTGTCCGGGTTGGCCGGGGACGGGAACGCGAGCGACTGCACGTAGCCGTCGTCGCCCTCCTTCGTCACGACCTTCCAGCGCACCAGGTAGCCCTCCTCGCCGGCCACCTCGACCTCGCCGGACTCCACCTCGTCGTGCGAGGTGATGCCGCCGTACGCCTCGTCGCCGTACGACGCCTCCGCGTTGGGTTCGATGTCCTTCTCGGCGATGCTCTTCGGGCTGGTGGCGTCGATGCCGAGGGCGAGGGCGGGCGCGGAGTTCACCCCGCCGCGTACGCAGGTGTCCTTCGGCGACGTCGGGCACTTGTACTCGCCGACCGACACCGAGGCGCCTATCTGCCCGGACTGCCCCTTCCAGCCGTCGGGCACCGGGATCTTGATGCCGCTGGCCAGGTCGGTGGCGAAGCCGTCCTCGCTGGGGATCTCCATCGGCGGCTGCCCGCCGTCGGGGTTGCCGGGGTCCTCCTCGCCGCCCTCGGGGTCCTGCGGCCCGGGCGACTGGCCGGGCCCGCCGCCCGGGCCGCCGCCGGAACCGCCGGAGCCGCCGTCGGGCCCGCCGCCCGGGCCCTCGCCGGGGGCCGGCGAACGGGGCTCGCCGTCCGGGCCGTAGACCACGGGGCCACCGCCGCCGGCCTTGTCGCCGTCGTCGTCGCCCCACATCGCGTACCCGCCGGCGATGCCGCCGCCGACGAGGGCCGCGGCGGCCACGCCGATGGCGATGCCGAGCGCGAGCGGGCGCCTGCCCGTCCAGCGCTTCTTGGCGTACGGCCCCTCGGGGCCGAGCGGTTCGGCGTGGCCGCCGGATATGACTTCGGTGGGCGCCCCGTGCATACCGCCGGGCGGAGGCATGCCGCCGGGGATGCCGCCGGCCGGAGCGTCCTGCGGGGCGGCACCGGGGGCCGGGGGCGCCGCGGGCCCGTCAGGGCCCCGGGCCCCGTCGGCAGCCCCGTCGGCGGCCCCGTCGGCCCCGGTGGCCCCATCGGGGCTCTGCGCAGGGACATCTGCGGCGACAGCAGCGGGCCTGACCTCGTCCGTCCAGCCTTCACCGTCCCACCTCCGCTCCCTCGGCGACTCGTCGTCGCTGCGGTCCGGGTCGGGATACCACCCTGCAGGTGCCATACCACTCATGCATGCAGGCTATCGAGGCTCCCTGAGAACCGGATGAGAGCGGTCTGAACCTTATGCCCGGCCAACTGCGCAAACCCTCAGAAGACGTCCCGGGGAGCGCTCAGAAGGAGAGCCAGGTCCCCGCGAGCCCCTGCTGCCCCACCCCCGTCCTGGAGTAGTCGCAGACGCCCCGGTCGAAGACGGCCCGCAGCCGCCGCCACTCGGCGTCCGTCCACGTCACGCCGTACTCGCTCGCGTACGTGTCCCGCCGCGGCGGCTCCGTACGGCACTTGATCACGTCCGTGGCGATGTCCTCGCCCGCGACCTCGCGCGGGAAGGAGTTCGACGGGTAGAGCCGCTCGCAGGTGCTGTCCGGGTCGCGGTCCAGCGCCTCGGCGACGAACCGCGGCTCGGCGTCCCGGGTGTTGCAGCCCTCCCGCAGCTCCGCGGGCCTGGCCGCCACGATCCTGTCGATGCGCGGGGCGGCGGAGGTGTCGGCGTCGAGGTTCGTGAGCCAGCGGTCCATCATCGCGAGGGAGTGGCGGACGAGGGGGCTGGCGGTGCTCTGGCCGCCGTAGCGGTTGTCCTCCATGAGGGAGACCATGTTGGCCGCGGTGCCGTTGGCCTTCGCCAGCCGCTTGCGCATGGACAGCGAGTAGTAGCGCAGGTGGGTGTCGCCGCGGGGGGCGTCGTCCACGTACGCGCGGTACTCGATGATCGGCACGTCCGCGAGACCCCCGCCGCCGTTGGTGAGCCGGCCGGTGCGGTACGCGGTGCGGGTGGCGATCGGGTCGGCGGTGGTACGGGCGTCGACGATCCGGGCGTCGTGGTCGTAGCCGCCGACGCGCTCGTTCAGCTCCAGGAACTGCTCCTTGCCGATCGTCCCGGCGGCGAGGGCGCCGAGGCCGTACTGCACGCCGACGTTGTCGAGCGGGCGGCGGGCGAAGCCGGTGCGCGGATCGGGGCCGTAGACGTTGATGGCGTGGTCGTAGAGGTCGCAGCGGGCGCCGCGGGGGTTGGTCTCCGGGTCGTACCGCAGTTCCTCGGGCAGCACGCCGCAGTTGCCCGTCGGGTCGATGCGCGTGGCGTCGCCCTGGGTGCCGGTGGCGACGGCGTACGAGGCGAAGCCGGTGACGGCGCGCTTCTGCTCCTCGGTCCAGGCCAGGTCCGTGTCCCCGGCGAAGTACTCGGTGAGCAGCCGGGTGTCGGTGACCCTGTTCGTCATCGCGAAGCCGACGTCGGGGAAGGAGCAGGCGGGCAGGATGCCGTCGAGGATGCCGGGGTAGTTGTCCACGATCTGGTACGCCTGGTACGAGCCGCCGGAGCAGCCGAAGCCGATGGTGTGGTCGACGGGCCCGTACGCCTCGGTGAACCGCTCCTTGACCATCATGGCGGTCTCGGCGGCGGTGAGGTCGTGGCAGTTGGCGCCGAAGACGTTGAGGGACGAGGACATGACGGCGTACCCGCGCCCGAGCATGTGGGTGTCGGTGACCCCGCCGGTGGTGTTGCCCTGCCGGTACCAGCCGCCGATGCAGCCGCCGCCGAGGGTGTAGACGGCGCGGCCGTTCCAGCCGGCGGGGCGGGTGCGGGGATCGGGGTCCGGCTCGGCGAGGGGGTCGTGGAGGATCGTGGACTGGTAGATGCCGCGGTTGGCGGTGCCGGTCTCCATCCGCACGATGAACGGGACGGTGCGGCCGGTGGAGGTGGTGGTGCGGCCGACGTCGGCGGGGTAGCCGGTGGCGCCGGCGGGCCAGGCGGTGTAGACGCCGGCGGTGTTCCGGTAGAAGTAGTCGACGCGGGTCTCCGCGGAGCAGTCGGCGTCGAGCGGGTCGCCGAGGGTGCCGCCGACGACGGGCAGCCGGAAGGTGCCGGTCTCGCAGACGAAGGGCTGCTGGTGCGGCCCGGAGAAGACGGGGCCCTCGGCGGGGTGGCCGGTGAGCGTGAGCCGGGCGGCGCGGTGGCCGGGGGCGGTGGCGGTGACGGTGTTGCGCCCGTCGCGTACCCCGTCGACGACGCCGGACACGGCGCCGGGGCCATCGGGGGCGAAGAGCGCGGTGACGTCCTCCCCGTTGAGCCGGATCTCCACGGCGGCGGGGTCGGGGGCGGCGACGCGGAGCAGGGCGTCGCCGCCGGTGACGGAGCCGGGGCGGCTGGAGAGCACGTCGAGGCCGATGCGCTGGGATGCCTGGGGGGCGGCGGCCTGGGCGGTGAGCGGGAGGGCGAGGAGAGCGGCGAGCGCTGCGGAGAGGGGGACGAGCAGAGCACGGCGTGGGCGCATGCAGGGGTCCTCCGGTTCGTTGCGGCCTACAACTTGACCGTACGCGTTCAACTCCACCCCGAAAAGACACCGCGTCGCACGACCACGCTCCGCCCCACCCCCACCACCCCACACGGGGCCCGACCCCACCCCGGCCACCCGCTACACTGTCGCGGGTGGCCGGGCCTCCGCCCCGCCCCGCCTCCGTAGCTCAGGGGATAGAGCACCGCTCTCCTAAAGCGGGTGTCGCAGGTTCGAATCCTGCCGGGGGCACCAGGTATTACCTCTCTGGCCTGGGGGCTCCGCCCCAGGAAGGGCTTCGCTCGGCCTCGGACTCCTCGTCCGGGGCCGTTTGCGTGCGCGGGCGGGGAGTCGGTCTCCGAACGGCGACCCGACGGCTAGCGCGGGGAAGCAGCCCGCGCGGCCGGATCAGCGGAACAGGGAGGAACCGAGCGGGTGTTGCCGGTCGAAGCCGGGGAGGATCAGGAAGGTCGCGCCGGCCGTCGTGGTGGTGAAGGGCAGCAGTGCGTCGGAATTGTCCATGCGGGTGAGCGTGGCCGTGAAGGTCCGCAGGTCGTTCTGGAAGCTGATGAAGAGCAGGCCGGGGGCCGGCTCGTCGGTGCTGTAGGAACGGCGGAGCATGTGGCCGACGCCGACCGCGGTGGGGTTCGCCCTGCGCACGTGGGCGTCCACGGGGACCAGATAGCGCCCGTCGGGTGTCTTGGCGCCCAGTTCCGGGCCGGAGGCGACGGTGCCGCCGGAGAGGGGTGCGCCGCTGGCGCGGCGCCGCCCGAAGACCGCCTCCTGCTCGGCGACGGACAGGGCGGCGAACCGTGTCAGGGCGAGTTCCATGCGCCGCAGTACGGCCAGGGTGCCGCCGGCGACCGCGGGCGGCCCGGCCAGCCACAGGTCACGTTCCTGCTCGGCGTCCGTGTGCGGGCCCACGATGCCGTCGATGAAACCGAGCAGGTTGCGCGGTGCGGTACGGCCCTTGGCGACCGGCACGTCCGTACCGCGGCGTCCGGACTGCCGCCACCGTTCGCGGACGCGGTCGCCGGCCTGGTCCAGGAGCGCGGCGGCGACGACCGGCAGGAGCAGCGCGTCGTCGGCGCAGATCTGTAACAGCAGATCACCGCCGCGTGCCTGCGGAGCGATCCGCTCGCGGGAGAACCTCGGGAGGTCGACCGCGCCGGGCAGTGAGGCATCCGCCGTCCGCACCAGCCGCGGACCCACGCCGACGGTCACGGTCAGGTCACCCGGGGACAGGCCCAGCAGCCGCGGGTCGGACCCGGCGGTGAGGCTGCGGACGGCCTCGCCGAGTTCGGCCAGTAACGGGCCCGGCGACACCGCGGTGCCGAGGTCGGCCACCACGGCCAGCAGGTTGCGCTGGGCCGACCCGGGAGACGTGACGCCCGCCTGATGCCGGCCCGTCGCCGGAACGGACGTGGACTCGGCCGCCGCGGAAGGACCGGGCCGGCCCGGCCCGGCGGAGCCCCCTGAGCACCCGGCGGCGACGAGACCGGCGGCCACCGTGGCACCGGTGACGTCGAGGAACGCGCGGCGGGACGGGGGGCGATCGACGCGGTCCATGATGTGCAGAGTGTCACACCTGCCTCGCATCTGCCCCTCAACCGCCTTGTTCCGGCGGGGAATTCGTCCTCGTGCCAGACTGGCCACCATGTCTCGATCGGCACTTCGCGTGATGGCGGCGTTACTGGGCGCACTGACCCTGCTGGCCGGCTGCAGCAGCGGTGGCGACGGCGGATCGGACAAGGGCCGGCGGCCGGACGGTGCGCAGGTGACGATCCGCGTGCCCGGCGACGCCCCGACGATCTCGGCCGGAGTGGCCCTGGCCCGGCCCGGTGACCTGGTGCTGGTGGCTCCGGGTGTGTACCGCGAGTCGGTGAAGCTCGACACGGCCCGCATCACGCTGCGGGGCGAGTCCCGGGCCGAGGTGGTCGTCGATGGTCAGTTGCGGCGGCCGAACGGGGTGGTCGTCACCGCGCCCGGCGTGGCCGTGGAGAACCTGACCGTGCGGGGGAACACGCAGAACGGGGTGCTGGTCACCGGTTCGGCGGCGGCGGTCGACGGGCTGCCGGGCAGCGGCGGTTACGACACCGGTGACGAACCCGTCAGGCTCCTGAAGTCGTTCCTGGTCTCGCATGTGACCGCGACCCGCAACGGTCTGTACGGCATCTACGCGTTCTCCGCGCAGAACGGCGCCATCGAGCACTCCTACACATCGGGCGGGGCGGACTCGGGGATCTATGTCGGCCAGTGCAAGCCGTGCCGGATCGTGGTACGGGACAACGTCTCCGAACTCAACGCGGTCGGTTACGAAGGCACCAACGCCAGCGGCGAGATGTACGTCGCCGGCAACCGCCTGGTCGGCAACCGCGTCGGGCTGACCACCAGCTCCGACCACCAGGAGAAACTGCTCCCACAGCGCGACGCCGTCGTCGCCGGCAACCTGATCGCGGACAATCAGCACCCGCAGACGCCCGAACAGGCCGACGGCGGCTGGGGCATCGGCATCGGCGTCGACGGCGGCAGCGACAACCGGTTCATCCGCAACCGGATCACCGGCAACACCAACGCCGGACTCGTGATCACCGCGACCGCCGACCTGACGGCGGACCGCAACCGGGTCACGGACAACACCTTCGCCGCCAACGGCGTCGACGTCGGCTCGACGTTCCCCACCGCCACCCGCGGGCAGGGCAACTGCCTGCAAGGGAACGCGCTTCAAAAGACCGTACCCACCGGGCTCGTGGACACCGCGTCCTGCCCGGTTCCCGCCACATCACCCACACCCTCCGGCAGTTGGCGGAGCGCGGCAGGGCCCGCGGGCATCCCGTTCACCGACGTGGCCGCGCCGGGTCCGCAGCCGGAGTTCCCGCGTGCCACCACCGCGGGCGCCACCGCCGTGCCGGACGTTCCGGCGCTGCCGGAGATCGCGGACATCGCGCTGCCGCCGGAGTCGCTGCTCGCCGACCGTGCGCGGGTGCGGGCCTCGTGAGCGGCGGCTACGGCGCCGGTGTGAGGCCGGGTACCGGCTTGACGGGGACGTACGTCCGGTCGTCGAAGTCGAAGACCACCGGCTGCGACTCGGAGGCGATGCCGACCTGGACCCGGTACATGGTGCCGTCCGCGCCGATCCAGTAGCGCACGGTCGGTGACGCACCGGCCTTGGCAGACGCACCGGCCTTGCCGGAAGAACCGGCCTCGGTGCCGGCGTCCGGCCCGTTCATGATGTCCGTCCGATGGCCGTGCACCTCGTCCCGCCCGACCCATGCCGCGCCGTTCTGCGGCAGCAGCGCGGCGTTCTCCGGCCGGTCGCTGCCGAGGCCGAGTGCGATGCCCAGCGAGGTGTCCAGGGCCGTGCCGGTCAGCTGCAGCGGACGGCTGTGCCAGCCGGACGCGGGCGGCGACGCCGGTGCGACCGCCGGGGGGTCCGTCATGGGGTGGACGAGAACGGTGGTGGCCGTCCACTGGATCAGGCCGTCACTGGACGTGTCGCGCCCGGTGCCGCGCACCACCCCGTAACCGGTGTGGGTGCGGTAGTCGATGGACCCGGTGATCACCAGCCCGCCGGTGGCGTTCGGCACCGTGATCGTCACCGCCCGCCCGCCCGCCTGGTAGTTGAGGAACCGGGTGACCGCCAGCCGGTTCGCCTCTTCCGAGGTCAACGCCCGTGGGGCGGTGGGGGAATCGCCGTCGCCGAGGAGGACGAAGGCGGTGACGGCGGCAGCGGTGACGCCGAGGGCGGCGGCTGCCGCCCAGCGCAACCTTGGCCACCGGCGGCGCCGGCCCGCCTCGCGTCCTATGGGACCCCGCTTGGTGTCGATGCTCCGCGTTCTGATGCTCCGCACGCGGCGCGACTGTAACAGGTCCCACGGAGCCGCGGGCAAACTCTGCGTTCTCCGGACATGACCCTCGGTAACCCATAAACTCAACCTGCAATATGCCGATTTGGCGTTGGAATCGAACAAATAAAGGAATGCCATGCCATTACGTGGAGTGGTGCGTCCAGGGCTGGCCGCCCTCTTACTGGTGGGCGGCGGCACGGGCACGCTCTTGACCGGTGCCGGGCAGGCCAGCGCCTCGGCCTCCGACGGCAGCCTGACCGTCCAGGTGCTGCGGGACTTCTTCGGCACCGGCGTGATCAACTCGACCATGGACGTGCCGCAGCGGGGAATGAAGGTCGACGTCAGCGACCCCGCCGGCCATCACGTCACCGGCGTCACGGACGCCACCGGAAAGGTCGTCGTACCGCCGTCGAGCGAGCTGACCGGCGGCCGTTACCGCGTCGACGTCACCGTCCCGGCGCCCTACAGCGACTACCTGCGGGCGGCGCCCGCCTCGACCGCGCCGAACCACTTCGACAGCTTCACCACGTTCGTGGACGTCTCGGACGGCAAGGACGACTCGGTCATCACCGGGGTCTGGGACCCGGCCGACTACGCACTGCCCGATTCCCGCTACTTCGTGCCGATCCAGAGCGGTGCCGGCGGGACGGACACCCGGGCACTGGTGGCGTTCGGGACGGACGTCCGCGGCAACTGCCCCGACCAGCAGGCATGCCCGGAGGTGCTCAACACGCAGGACCAGGTGGGCACGACCTACGGGTTGGCCTACGACAAGCACCGCGACCAGCTCTTCCAGTCGGCCTTCGCCCGGCGGTACACCGAGTACGGGCCGGAGGGCGGTGACGCGATCTACACCGTGCCGGCAGACGGCGGCGGCGCCCCGAAGCTGTTCGCGAAGGTGCCGGGCGCCACGGAGACGCCGCACGACACCGGCAACCTGATCAAGGACGCCGGGTTCACCGACGCACCGGGCAAGGAGAGCATCGGCAGCCTGGACCTGTCGGAGGACGGCTCGACCCTGTACGCGGTGAACCTGCTCACCCGCAGCCTCGTCAGCTTCGACGCGACCAAGCCCACGGCCTCCGCGCCCAAGGCGACCGTGCCGATCCCCGACCCGGGCTGCGCGTCGGCCGACGACTGGCGCCCGTTCAGCGTCGCCACCCACAACAACACCCTCTACGTCGGGGGCGTCTGCAGCGCGGAGAGCACTCAGGACCGCGCGGACCTGAAGGCCGTCGTCGCCACCTATGACGGCGAGGAGTTCACCACCGTCCTGTCCCAGCCGCTGGACTTCGAGCGCGGGAGCGTGCTCACCAGCAACTCCGGGCGCGACCAGGTCAACCACTGGAACCCGTGGAACACCTCTCTGGAGGACTGGGACGCCTTCAACGTGAGCGGCGCGATGATCGATCCGCAGCCGGAGCTGGCCAGTCTGGCCTTCACCCGCGAAGGCTCGCTGATCCTCGGCTTCCGCGACCGGTTCATGGACGTCGTGAGCTGGGGCGGGCTGGATCCCAGGCCGGGCAACGACACCCCGCAGAACGGCATGTCCGGCGGCGACATCAACATGGCCTGCGCCACGCCCACCGGCGGGTACGAGTGGGAAGGCACCGGAAACTGCCCCGACCACGCCACGGACCCCACCCTTGACGGGGCCCAGCCCAGCGGCGTCGTCGAGTACTTCCCGGGTGACTTCTTCCCGAACGGCGGCTCCGCGACCCAACCGGGTCCGCACCAGGAGTCCTCGCTGGGATCGGTCGCCTACATCCCGCAGCAGCAGTGGGCCGTCAGCACGCAGATGGACCCGACCGGCCAGGTCATCACCAGCGGTACCGGCTACTACGACGTCGCCACCGGCCTCGGCCCCGGCAACGATCCGGCGGCCAACGCCTACCAGTTCGTCGGTCCGAACCAGAACGGGTTCGGCAAGGCCGGCGGCCTGGGCGACATCGCGTACGCCGCGGCGAACGCACCGATCCAGATCGGCAACGTGGTGTGGTTCGACGGCGATCACAACGGCGTCCAGGACGCCGGGCACGTGCTGCTGCCGGACGCGACGATCAACCTGCTGGACGCCGACGGCGAGAAGGTCGCCACGACCACGACCGACGCCGCCGGTGAGTACTACTTCGGTGGTGCCGGAGCGGAGTACGAGCTGACTCCGGGCGCCAAGTACACCGTGCAGTTCGATGTGTGCACGGCGGACACCGGCGAGGTGCCGGGCCGGCCGGCCGCCGACGACCTGCGGTTCACCCTGCCGCGGGCCGGTGACGACCGGGTGCACGACTCCAATGTGACCCCGCCGGCCAATGGCCGGCTGTGCAACGGGTACGCCCCGGTCACCGCGCCGACCAGGCCGGGAGGGGTTGATCACACGATCGACGCCGGCGTGTACGTTCCGGAGGAGGCACCGCCGACACCCACCCCGCCGACACCCACGCCCCCGGAAACCGACCCGCCGGCAAGCGATCCCCCGGCAACCGAGCCGCCGGGAACCGAGTCCCCGACACCGTCACCGGCGCCCCCGACGGGCCCGGCGCCCAACACCCCGGCGCCGGCAGGCGACCGGAAACCGGGTTCGCTCGCCGACACCGGCTCGTCCGGCCTGGGAGAGATTCTCGCCCTCGCCGCCCTGCTGGCCGGTGCGGGTGCGGCAGCCGTCCTGGTCAGCCGTCGTAGGCGCGCCAGGCACCGCTGACACCCGAACCCCCCGACGGGCCGGTGCGATCGCACCGGCCCGTCGGCATGGACACCCTCCGTTCAGGCAGGGCTTCGGTCGCGGAGTTTCGCGCGGGCGCCGGGGTTCCAGAGGGACAATGGGCACTGCGGCGTTGCGGGTTCTGCAATCGCCGCTGGGTTACCGAAGGGTGTTGTTCCGGTTTGTTGGGTGTGCCGCGTTGCGGTGCAGGGGGGTTGACAGGCGGGGGCTGAAGAATCTACAAATAGGATTGCGCCGCTGAGGTTCGGGCCCTTGTCCCGATTTCCCGGCGCTTCTGCATGTCGGCTTCCCCCTCCCCGCGACCCGGCGTCGCGGGTGCCGTCTTCGGGATGCAGCTCTCTGTGAGGCCGTCTTCCGGCCCTCTCCCCCCACACATTTCACAGTCACGTTTCTACGCCGCCGTCCGGGACGTAACCCGGTGGCGGCTTTGCCATGCCCGCACACGAATGACTCGCACAGGGAGGAAATGTTGGCAGACAAGACCGAAGTGGAAGAAGTGTATTCGGCGCTGGAGGAATCCGCCCGGCTCGTGGGTGCCGTCTGCGTACGCGACAAGGTGCGGCCCGTGCTGGATGCGTTCGGGGCCGTGCTGGGTGAGGATCTGGTCGTCCTCGGGGTGCAGAGCGGTGAGCGTAACGCGGCTGAGCTGGATTTCAGTTTCAGGGTTCCGGGTGAGATCGGGAATCCGTACCCGTACGCGCTGGCGAAGGGGTTCGTCGGCGAGACCGGTCATCCCGTCGGTGCCCTGCTGTCCGATGTCAGCGCGCGTGTCCCGGTCCAGGAGTACTACATAGACGCCGGGGTCGTCGGCGGGTTCAAGAAGCTCTACGCGCACTTCCCGCAGGCTTTGCAGCCGCTCGCGGCGCTCACCGACATCCCGTCGATGCCGGATGCGGTCGCCGAGAACGCGGGGCTCTTCACGCGCTACGGGCTCGACAAGGTGGCGATGGTCGGGGTCAACTACCGTGCGAACACGATGAATCTGTACTTCCAGTTCGCCCCGGACAACCGGCCCGAGCCTCGCGCCATCGCCTCGATGCTGCGCGAGATGGGAATGCCGGAGGCCGACGAAGCCGTGCTCCGGTATGTCAGCGCGGCGATGCGGGCGAACATCACGCTCGGCTGGGACTCCGCGCACATCTTCCGGGTCGCGCTCGCCCCGCCGCCGAGTGCGGGATTCGAGCCCGCGGAAATCCCGGCCCCCATGGATCCGCACATGGAACGGTTCGTGCGGCAGGCGCCGTTCGCGTACGAGGGCGAGCGGGTGAATCTGATCGCCGTCAAGTGGGTGCCGGAAGAGCAGTTCGTCGAGGCGAATTCCTACTACCAGCTCTCGCCCATGCTCAGGAAACTCACCCGGAGCGACTGACAACCCGGCGGCAGGACGCCGCACCCGAGACTTGGAGGTCACCATGTCCGAAGCCGCTCAGGCGGGAAGCGCCGCCCCCGGGAACCTCGCCGCGCGGGCCGACGCGCTCTTCCAGGAGGCGGTCTCCGGGCCCCGTGCGCAGCTCGGCGAGAACCTGCTGCGCATGTCCCTGACGGCCTGGGAGAACCCGGAGCTGCGGCCGCGGCTCCTGGCCCGGGTCGAGGCCGCGACCAGCAGCGAAGAAGGCGCGGAGTATCTGCGCGAGCACTTCTCCGCCCTGCTCGTCATCCGGCTGGGAGAGGTCGTCGACGTACCGCGGCTGCGGCTCAACGCGCTGGTGGTGCAGGTCGTCGGGCTGATCATGCTGCGCTACGTGCTGAAGATGGAGCCGATCGCTTCTGCGTCGGTGGACGAGCTCGTCGAGACATTCGCGCCCACGCTCCAGGGCTACCTGAGTGAGTAACGGCGACTTCAACGACAGGAGAATCATGTCCGGTTCGGCAGAGAACCTGTACGCCGCCATCGAGAAGACCGCGGGGCTCGTGGACGTGCCCTGCGCGCGCGACAAGGTCTGGCCCATCCTCGGCGCGTTCGAGGAACTGCTCCCGCAGGCCGCGATCCTCTTCCGGGTGGCGACCGACGCGCGCCACGCCGGAGAGATGAACTGCCACATGATGATGCTCCCGAGCACCATCGACCCGCATGCGCTCGCGCAGGCCAACGGCCTCCTGCCGCGTACGGACCACCCCATCGACTCGCTCCTCGGTGACATCGAGGGCCGGTTCCCCATCGGCAGCTACGGCATCGACTTCGGCCTCGTCGGCGGCTTCCAGAAGGCGTGGTCGTGCTTCCCCGGCGAGCAGATGCAGAGCCTGCCGAAGCTCGCCGCCCTCCCCTCCATGCCGCCCAGCGTGGCCGGGAACATGGAGTTCTTCGAGCGCTACGGGCTGGCCGAGAAGATCACCCTGATCGGCATGGACTACGGGCACCGCACGATGAACGTGTACTTCGGGGAGGTGGACGACTGCCTCACGCCGGCGGCCGTCCGGTCCATGCTGAGCGACCTCGGCATGCCGGAGCCGAGCGAGCACCTGCTGAAGTTCGCCCAGCAGGCGTTCGGCTTCTACGCCACCCTGAGCTGGGACTCGCCGGACATCGAGCGCTTCTGCTACTCGGCGATCACCCCCGACCCGCTGGCGATCCTGGACCGGGTGGAGCCGAAGATCGAGCACTTCCTGCGGGAGATCCCGTACGGCGCCGACAACCCCAAGGCCGTCTACGTCGCCACCTCGCCGGGCGACGGCGAGTACTGCAAGGTCCAGTCGTACTACCAGTGGCGCCCGCGCCTGGTGAACCACATGCACACCACGGCGCCCCCCGCCTCCGGCTAGCGAACCAGCCGGGCGGACCAGGTCCGCCCGGCTCAGGGCCGGCGCTGCGCGGAGAGCGCGGTGAGTTCCTCGATGTCGAAGTGCGAGCGGCGGTTCGGCGCACCGTAGCGGGTCAGCTTCCCCCGGCTCACCCATTTTCGGATCGTCGCCTCCGACACCCCCATGGCCAGCGCGGCCACCTTGGTCGGAACGAGCCTGTGGTGCGGTGGTCTGCTCACGCCTCGCTGCCCTTTCGCTGCCGTTCCACGAGCTGCCCGAGCAGGAGCCACTCGTGCGGCGCCCAGGCGTGCCCCGCCGAGCAGGCGATGCTCCGCACGGGCACCGGCTCGCCGGCTCTGAGCGACGCGGTGATGGTCCCGCCGCAGCCGTCCTGGACGCACTCTTCCACGAGGGTGAAGTACCCGCCCGGTTCGGGATCGATGGTCTGCCGCAGCTCCTTGACCAGGGCCTCGACCTCGTCGGCGAAGTCCGCCGCCGCGGGCTGGGCGGTGATCCAGTCCAACTGCCCGGCGAGGAACACCGCCAGGTGCGGCACGCTTCGCTTCGGCGCGGCGGCCCTGCGCTTCGCCACGACCGTCCCCGACCACGACTCCAGCAGGGAGGAGATGCGCTGCCGCGTGTCCAGCAGCGAGATGTCGGGATAGTCGAGGCGGCGGCTCGTGGAGACCTTCGTCGGATTACGCCACCGGGTCGGCGCCGTCGGCGACGCCTGGTACAGGCACTCCCGGTGCAGTCCTGCCAGCTCCCGCAGGTGACGCCCGACCTGCCTGATGCAGGGGTCGCACAGCAGAGAGGGCGCAGCAGCGCCGGTTCTTCGCGCATGACCTCGCGTACAGGGATGAAACGGCATCGAAGCCCCTCCGTCTGACCCATCGCCTCGAAAACCGCCGCCCCCGAGGGACCCGCGCCGACTGCGGCAGTCGGCCGGTTCGGACACCCGCCCGGCGCCCGTAGTCCCGGTTGCCGGCTCCCAGACTGACCTGCCGGACTTGAGGGTGACTTGCCGGTGGCTTGCCGTCGCCACGCACGCGGGTCGGTACGGTCCGGGCCGCCGCCGGCTTCGCTGGCGTGGAGGTCCGGGCCGTGTCACACTTTGGGCACGTCACCCCTGCCCGGATGAGGAAATGCGGAGGGTGAGATTCCCCCGGAGAATCCCGGCAGTGCGGCGGTCCGTAAACCGGAAGAGCCGGCGCCGATGGGGGACTTACGAATCCGGCCCCGCGCCGCAGGACGCACGGTCCTGCTCCCGGCCACGGCCGAAGCCGGCGCGGTCGGCCGCCTGTGTTCGCTATCCGATGTCCTGCTGGAACAGCAGCGGGCAGGTCCTTTTCACATCGCCCTGTGGGGGAGCAATGATCGCAAATCCTGGGATCGAGCGTTTGTGTGCGGCTGCGGAAGAAGCGGCCGGGCTGGTGGGCGTGGACTGCCCGCCCGAGAAGATGTCCGCGTTGCTGGCGGCGTTCCCGAACGTCGCCACCGACTCCACCATCGTGTTCAACGCGGTGAACAAGGGAGGCCGTATCCGGGACGTCTCCTTCGACTTCACGGTGCCGCTGGCCGACGGCAATCCCTATGAGCGCGCCGTGGAGCACGGCCTCGCCGAGGAGACGGACCATCCGGTCCGCGGCATGTTCGCGGACCTGCTGACCGCGCTCCCGGTCGACTGCTACGGCGTCGACTACGGCGTCAACGGCGGCTTCAACAAGAGCTACGCCGTCTTCCCGATGGGCCGGCTGCAGGAACTGGGCCGGCTCGCCGTCGTACCCGCCATGTCCACCGCGCTCGCCAAGTGGATGGACGTGCTCGTCGGGTACGGCCTGGACGGCAAGGTGTCGACCGTGGCGATCGACCACGCGAACCGGACGTGGAACGTGTACTTCAACGGGCTGTCCCCGGAGCACTTCGAGCGCGCCACCGTCCAGGCGATGCTGCGGGACTTCGGGCTGCCGGAGCCGAGCGGACAGCTCCTGGACTTCGCCGGGACCTCGTCCGCGCTGTACCCGACTTTCGGCTGGGACGACGCGGAGATCGAGCGGGTCAGCTTCTCCACCCGTACGACCGACCCGGGGGCGCTCCCCGCGCACGTCGAACCGAAGCTCGGCGTGCTCGCCGCCAAGGCGCCGTACACCTACGAGGGCGATCGCAAGCTCGTCTTCGCCGGCGCGCTGACGTCCGGCGGGGAGTACTACAAGCTCGCGACGTACTACCAGATGGCCACGGCCGCGCACGACCGGGTACGCCGCGGGAGCTGACGTACGGGCGGCGGGCGGATCTCCGGACCCGATGACCGCCGGGGTCGTGCCGGGGCGCGACGTCGAGGGCCTCATCGCCGGTGCGGCCCTCGACCGCCGCCGGCAGCACTCCGTTCACCGGGCCGAACCGCCTGGTGGCTGGCGGCGCCGGCCCGTGCCGGAGTGCGTTGCCGGTCAGGCGGCGTTGTGTGCGATGAGGCGGTTGAGTGCGGTCAGGGCCTGGACGTCGGCCAGGACGGGGAAGTCGAAGGGCAGCGGACGCGGACCCGCCTGGTCGGCTATCGAGCTGAAGCCGCCGTCGTCGTGCTGCTGGTCGGTCAGGTACGCCAGCGGCTTGGCGAGATCGGTCCCGGGCGCGTGCCGGGCGAGGGTGGCCAGGGCCTGGGCGGTGGACAGCACGTCGCTGTCCTTGCCCGGTGCGTGCCCCCAGCCGCCGTCACTGCCGCGGCTCTCGTCCAGGAACGCCACGGCCCTGGCGGTGGCTTCGGCGGCGCGCCGGTGCAGTGCCGTCTCCGCGGCCGGTACGCACGCCAGGGCGTCCAGGATGCGCAGGATGGCGCTGGACCTGCTCAGCGTCCAGCTCGGCTCGAAGCTGCCGTCCTGCCGCTGGGCGTCGATGAGGACGCCGACCGCGGGGGCCAGCATGTCCCCGTAGCTGTCCCAGGGCATGGCGATCACCGCGCCGGCCGTCATGTCCAGGTCCGAGGTGTGGCCCCGCAGATACGTGGGGAAGCCGCCGGCCTCGTTGGTCCGCGAGCAGAGGTACTCCTCCCCCGCCGCGATGCCGTGGCGGTACCGCCGCGCGTCGAGCATCCGCAGGAGTTCCACGCACCGGGCGGTGTCGTCGACATCCGTCTGCGTGGTCGCCTCGTTGTAGCCCCAGCCGCCGTCGAAGTGCTGTCGCGAGGCGAGGTACTGCCCCATCCGCGCCGCCAGCCGCTCGTGCCCCGGCGCCGACGCCAGCGCCGAGCCGGCGAGCGAGGTCACGAAGACCTCCTGCCCGTCGATGAACGGCACCCCGCCGTCCGGGCCGCGCAGCCGCGCCAGCGCCTCGATCCCCTCCCGCATCAGCTCGGAACCCGGCCGGAAGGTGTGGAGGGCGTGCAGCGCCACCAGGTGGCACAGCGCGTTCCCCTCCCACACCCGCCGCGCCGGGAAGGCCGCCAGCCGCCGTACGAGCAACTCCTGGTACTCCGCCGGCTCCTGCCCGGACTCGTCCGCGTCCGCGCCCGCTCCGGCGTTGTCGTGGACGTACAGGATCGTGGCGGCGTACAGCGTCAGCTCCGTCCACACCGCCTGCGGCCGCGGAGCGATCTCCCGCGGATCGGGACGCTTACCGTCCGGCAGCAGTCCGCACAGCACCAGAATCGTGTCCAGCAGCAGCCGCTTCCGCATCCCGGATCCGTGCCGGGCCCCGCTCAGGCCCGCAAGCAGCTCGTCCGCCTCGCACACCCGGCCGGAGAGCGCGTCCACGACCACCCGCTCCAGCGTGCCCTTCGGCTGCGCCCGCTGCAGGTACTCCTGCAGCTCCTTCTGCACCCGCGGCAGCGCACGCTCCTTGCGCAGCAGCAGCAACAGCAGCGCGGACTCGATGATCCGGCCGGCACACCGGTCCCTCAGCGCGCCCTCGCCGTCCACCTGCACCGCCAGATGCCGCGCGACACGGCGCCGTACCTCCCGCACCCCGGGCCGCTGTCCGCCGGAACCCCCTGTCACGGGCTGCGAGGCGGCGTCGGCCGCGGAACCCACCAGTCGATCAGTCATCAAGGACTTCCTTTCGGAATGGCAAAAGAAACCCGGCCCGCTGAAACAGCGGACCGGGTAGCGGATTTGCGAGATGCGAAGGGGAAGGACAGGCGGTCTCAGGCATTCCGGAGGAGGGCCTGAAAGCCGAAAGCCTTGCGAAATCGGGGAGCGGCGGCGAAGAGCGCCGACAGGGGGCGGCGGTAACCGTCACCCCGGAGAGGGGGGAATCTCACCCTCCGCATAACCGATTTCGGACAGGGGAGACTTGCCGGAAGTGTGACACGGCATGATCTCCGCGTCAACGGCCCCCCGGGCGGCCTGATCTCAGCCCTTCGGCCCGGCCCTCATGCCCCTTGTTCCCTGATCTGCCGCGCCGTTCCCGCCGGCGGCAGGATCGCCGCCGCCGTCTCGCGCGCGTACCGCGCGGGCTCCGTGCTGCGGGAGATGGCGGCGAAGGTGAGGGAACCGGCGTACAGGATCAGGAAGCGGTTCGTGACCGCGTCCGGGTCGGATATCCCGGTGGCGGCGATCAGGCCGCGGAGGTACGCGCTGACGGCGAGCTGGTGGTCGCGGACCGCGGCGGCGGCGCGGGCGCTGTCCGCGCCGATCTCGTTGAAGGCGTTGGTGAACGGGCAGCCGCGGAAGTCCGGTCGGCCGAACCACCACTCCAGCCAGTCGAAGACCGCCAGCACCCGCTCCCGCGGCAGTCCGGTGGCCTCCTTGGCGACGAATTCCGCCAGCTCCGCGCGCACCCAGCGGTCGCGCCGCCGCAGGTACGCCTCGACCAGCTCGTCCTTGGAGGCGAAGCAGTGGTAGAGCCGCTTGAGGGAGACGCCGGCGGTGTCGCGGATCCGGTCCATGCCGACCGCGCGGATGCCGTGGGCGTAGAAGAGCCGGTCGGCGGCTTCCAGTACGCGCTCCCGGGCGACCTCGTTGCCCGCGTCGTCCATGTCCGCTGCTCCCGTTCCGCCCGTGCCCGCCGTCACGTCCCGCTGCGCCGCCCACAACGTACCGGCTCTGTCCCGATCACGTCGCGGCGGCGTCCGGCCGCTTGAGAACGACCGTTCTCGACATTACCCTCTGAGCGGAGAACGGTCGTTCCCCGGCCGTTCCACACCGTCGGTGCCGGCGGGCCCGGAACAGGGGACCGGGTCCGCCACGCACCGCCGGCCAGGCCCGGAGCAGCAGGGTCCGGGGTACGGGGGTACGTGCCCGGAGACGGGACACGACACGGGGAGGTCAGTTGCTACGCGTGCATTTCACCGCCGCCGACCTGGCGCGCACCCGGATCGCCGACGGCCCTGACCCGCTGTGGGAGACCGTCCTGAGCGTGCACCAGCTCACCGAGCAGCGCCCCGACCCGGCGCTGCGCGCCTGGCGTACGCGGGAGTGCGGCCACGGCAGAGCCGCCTTGCGCATACTGCGGCCGGTGATGCCGCCCCGCGGCTACTTTCCCGACTTCCTCACCCCGGCCGCCTCGCTCGGCGGCCTGGAGTCCGGCATCGACGCCGTGCTGTCCACGCCCCGGCAGCGGCTGCGCGCCGAGCTGGCCCGGCTGGTGGAACGGGCCACGCCGCCCGCGTGGATGCGGCCGCTGGCGGAGGGCGAGCCGGAGAGCCTGCGGCGGCTCGGACGGGCGCTGCGCGCGTACCACGCGTCGGTGCTGCGGCCCGCGTGGCCGTGGATCGGCCGGCGTACGGAACAGGACCGGCTGTGGCGGGCGCAGACGCAGAGCGTCGCGGGCACGGACGCGATGCTGCGCACCTTCGGCTCGCTGCTGCGCTGGCGCCCGCCGGTGCTGACGGTGGACTACCCGATCGACCGCGATCTGCATCTCGACGGGCGCGGGCTCGTGCTGGTGCCGTCGTACTTCTGCCGCCACCTGCCGGTCGCGCTGGCAGATGGGTCGCTGCCGCCGATCCTCGTCTACCCGGCGCGGCCCCCAGTGGACCGGGATACGGGCGGCGCGGCGGGGGCCGCCGGGGCCGAGAGCCTCGCGCAGCTCCTCGGACACACCCGGGCCGCCGTGCTGCAGAGCCTCGGCGGCCTGTGCACCACCTCGGAGCTGGCCCGCCGCGCGGGGGTGTCGGCCTCCTCGGCGAGCGAGCACGCCGCGGTGCTCCGCCGCGCCGGGCTGATCACCAGCACGCGCTTCCGCAACCGGGTGCACCACTCCCTCACGCCCCTCGGCACGGCGCTGCTCGCCGGGGACACCGTGCCCGCCACGGCGTGAGCGGAACCCGTGCGCCGTCGTTCGGGTACGTCCGAAAGGTCTGGGGCCCGCGCCGACCACCGGCTGGTCGCGCCCCTGGAGAACGACCGGAACCGAGGCCCGGGACCCTCCCGGCAACCCGCCCGTGTCAGGTTTGCGTGAGAGCGCCCTCGAAGTCGTAGCGTCCGCGACATGACCCACACGACCACTCCGCAGCAGCACACCGGCTCCGGCTTCGGCGCCCGGAGCACCACCGCCGACGTCCTGCAAGGCGTCGGCCTGAGCGGCCGGCTCGCCGTCGTCACCGGCGGCTACGTCGGTCTGGGGCTGGAGACGACCCGCGCGTTCGTACGGGCCGGAGCCCGCGTCGTCGTACCGGCCAGGCGGCGCGACGCCGCCGAGCATGCGCTCGCCGGCCTGGCGGGCGAGGGCCCCGGCGGAATCGAGGTCGACGAGATGGACCTCGCCGACCTGGACAGCGTCCGCGGCTTCGCCGACCGGTTCCTCGCCTCCGGCCGCTCCCTCGACCTGCTGGTCAACAACGCCGGCGTCATGGCCAGCCCGGAGACCCGCGTAGGACCGGCGGGCTGGGAGGGGCAGTTCGCCGTGAACCACCTCGGCCACTACGCCCTCGCCAGCCACCTCCGCCCCGCCCTCGTCCGCGACGGCGGCGCCCGCGTCGTCGCCCTGTCCTCCCGCGGCCACCACCTCTCCGGTATCCGCTGGAACGACCCGCAGTTCCGCGCGGAGCCGTACGACAAGTGGCTGGCGTACGGCCAGTCGAAGACCGCGAACGCGCTCTTCGCCGTCCACCTCGACGCCCTCGGCCGGGACGCGGGCGTACGGGCGTTCAGCGTGCACCCCGGGATGATCTTCACCGAGCTCGGCCGCCACGTCCCCCGCGAGGAGCAGATCGCGCAGGGCTGGATCGACGAGGACGGCAACATGAGCGCCGCGTTCAAGACCACCGAGCAGGGCGCCGCCACCCAGGTGTGGGCGGCGACCTCGCCGCGCCTGGCCGGCCTGGGCGGCGTGTACTGCGAGGACTGCGACGTCGCCGAGCGGGCGGGCGCGGGCGGCGAGCAGGAACTGCGCGCGGGCGTACGGGACTACGCCACCGACCCGGACCAGGCCGCCCGGCTGTGGGCGCTGTCGGCGGAGCTGACGGGCGTCGACGCCTTCGGGACGGCGTCCAGCCGGGCCTGATCCGGACCCAAGGGGCCTTCCGCTGCCTAGAGTTGCGTGCATGGAGATGCGACGGCTGGGGGCGGATGGCCCGCGGGTGGCCCCGATCGGGCTCGGCTGCAGTGCGATGTCCGGTGCGTACGGAGCCGCGGATGAGAAGGAGTCGGTGGCGACGATCCACGCCGCGATCGACGCCGGGGTGACGCTGCTCGACACCGCGGACTTCTACGGCATGGGCCACAACGAGTGGCTGATCCGGCAGGCGCTGCGCGCGGGGGACCGGGAAAAGGTGGTCCTGAGCGTGAAGTTCGGCCAGTTGACCGGCCTGGACGGCACGTTCGGGATCAGCGACGGGCGGCCGGCGGCGGTGAAGACCTTCCTCGCGTACTCGCTCCAGCGGCTCGGCACCGACCACGTCGACATCTACCGCCCGGCCCGGCTCGACCCCGCCGTGCCGGTCGAGGAGACGGTCGGCGCCATCGCCGAGGCGGTACGGGGCGGGTACGTGCGCGGCATCGGTCTTTCCGAGGTGGGCCCGGAGACGATCCGGCGGGCGCACGCCGTCCACCCGATCGCGGACGTGCAGATCGAGTACTCGCTCTTCAGCCGCGGCGCCGAGGACGGCGTACTGGAGACGTGCCGGGAGCTGGGCATCGGCGTCACGGCGTACGGGGTGCTGTCCCGCGGCCTGCTCTCCGGCAGCTACCGCCCGGTGGCCGACGCGACCGGCGCGCGCTCCCATCTGCCGCGCTTCCAGGACGGCAACGTGGCGGCGAACCTGGCGCTGGTGGAGAACCTGCGGAAGATCGCCGAGCCGCGCGGCATCACGGTCGCGCAGCTCGCGGTCGCCTGGGTGCTGGCGCAGGGGCGGGCGGGGACGCGGCCGGAGGGCGACGTCGTCGCGCTGGTGGGGGCGCGGCGGCCGCGGCGGGTCGCGGACGCGGTGGCGGCGGCCGGACTGACGCTGACGGACGAGGAGTTGGCGGCGGTGGAGCGCGCCGTGCCGCGTACGGCGGTGGCCGGCGAGCGGTACGGTGCGGCGGCGCTGGCGCACCTGGACAGCGAGCGGTAGGACTCCCGGCCGGTACGCGGACGGGCCCGCGGCGCGGATGCGGGCCCGTCGGCGTACGGTCAGCCGGCGTACGGTCTGCCGGCGTGGACGCCGGTCAGCCTCCGGCGCAGGGCCGTCAGCAGCGCTTCTCGGACGCGCCCTGGTTGGGCAGCGCCGCCCCCTCGACGCGCAGCGTGCCGACCGCGGCCGTGCACTCGTTCGCGGTGGCAGTGCCCTGCGTCCAGAACTCCTGCTGCTTGGTGTCGTTGCGGGTGAGCTTGCCGACCACGGCGTCCCGGTCGTAGCTGAACACGCCGAGGGTCACGTCGTACGGCTTCGCGCCGGTGTGGAAGCTGTCCCACACCCACAGGTAGCCGTAGTTCTCCTTGCACGAAGGCGAATAGAACTGCTTCACCGACGCGACTGTCGCGCCGCTCCGCTTGATGTAGCCGGTCGCCCCGATCTGGTAAGCGTCTTCACAGACCCCGGCGGCCTGCGCCCGCTTGCTCTCGGGGTTTCCCTTGGCGGTCGGCGCGGTGGCCGCGGCCCGGTCGCTCGTGCCCGAGGGCGCCGGCGCGGGCCCGCTGCCCGCGTAGGCGGCGCCGGCGGGGGTGAGGACCAGCACGGTGGCCGCAGCCGCCAGAGCGAACTTCCTGACTCGGGTGGAACGCATAGCGGTACTCCCTTTTCTGGACACAGAGGGATTTCAGAAGCATACGGCTCATGCCCCGGATACCCGGTAAGACCCGTGACGCCCCCGGGGGGTTGTAGAAGCAACCGGCGCAAATCCCCCGATCTTTCAAGCCCCGGGCGGGGATCGCACGACGCGCATCGAGGCGCCCGCGCGCCCGGCCCGGCGGCGGCGTACGCGGGCGGCGCTACAGTGAGCGCGTGACCTCCCCTCCGGACGACGCATCCACGCTGGTCGGCGACGGCGAACGGGACGACGGCGCCCGGCGGTTGCGGGACGCGTACGCCGAAGGGCGGCTGACCCGCGAGGACATGGACGCGCGCCTCGACCGCGTGCTCACCGCCACCACGCGCGGCGAACTGGCCGCGGCGCTGGCGTCGTTGCCGGCGGCGGACCCGGGCACGTCGGCCGCGATCGGGGCCGCGACCGGGCGGGTGAAGCGGAGCGGCGCGTGGCGGGTGCCGCGGACGCTGAAGGTGGATTCGGCGCTGGGGCGGGTGCGGCTGGACCTGTCGCGGGCGGTCATCGAGCACCCGGTGGTCGACATCGTGCTCAACGTCGGCACCGGCAGGGCCTCGATCATCGTTCCGCACGATGCCGTGGTCGACCTCGACGGCGTGCAGACCGGCATGAAGGACTCCGTCTACAAGCCCCCGCGCAGGCCCGCGTCCGGTGGGCCGACGATCCGGATCACGGGGGTCATGGGCTTCGGCCGGCTGACGGTCCGGCACGCGCGCCGCTGACCGGACGGGGGCCGGGCGTCAGCCGTCGGGGTCCACGTGCACGAAGAGGTCGCCGCGGCCTTGGCCTTCGAGGCGGGGCATGCCGAGATCACGCAGCCGGAGGGCCTGGTCGTCGCGCATGGCGGCGGGGATGCGGACGTTCTTCTCCCCGTCGATCAGGGTCGGTACGAGGGCGGTGGTGCCCCCGGCCACCTGCTCCGGGGGCAGCACGACCTGGACGTGGAGGTCGTCGCCGTCGCGGGTGAAGCGGGGGTGCGCCCGCTGGGCGACGTCGACGTAGAGGTCCGCCGCGGGGCCGCCGCCCGGGCCGGCCTCGCCCTCACCGGCGAGCTTGATGCGCATGCCGTGGTCGATGCCCGCCGGGATCCTGACGTGGAGCGTGCGGCGGGTGAATACCCGGCCGTCGCCGTCGCACGTGGGGCACGGGTGCGGCAGGAAGGTGCCCAGGCCCTTGCATTTCCGGCACTCGGACGCGGTCCTGACCTGGCCGAGGAAGCTGCGCGTGGCCTTCGGCACCTGGCCCGCGCCGCCGCAGTCCGTGCACTTCTCCAGCGTGGTCCCCGTCGCCGCGAGCCCGCCCGAGCAGGCCGTGCAGAGGACCGCCGTGTCGATCGCGAACTCCTCGACCGTGCCCCGGGCCATGTCCTCCAGGTCCAGGTCGAGCGGAAGCGTGGCGTCGGTGCCCCGGCGGGCGCGGCCCGGCCCCGGTTTGGTGCCCGCCGAGCCGAAGAAGGCGTCCATGATGTCGCGGTAGTTGTCGACGCCCGCCCCGCCGACCACGGTCAACCGCACCGCACCGGCGCTCTCCCCACCCCTGTCCGCCATGGGCACGAGTCTGTTCAGCCCGCGTCCGCGAACGGACCTTCCTCGTCAGGCGGTTGGCCGTCCGCGTACGGGGGCGGGTCCTCGGGGAACCCGAAGAAGCGGCGCAGGGCGTCGGCTTCCTGCTTCTTGCCCGACCCCTCCATGGCTTCGGCCATCCGCGAGATCAGCAGGATCGTCTCCGGGTCCCGGCGCCCGAGCTTGAGCCAATCGGCCGTCAGGTCGGCGAACTGCTCCTCCGGCGGCACGACCGCCTCCTCCGGCACCGGCTCGGGCTCGGGCTCGTACTCCGGCTCGGGTTCCGGCGCGTACAGCAGGTCGCGGAAGGGCGGGGCGACCTCGCTGTTGTTCGCCGCGGCGGAGAGCCGGGCGAGCAGCCCGATGCGCTCGACCGTGCCCTCCACCTGCTCGTCGTTGCGCGCGAGCCACCACACGACGGCGCTGCCGGGATCCTTCAGCACGTCGTCGGAGAGGTACATGCGCTTGTTCCGCTCGTAGTTGCGCTCGTGCTCCCAGACGTCCTCGTCCTTCCGTACGTTCGACAGCTTGCTCAGCCGCTCCCGGTCGGAGTCCGACAGCGCCAGGCCCACGTCCTTCGCCATGGCCAGCACACGGCCCGAGGCATCCGGCTCCATCACGCTCAGCACGCCGTTGAGCTGGTGCTGCGCCATGGCCGGCGACCGCGGCGACTGCCGGGCGGCGAACTCCCGGGCGCGCAGCAGGACGGCGTGCACGGCGAGGCCGCAGGGGTCGAAGTGCGGGCTCTCGCAGTCCTCGGGGATCCAGCGCACGGTGGCGGAGAAGAGGAAGTCGTAGTCGGGCACGGCGCTGGGCAGCGAGACGTTCGTGACGCGGTGCTCCTGGCGCGGCGGGGGCGGGATCGGGAGGTCGGGCTCCAGGGTGGTCTCCGGCGGGATCCGCCCGCCGCGGTACGCGCCCGCGCGGGCGGCGGCGACGGTGCCCGTCAGGGCTACGGCACCGAGGGCGGGCCAGAACCAGCGGGGCCAGTCGGCGGCAAGACCCGCGATGGTGAGGACGAGCAGGCAGATGACGGTGAGGAAGACCGTCAGGGTGCGATGGCCGGAACTCATCGGGGGGCCTCCGGAGCGGCGTCGGTGTCGGGGGGTTCGGGTTCCGTGGGCGGTCGGCCGATGCCCTGGGCGGTGTCGAGGCGGCGGCGGTAGCGCTCCGCCACCTCGCGGCGCTGCGCGCGGTCGGAGCCGGAGGCGCGCACCCACTGCTGCGAGAGGACGTAGGTGCGGCCGGCGGCCGCGGGATAGGGGGCCGCGGCGGCGGCCAGCGTGGCGAGCAGCGCGTCGCGGTGGGCGGGGGTACGGGCGGCCGCGGCGGCGGTCAGCCAGGTGCCGACGTGGGGCGCCCACTCCTCGTGCGGCCGGTGCGCGAACACGGCGGCCAGGCACTCGGTCAGCCGCTCGGTCGCGGCAGGCCCGGTGCACAGGGCCGGCTGCCGGGCGACGGCCTCGGCGAGGGCGAGGAAAACGCGGGTATCGCCCGGCCAGCGGAAGCCGGTGGGACCGAGGCCGGAGGTGGCGAGCCGGGAGAGGAGCAGGGCGCAGAGGCGGCGTTCGCTCGTCGCGAGGCCGAGCAGGGAGTCAAGCGCGGGGCGGCGGTCGCCGTCTTCCTCCCGGGCGAGGTGGTGCAGCCGGACGAGGGCCTGGTCGGGGTGGTTCACGGCCATCACCTGGGCGCAGACCACGGTCAGGGCCAGCCGGTACGCCCGGGACTGATCGCCGTGTTGCCGCGCGTCGGCGAGGATCTGCTGCCGTACGGCGCGGCCGTGCACGTCGTGGCTCACCCCGGCGGCAAGCACCTTGGCGGCGTCGGGCATGAGCCCGTGTCCGCCGCGGTCCGTCCACTTGCGGGCCAGCGAGCGCAGTTCTTCGGGGTGGCCGGTGCGGAGCGCCTGCTCGGCGAAGTGCTCGATGAACCGGTCCCGTTCCTCGCGGTCCAGCCTCAGGTCCCGTACGCACCGGGCGACCCAGGCGTGGAACTCGGGCCGCAGGCCGGGGAAGTAGGACCAGAAGTGCGCGAGCACGGTCCGGGCGCGGCGGGGCTTCGCATAGCGCACCCGGCCGTCCGGCCCCGTGGGGCAACCGAGTTTGCTCAGCTCGGTGTTGAGATCGGTCCGGTCCAGCCGGGGCCGTTCGTCCTCGGGATGGCCGGCCTCTTCCAGCAGAGCCGTCACGGCGGCGTGGACGGTGTCCGGTGTGGCGCCTTGGAGCATCGCGACGGTCAGTGCCAGCGCCCGCTGCCGTCCATCGGTGAGCGTGTCGACCCACTGGGCTCCCTCCGGATCGTCCTCCCGGAGCTGTGCCAACGGGCCCGGCCACCACTCGCCGAACGACCCCGCGGGCGCCGCGTCCCGGGCACGGCGGATGCCCTCCGCGAGCCGCGCCACGTCGCGCATCGGGGCGTCGGCCAGAAAGCCGTCCAGGTCGGGCACCGCGAGTGCGGCCGGGGGTGGGGTGAGGTGCGCACGACGGAGGTAGCGCATGAGTACCTGGTCCGTCCGGGGACGGTCCACGTGCACCATCAGCCGGTGCAGCTCCGCCGTGAGGAGGTCACGCAGGTGCGGGGGAAGTACGACGACCAGGCGGGCGTCGCGCTCCTCCAGGACGGACCGGAAGTCGGAAAGCTCGCCCAGCAGCCCGGTCGCACCGCAGTCGGACAGGTCGAGCAGCAGGCGGTCGCCGTCGACCACCGCCCGCCGGTCGAGCGTCGCCCGGCCGTCCTCGCCGTCCTCCGGGTCGACCTCGTGGATGCCCGGGCCGGCGGCCGGTTCGTACAGCAGCATCTGCGCGGCGGTGTGCCGGCCGGAGCCCGGGGGCCCGGAGAGGACGGCGGTGCGGTGCTCGTGCAGCAGGCGGCGGGCCTCGCCGAAGCGGCGGGGCGGGACGAAGCGCTGGTGGACGAAGGCGAGTTGCTCCTTGGCGACGGCCCGCGGGTCCTTGCCGCGGTTGCCGAGGCGCTGCGACGCCTCGGCCATCGCGGCGATGTAGACGTACTGGTCGCCGGGCCCGGTGTGGAATGGGGCCCGGGCCTCGCCGACGAACGTGCCGAAGTCCGTCATCGGTCGTTCTCCCGGCGGCGGCGTGCGGGGCCGAAGTTCTGGTCGATGCCGCCGTGGTCGCTGCCGCCGACGATGTTGCCGTCGCCGGTGACCTGGGGGCCGTTGATCTGGTCGCCGTCGACGCGGTCGCCGCTGACCAGGTCGCCGGAGCCGGTGTGGAACGGGGCGTTCGCCTCGCCGACGACGGTGCCGATGCGGCCGCTGATGTTGCCGATGCCGCCGCTCTGGCCGGTGTTGTGCATCCCGGGTGCCGTGTCGTCGGCCCCGGGCGCGGGCTCGGCGGGCGGCTCCGCCGCGGTGGCGGCCGGGTCCGGGCCGCGGTCGGCGGCGGCGAGTTCGGGGACCTGCTTGGCGAGCTGGTCGCCGATGAGCGCGAGGTCGTGGCGGGCGGTGCGTAACGTGAAGCGCATGTACTGGCAGTCCGCCAGCGCCACGATGCTCTCGGGCAGCCGCCGGGGGTCGAGCTGTTCGGTGTTGCGGCCGACGAGGACGGGCATCACGGCGACGCCGTGCGCGAACGCCTCCTCGATCTCGCGGCGTACCCAGTCGTCCTCGTGGTCGAGCGCCCTGGTGCCCGGCCGGGCGGGGTGGACGGTGTCGGTCCAGCCGTGGCCGATCAGCGCGAGCAGGACGCTGCTGCGGCGTACCCCCTTGGTCAGCGCGTCGTTGTAGTTCTCGCCCGCGGGGATGGACTGGGCGGCGAGGAAGACCATGCGGTCGCCGAAGCGGCGGGTCAGCTCGTGGTAGAGCGCGTAGGCGGCGTCCTTGCCTTCGCTCGTGCGGTAGTTGATGAAGATTTCGGGCATGGCGGAGCGTCCTTTCGTCCGGGTGGTGGTGGAGCGGGGCGGTCGGTCAGCGGGGTGTGGTGCGTGGCGCGGTGGCGGTGAGGGCCGCGGTGAGGTCGGGGCTCAGGTCCCGTACCGCGGCGTTGCGCGGGTGGCGGCCCAGGATGCGGGCCGTGCGGCGGAGGTCGGCGCCGATGGTGGCGGAGTGGACGACGGTGGCGTGGCCGAGGAGGGGGCGCAGCAGGTCGCAGGCGTGCTCGACCTGGCCGGACGCGGCGTGCGCGAGGGCGAGGCGGACGCCGGAGCGGGTGCGGCTGCGTAACGCGTGGGACGGCATACGGTCCGTCTCCCGGGCGAGGTAGTCGGCGGCGCGCTGGGGGCGGCCGAGGTGGTAGAGGCACCAGCCGGTGTAGAGCGACACCACGTCCGGGACGTGGGAGGCGCCGATGACCGGCTCCCCGGGGTCCGGCCGGTCGAGGGCGAGGAGTTCGCGGGCCTGGTCGAGGCTGTGCATGGACGCGCTGTAGTTGCCGTCGAGCGCGTGGCCCTGGGCTGCGTGCTGGGCGGCGAGGCCGCGGATACGGGGTGGGGCATCGCCGTCGCGGGCGTGCCCGGCGAGGCCGACGGCGTGCGCCACGTCGCCGCGGAGCAGGCTGACGAGGGCGCGCCGCACCAGGCCGTACGCCGCCAGGTGGCGGTCGTCGCCGGCCTCCGCCAGCTCCACGGCCCGGTCGGTCCACCACAGCGCGGCCTCGTCGTTGCCGGACTCCTGGGCCATCCAGCCGGTGTACTCGGCGAACCTGGCGGCCAGCACCAGCAGTTCGCGCCGGGTACGCGGGCCGGAGCGCAGGGCGAGCTGCTCCGTGGTGTGCGTCTGGGCGATCAGCGCGGGCAGCAGCAGCGCGGGGTCGGCCGTCTGGCCGAGGCGGCGGAACTGGGCGAACACCGCGCGCGACGCCTCGATCAGCGTCGTCCCCCCGGCGTCGGCGGCCGCGCGCGGGCCGACGGCGTCGAGCGCGAGACTGTTGCCGGCATCGCGACCGGTGTCGGGACGTGCGTCGCCACCGGCGTCGTGCGCGAAGACCGGCGCGGTTTCGCCGCCGGCGCCGGCCGCAGCGGGCTGCTGCCCCGCCGTCGACTCGAACCGGCTCGAACCGCCCTTGTGCATGCGCAACGTCCACACCTCACCGTCATGGCTTGCAGGAGAGCGCCGGGCGGACACGGCGCGCTCGGGTACGAGGGCGGCGAGCGCGCCGCCCGCACCGAGCGCGGTGTCGCACCACCGGGCGAGCTCCGGCGTGGGGCTCTTCTGCCCGGTCTCGACCTTGCTCAGATGGCTCTTGCTGTAGTGCACCAGCGCGGCGAGACGATCGAGCGTGAGCCCCGCCGCCAGGCGCCGCCTGCGGAGTTCGGGCCCGAACCCGTACGTGGACTCAGGCATCCGGCCTCCCGTGACCGGGCCGCTGTCGCGGCTTTCGATCGCCGGCACCAGTCAGCGTGCGGCAGCGGACGCGGGTCGAACAAGGCGAATGTGGCTGTTTCCCGTTTCCCATACGGAGAGTGAACGAACGGGCCTCCTCGGCTGTCGAGACTGCGCCTGCGCCATTCGTCGCCCGCTCCGACCGCCGCCGCGCCGACACCGGCGCCGCCGACCTGGCGTTCGGCCTGCGCCGCCTCGACCCGTCCCGCCAGCCGCAGTTGGCCGCCATCGGCGACCTGTGGCCGGAGCGCTCGGCCCTCGACCGGTATCCGCAGGTGCTGCGGATCATCGTCGACGGACTCCTCGCCGAGGCCGGCCGGACCGTCTGAGCCCTCCCCGCCCCACACCGTCGACACCGCGCGCCAAACAATTTGAACAAAACAACAACTAGAACTATCGTTCAAGAAAGAAGCCAGCCGCCCATACGCCGAGGGAGCCCCGTATGACCACGCCCGTCGCCCGCCGCGCCGGTCCCCGGGAGTGGGCGGGGCTCGCCGTGCTCGCCGTGCCGACCGTGCTGCTCGGCCTGGACGTCACCGTCCTCTACCTCGCGCTCCCCGCGCTCGCCGCCGAGTTGCACCCCAGCGGCACCCAATCCCTGTGGATCATGGATGCGTACGGCTTCCTGATCGCCGGATTCCTCGTCACCATGGGCACGCTGGGCGACCGCTTCGGCCGCCGCCGGCTGCTCCTCGCCGGCGCCGCCGCCTTCGGCGCCGCGTCGGTCGCCGCCGCGTACGCCCCCAGCGCGGAGGCGCTCATCGCCGCCCGCGCGGCGCTCGGGGTCGCCGGGGCGACGCTGATGCCGTCGACGCTCGCGCTGATCAGCAACATGTTCGCCGACGCCCGCCAGCGCGCGCTGGCCATCGGCATCTGGGCGACGATGTTCGCGCTGGGCATGGCCGCCGGGCCGCTCGTCGGCGGGGCGCTGCTGGAGCGCTTCTGGTGGGGCTCGGCGTTCCTCATCGCCGTGCCGATGGTCGTGGTGGTGCTGGTCGCGGCGCCGTTCCTGCTGCCCGAGTACCGGGCGCGCCAGGACGGGCCCTTCGACCTCCCCAGCGTCGCGCTGTCGCTCGCCGCGATCCTGCCCGTGGTCTACGCGGTCAAGCACGTCGCCGCCGAAGGCGCCGGCGGCCTCGGGGGCGCGACGGTGCCGGCGCTGGCGGCCGGGGCGGCCGCGGGGGTGTGGTTCGTACGGCGGCAGCGCACCCTCGCCGCGCCGCTGCTGGACCTGCGGCTCTTCGCCGAGCGGACGTTCGGGGTGGCGCTGGGACTGCTGCTGGTCGGGCTCGTCGGTGTCGGCGGGGTGATGTATCTGGTCACGCAGCACCTGCAGTTGGTCGAGGGCATGACGCCGCTGGCCGCGGGGGTGTGGATGGGGCCTCCGGCGCTGATGATGTTCGTCGCCGCGATCGGGGCGCCGCTGCTGGCGCGCAGGGTCCGCCCGGGGTACGTCGTCGGGGCGACGCTCGGCGCGTCCACCATCGGGTACGGGCTGCTCGCCACCGTCGACCGCACGGACGGCGCAGCCCCGGTCGTCACCGGCTTCGCGCTCGTCTACCTCGGGCTCGGCGCCCTCGCCGCGCTGGGTACGGACCTGGTCGTCGGCTCGGCGCCGCCGGCGAGGGCGGGCTCCGCGTCGGCGCTGTCGGAGACGGTGCAGGAGCTGGGGCTCGCGGTGGGCGTCGCGGTGCTGGGGAGCGTCACGACGGTGGTGTACCGCGCCCGGATGGAGGGGTGGATTCCGGCCGGGCTGCCGGAAGGCGCGCGCGAGGCGGCGGGCGACAGCCTCCCGGCCGCTGCCGGGGCGGAGTTGCCGGGGCAGGTGCTGCGGCGGGCGGAGGAGGCGTTCGTCTCGGGGCTGAACGTGACCACGGGGATCACGGGGGTCGCGGCGGCGGCGCTCGCGGTGGTGGCGGCGGTGGCGCTGCGGGGGGTGGGGCCGACCCAGGGGGCAGCGGAGGAGGACGGCTGAGCGGGGTGGCCGGTCGCGTGGGTGCGCGGCCCGTAGCGCGGGGGTCCCGGGCCTCGTACGGGCCGCGCACCCCGCCTCGTACGGGCCGCGCACCCCGTCCGTACGAGCCCGCTGCCCGCCCCCGCCTCCCGACTACCCTGGTCCCCACTCACCACCCCGACGGGAGGCCCGCATCGTGGAGCACGGCGTGACGCGCCGCAAGGCCGAGCCCGTCACCGACGGCCGCCGCGCCCGCGGCGTGCGCCGCCGGGCGGAGATCATCGAGGCCACGCTCCGCGTCGTCCAGCGCGACGGCGCCGGCGGCGTCACCCACCGCACCGTCGCCCGCGAGGCGGACGTCACCACCAGCCTCACCGCGTACTACTTCGCGACCCTCGACGACCTGCTGGTCGCGGCGCTGTCCACGGTCGCCGACGAATACACCCACCGGCTGCACGAGATCATCGAGAGCGACACCGACGACCTCGGAGGACTCGCCGCCCTCGTCGCCTCCGCGGGCGGCGACGGCCGTCAGCGTGCGCTCGCCGAGCGCGAGTTGTCCACGATGGCCGCCCGCCGCCCCGCCCTGCGGCCGGTCGCGCGGCGGTGGCGGGAGGTGGTGGCGCAGATCGGCGAGCGGCACTCCACCGACCCGCGGGCGGTCGACGCGCTCGTGGCCGCGACGGACGGGCTGTGCGCGGACATCCTGCTCACCGACGCCCGCCCGGACGTCCGCCGGATCCGCGCGGTGCTCGCGCACAGCCTGCGGACCGGCGAGGACTAGCGGGCCGGACGGGCTAGTCGACCACCGCGGCGACGGCCTCGATCTCCACGAGCTGGTCGTAGTAGCCGAGGACGGTGACGCCCATCAGCGTGCTGGGTACGTCGTGTTCGCCGAAGGCGTCCCGTACCACCTCCCACGCCTTCACCAGATCCTCCTGCCGGGTGGAGGCGACAAGGACGCGGGTGCTGATCACGTCCGGCAGCGCGGCGCCCGCGTCCGCGAGCGCGGTGCGCAGGTTCTCGACGGACTTGGCCGCCTGCCCGGCGTAGTCCCCGACCGCGGCGGTGGAGCCGTCCGCGTTCAGCGGGCAGGCGCCCGCGAGGAAGATCAGCCGGGCCTCGGCGGGCGCCGTGGCGGCGTAGGCGTACTCGGCGACGTCCGACAGGGACGCGGAGCGGATGAGCGTGACGGCACGGGGCACGGGCACTCCTTCTGAGCCGGGGTCGGACACCCCGACCCTCGCAAGGATCGGCCCCGCCCGCCACGTATTTCTTTACCGCCCCGAGAGCCCCGGGAGCCCCCGCAGCCCCGGGCGTTACACGGGGCAGGGGTGGTAGTGCAGGCTCAGCGCCTCGTCGACGGCCGTGCTGGTGCGGGTGGAGGCGGCGATGACCTCGGGCCAGGAGCCGTACTTGGCGTAGAGCTGGTCGGCCGTCGGGCCGAGGGGGTTGCCGTACTTGGCCTGGTTGCGCTCCTCCAGCACGCGCACCTCCGCGGGCGTCATGCCCGCGCGGGTGATCTCCTTGGCCTGGTTGCGCATGTCGACCAGCTTCCTGGCGACCTCCTCGTCGGACGCGCCGTCCGCCCGCATCCGGGCCTCCGTGCGGCGCATGTCCTCCAGCAGCCCGTGGTAGCGCATCCGCGTCTGCTGCGCCTCTGCCTTCTCGTCCCACGGCAGCACCCGGATCCGGCACACGACGGGATCGGGACTGGGGCAGGGCTCGGTGGCCGGGGCGGGCGGTGCGAGCGGGGCGGTGACGACGGAGCCGCAGGCTCCGGCCGGGCAGGCGGCGGCGGGGTCCGCGGCCGGGCCCGCGAGCAGGGCGGCGGCGGTGAGGAGGGGCGCGAAGAGGAGCGTGAGAGCGCGCCGGAGACGGTACGCGCCGTGCGGAACGTATGCAGACATACGCGGAGTTTTGCCCCGAGTACGCGTACGGTCCCGCAGGCGCACCGGCGACCACCCCGCCCGGCGGACGCCCCTCCGGCCCCCGTCCCGCCGGCCGCCCGCACTCCCGCCGAGCCTTCCCCGGGCGGCCGCCGGGGTCAGATCACGCCGTCGAGGTCCCGCAGGAGGCGGGCCTTGGAGCGGGCGCCGACCACGGACCGTACGGGCTCGCCGCCCTGGAAGACGAGCAGCGTCGGCACGGCGAGGACGCCGTGTGCGACGGTCGTTCCCGGGTTGTGGTCGACGTCGAGGCGTACGGCCCTGACCCGGTCGCCCAGTTCGGCGGCGAGCGCGCTGATGACCGGGGTGAGCTGCTTGCACGACGGGCACCACTGGGCGGTGAACTGCACCAGCACCGGCACGTCCGCGCGCAGCACCTCCTCGGCGAACGTCTCGTCCGTCACGTACGGAACGCCCTGGATCGTCGTCTGCGGTGTCGTCCCTGAAGTCGTCATGTGGCCTCTTCCGTCAGCCGCCGCACAGCGGCACGTCTCCGTCGGTCCCGCCCGCGCCGCACGGCGCCGGCAGCGCCTCGGCGCGCGCCAACTGCGCGGTCAGGTGGTCGCGCGCCGCCCGCAGTTCGGCCATCAGCCCGTCCAGCTCGGCGATCTTCCTGCGGTACACCGCGCGCGCGTCGGGGCACGAGTCGCCCGCCGGATGGCCGGCGCGCAGGCACTCCACGAACGGGCGGGTGTCCTCCAGCTCGAAGCCGAAGTCCTGCAGCGTGCGGATCTGCGCGACGAGCCGCAGGGCGTCGTCGCCGTACACGCGGTGGCCGTTGGCGCCGCGGTCGGCGGCGGGCAGCAGCCCGCGCGACTCGTAGTAGCGCAGGGTCCGCGTGCTGACCCCGGCTCTCTCGGCGAGTTCCCCGATGCGCATACGGCCGACGTTAGACGTTGACGCCGACGTCAGGACAAGCGCGAGACCCTACGCCTCAGGACGGGGCCTACGCTTCCGGCCGCCGGGCGAGGATGTAGGCGCGCGTCGTCTCGGGCTCCTGCGGGTAGTGGGCGCGCTCCAGCGTCGCCTCGGCCTCGAAACCGGCCGCCCCGAGCAGGGCGGCCACCGCCGCCGGCTCCAGGAAGCGGAAGTCCACGTCGACCGGGTGCCCCCACCAGTCGTCCAGGTGCCGCACCTCGGTGCCGACGTGGAACGAGACCAGCAGCCGCCCGCCGGGCCGCAGCACCCGGCGCGCTTCTGCGAACGCGGGCGCCAGCTCGTCCGGTTCGAGGTGGATGACCGAGTACAGCGCGACCGCCGCCCCGAACTCGCCGTCCCCCGCCGGCAGCCGCAGCAGGTCGCCCTCGCGGAACTCCGCCGCCGGATGCTCGCGCCGGGCGAGCGCGACCATGCCGGGCGACAGGTCGATCCCGACCGCCCGCGCCCCGTGCGCCGCGAGCCACCCCGTGACGTGCCCCGGCCCGCAGCCCAGGTCGGCGACCGGGGCGCCGTCCCCGGCCTGCTCCAGGAGCGCCGCGAGCAGCGCCCGGTCCAGCGGCTTGTGCGCCAGCTCACCGCCGACGGTGCCGAGGTAGGTCTCCGCCACGGTGTCGTAGCTGGTCCGGGTCCTGTCGTGGTCTCCCGCGCGCGCCATGGTGGACAGCATCCCACCACGGCCGCGCGGTCACCCCGGCACCATCACGTCCGTATCGTCACGTCCGTGCCGGAACAGCGGCCTCCGAGGCGTCGTCGGGCAGCGGCATCGAGTCCATGAAGGAGCTGACCGAGAACACCGCGCGCCCCGCCCCCGGCGGCCCGTAGCCCGGAGGGGACGAGAGACCGTGGGTGTCCAGCGCGTCCTGGTACGTCTCCAGCAGCCGGATGTGGTACTCCAGCGGCGCGCCCTCGGGGTTGGCCTTGCCCAGCGGCGTCGTCGGCTCCGGGCACCAGGTGGTGAACCGCGGCACGACCCCGTGCGACATGAAGAAGTCCAGCCCCTCGCGCGTGGACGCGATGGCCTCGTCGACCGTCGTGAAGCCGAACGGCTCGGCCATCTCCACGCCCGCGACGAAGTTGGGGATGACGTTGGAAGGCCCGAAGACCTCCGCGGAGTCGAGGATCCGGCGGTGCCACTCGTCGCGGCCGACGTAGCGCTCCTTGCCCGGGCAGTACAGCTCGAACAGCCGCCGGTCCCACACCTCGAAGTTGGGGTGGTAGATCTGCGCGCCGTAGTCGTGGAAGCGCTGCACGTCGGCCTTCGGCAGCGCCTGGGCGACGACCTTGCCGATCCAGCGGCCGGGGAAGCGCTCCTCGATGGCCTTGGCGTACTGGCCGTAGAAGTCCGCCTCGTCCTTGCCGCCGATGTGGGAGGTCACGGCGCCGCCGGTGAGGGTGTACGCGGTGGAGGTCTTCGCGGTGTCGTACCGGTCGATGATCTCCAGCGCCTCCAGCACCTCCTCCACCGGCTTCACGCCCGTGTACGGGCGGCCGGCGGCCTTGTGCTGGCGCCAGTTGTGGTTGATGTCGCAGTACTGGCACTCCTCCTTGGCGCCGAAGTACTGGCAGACCCGGAAGACCGTGAGGTAGATCAGGTAGCCCCACTGGATGGTGGGCGCCACCTCCATCACGGACTTCCCGTTGGCGAGCTTGTGCCGGTAGTAGTCCGGCATCGGCGGCAGCCCGACGTCGGCGATGCGCACGCCGTCGAGGTAGAGCCCGAGGGCGCCGTCGTCGCCCGGCTTCACGCGGTACGGGGACGAGGGGTTGACCCGTACCGAGACGACCGTGCGGCGCAGGTCGTACGGGCCGCCGGTGAGGACGATCTCCTCCGGCGGGCGGTTGAGCGCGGCGGCGCCCAGCTCGGGGAGCGTGCCGTGGTCGAAGGAGAAGATGAAGTACGACTTCGGCTTCACCTCGCCGGAGCCGTCCTCGCCCGCGCCGCTCAGCGCGGAGTCGTCGAAGGCCATCCCGCCGCGCAGCAGGTCTTCCTTGATCACGGCCTCTCTGGGCACGTTCGGGAAGCGGGCCATCAGGCCCTCGATGAGGTCGGTCCGGCTGCGACCGGCTGCGGTGGCTGCGGTGGCTGCGGTGTCCATGTACTTGCTCCTTCCCGGCGTCCGTGGCGGAGCGACGCCGCATCCTCCATTGAACACGGACGGCCTCCCGTCCCGGGCGCCGGGGGAGCGGACATGCCGCGTCAGCGGGGACCGGCGGGTGCCCCGGGGGCGGCGGACCCCGCGGCCCGTGGCCCGTACGGCCACCGCGTCGACCTCGAAGAGCATCTCCGGCAGCGCCGCGACGCCACCCCGACGAGTGTCTGCGCGGGCAGTGAGTCGCCCCACACCCGGTGCAGCGCGGCGAGGACGGTCTCCGGCCGCTCGCGGTCGTGGCCGACGACGTACGTGCCGAGGCTGGCGGAGGACCGCTCGACCTGGGCGGCGAAGTCGGCGGAGACGACGGCTCCGGTCTCGTCCGAGGCGTACTGGCCGGCGATGCAGACCGGCCGGCCGGGGGCGGTGGCGACGTGGCTGCAGCCGTATCCGGTGGGGTCGTGGAGCTGCGGGGGGTTGCGGAGCGCGCGGGTCATGGCCGGTATGTCCTTTCGGGTGAATTCGGAACGGGCGCGGGGGTGTTCGGGGTGGTGCCGGGTCGGCTCACGGTGTCTCGGCCGGCGCGGCGGCAGGGGGGCGGCGGGCGGTACTCGGGTCGTACGGGTGCACAGGACTACCGCCGCGAGGGTGAGTACCGCCCCCGCAGCCGGCGCCGCCCCCAGCGCGACCGCGTCGACGAGCACGCCCCCGGCACCGGCCGGTCCTTACCGGAAAATCCCGTCAGCCGTTCGCGAGCCAGCGCCGCAGCCGCTCGCGCGCGGCCGGCGCCTGCGCCTGCTCCCGCACGTCTTCCAGCGTCTGCCCGGCCGGCTCCCGGCGCCACGCCGGCTCGGCGCGGGCCATCGCGTGCGCGAAGGCGCACGGCAGCCGGTAGCTCGCGGGCGCCCCGCCCCCGGGCCCCTGCTGCCGGATCTCCGTGCAGCGGAACGCCTCGTCGGGGCCCTCGACGGCGGCGACGACGTCCATCAGCCTGATCCGCGCGAGCGGCCGGGCGAGGCGGAAGCCGCCGCGCGGCCCGGAGGTGGAGATGACGATGCCGGCCCGGACGAGGGCCTGGAGCTGCTTGTTGAGGTACGGGGCGGGGAGTTCGTGGTACGCCGCGAGGCGGGCGGCCGTCACCGGGCGGCCGGGTCCTGCCCACGCCGGGTTCAGGCAACTGTGCAGCGCCCACTCGACGCCCTCGGTCATCCTCATGATTCTGGATATCAAACCTCCAGAATTACCAACGCAGGCAGGAGAACTGCGGAGCAGTGGATACGCACAGCAGACCGTCCGACATCGCGACTAAGCGCCCAAGTCGGTTACTTTTCAGCACAACTGACTTTAGCGGCACACACTCAAATGGCGGATCAAATCCGGATACTCCGGCTACTGTTCTCCTCAAGTCGCAGTAGCTAGAGGGGAGTAGTGCGGATGGGGCCGATGAAGAAGATCCCGGGACAGCGCAGTCCGGTGGAGTGTGCGCGCGCCTTGGACCAGGCACTTGAGGCCCAGCGAGCCCGGACCGCGCTGGTCCGGGCGATCAAGAACGGGGAGGTCGACTGCGTCCAGGCGCTGGAGCGCGCGGCGCGGGACGCCCTGGCCGGGGACATGCTGGCGAAGGACTTCCTGCTGGCGCTGCCGGGGGTGGGTCCCGCGCAGACGGCGAAGCTGATGGCGAAGCTGGGCCTGTCGGACACCCGCAGGCTCCGCAGCCTGGCCCCGGTGCAGCGGGAGCTGATCAGCGCGGCGGTACGGAGCTGACTCCCGCCGGGGGAGGCGGGGTGGGGTCGTAGGGGGGCGTGCGGGGGCCGTACGGAGTCAGGGCCACGGGATGGCGGCGAGCACCCGGGGGCGCGGGCCGCAGGGGCTCGCCGTACGGACGGCGCAGCGGGAGCCCGGCGGGGCCACCGACCGGGCCGTACGAACCGGCCGCCCCCAGGCCGCGGTCCCGGTGCCGGGCCCACAGCCCCGCCGCCGTGCGGGGACCGGGTGCCACCGGCTGAGGCCCAGGCCCAGGCCGCAGGCCGGGGGCCGGCCCACGGCGCCGGCGTCCGGCGCTGTGCCCGCGCCGGACCTTCCCGTGCGTACCCACCTGGCGCGGGCCCCACAGCCCGCAACGGCCGCACGCCCGCCGGACCGCACCCCGGTGCCGCCGCTACGCGTGGGGGCCCACTTCTGTCCGGCCCACCGTCAGCTCCGCCCGGCCCTCCATGATCCGGGCCAGCCGTTCCACCTCCCCCTCCAGCGCCCGGCCGTGCCGGGCCGGGAGGCGGTCGAGGGGTTCGACCGTGACCGTGATCCGGCGGCCCGAGCGGCGCTGGTGCCAGACGCCCGCGGCCTGGCCGTCGATCAGCAGCACCGGGAAGTTGCCCGCCTGGCCGCCGGCGAGGGCGCGCTCGTAGGCCCGCCCGGGGAAGAGGAGTTCGCGGGGGCGGCAGGCGATCGCGTACGCGTCGAAGTACGGCAGCAGCCGTACCCCGCGCGGCTCCTCCGCCGGCGTCGCCGCGTCGCCCGCCACCACCCACGACGGCACCCCCGCCAGCTCCACCGGCTCGATCTCGGCCGCCTTCGCCCGCGCCGCGAAGAGGTCCCTGGCCCAGCCCGCGGGGGCGGCGAGCCAGCGGGCGAAGTCCTGCGGGGTGGCGGGGCCGTAGGCGTACAGATAGCGGCGTACGAGCGCGCTCAGCGCCTCCTCCGGGGGCGCGGGGGCGAAGCCCGGCAGCCAGCGCTGCGGGCTCGTGTACGTGACCTTCCGGCCGCGGTTCGGCCCGAAGCACAGCGCGCCGCGGTGCGCGGCCAGCGCGGTGGCGGCCCGCCAGCGCGGCCACTTCGTCTGGAACGCCTCCATCACCGGGTCCGCCGCCCACGACCCGGCCCGCTCCGCGAGGGCGTCGGTGAGCTCGTCGACGGTCAGCTCCGCGTCGGCGAGGGCGTCGGCCGCGGCGGCGACGACGGCGTCGGCCTGGTCGGGGGTGAGCAGCCCGAGGGTGCCGCCGCCGTTGCCGGAGCCGGTGGGGAGCGCGCCGAGCGCGCCGGTCCACAGGGGCAGGTCGGCGGCGGGGAGGAGGTGGATGGTGCCGCGGGGGCCGAAGGTCTTGACCACGGTGCGGTCCTCCCACAGCGCGCGGCGTACGTCGGCGCGGGTGGCGTCGGCGAGGCGCATGCCGACGGAGAGTTCGGCGGCGGAGAGCACCTGGGCCTGGGCCCCGCAGAGGGCGCGGAGGACGGCGGCGGGGGTGCCGGGGGGTACGTCGCCGGCGGAGGCGGCGCCCGTACGAGCACCGCGCGCCGGGCCGCCTGCCGGGGAGCCGGAGCGCGCGGGACGGCTGCCCGCGGAGCCGGCGACCGCCGGGGCGCCGCCGACCGCCACCGCGGAGTCCCCCGCGCCCTCCGGCGTCGCCACCCCCGCCAGCCCGCTGCGCGCCAGCCGGCGCGCGCTGGCCTGCGCCCACGTCATCGTCCGCGTACCCATCCGCCGTCTCTCCTCACCGCCGCCGGCCCGGATGCCGCCGACCCGGATGCCCCCGACCGTAGGACGACTTCAGGTCAGATTCCGTCCGCAATTCCCCCACACGGCACCCGGCCGACCGTCTTTTACCACCAGCCCCACCCTCGCGCAGCCGTTTCCCGCGGAATCGGCCCGCGCCCCCGCTCTCCCCCTCACACTGGGAGCACGGTCGGCGCACGGGGCAGCGGCGCGGGCCGAGGAGGTGGTCGCCGATGGCATGTGGCTCGTGGAACTCCCGCCGTTGCAAGACCAGGCGCTACTGGCGCACGCCGGCGCCGAGGCGCTGCGCCACGCGGCCCAGACCCCCCGTACCCAACCGGCACTGCTCCGCGCGCACCCGCCGCCGGACCACCTGCCGCTGACCAGCGGCCGCGTACCCGGTCAACGCGGTGGAGAGCGGCGACCTCCACCGCATCATGTTCGACGCGGGCGTCGGCCCGCGGTGACCGTCAGTCCGGGCAGTGCGTCCCGCGCGGCAGTTGGTACGGGGCCGAGATGCGGTACGTGCCGGGGCGCGGGGCGTGCAGCCGGGTCCATTCGCCGGCCTTCGTCACGCAGCCCTCCAGGTTGACGTAGAGCTGCCCGCTCTCCGACCACTCCCGGACCCCGTCGACGTCCGCCCCGTCCGAGCCGTCGCCCTCCAGCACCTGCGGCGCCTCGACGCCCTCGCCGTCCTCGTCGACCAGCCCGAGCCACGGCGAGAACGGCACCCGCACCAGCACGGGACCCGCGTACTTCACGTCGATGACCAGCTCGCCCTCGTCCGCCCGCCGCACCTCCGCGGGCGCCTCGACCAGCGGCGTGGGGTCGTTGACCCGGAACAGCCGCCAGTTCGCGTCCGCCCAGATCTCCGTCAGGTACGGCTGCCCCTTGGCGACGATCTTCGCCTCCTCGTGCGCCCCGGTGTCCGGCCGGTCCTCCACCGGCAGCACCACATACCGCACGGCCCAGGTCTTCAGCCAGGCGTGATACGTCTTCGGGGTCAGGCTGCCGTCGTAGAAGATCTCGTGCCGGTCGAGGTCCGCCTGCCGGTTCCAGCCGCGCGCCAGGCTCACGTACGGCTGCAGCGCGGACGCCTCCCGGTGGCTGCGTACGGGCACGACCTCGACCCGCCCCGCCTCCGCGTCCACCTGCTGCAGTTGGTCCACCAGCGGCGCCAGCTCGCGCGTCCAGGCCGCGGTCGGGCTGGTGAGCACGAGGTCGACCACGGGCTTGACGACCACCCACACGGTGATGGCCGCGAACGCCAGATACGCCGCCCCCACGGAACGCATCAGCCGCGGCGCCGCCTGCCGGGTCCCCGTCTGCGCGACGACCAGCAGCACCGTGCCGCCGAAGATCAGCGCGAGCCGCTCGATGTTGCTGCCGACCGGCGAGGGGATGACCCACGCCCCGAGCGTGCCGAGGAAGTAGATCGCCGCGACGATCCGGACCGTACGCCACGACTCCGGCGCCATCAGCCAGATCAGCGCGGCGGTGATCATCGGCGCCACCGCGGAGATCCACGGCATCGGCATGTTCCCCTGGAACGGGAAGAGCCAGCTCGACAGCGCGACGACCACCGGCGGCGCCGCCCCGAGCAGATACGCCTCGGTGCGCCGCTTCTGCAGGAACAGCCCGGTGGCGACCACCCCGGCGAAGAGCCCGGCCACCGGGCTCGCGGCCGTCGCCAGCATGCTGGACAGCACGACCGCGGTCCCCCGCCAGCCGCCCACCCGCCGCCGGCCCTTCTCGCCCTTTTCTCCTTCTTCGTCGTCTTCATCGTCTTCGTCGTCTTCGCGGTCGTCGCGGAAGACCAGGGCGATCGCGACCAGCGCGAAGAGCAGCCCCAGCGCGAACGTCACGCGGCCGGAGGCCGCGTTCCCCACGAGCGCCACGGCGCCGAAGAGCGACGGCACCAGCGGCCGCGGCACGTACCGGCAGCGGGCGAGGATCAGCGCGAGCACGCCGGCGGAGAGCGTGCCGGCGAGCACCATGGTCGTCCGCACGCCGAGCACGGCCATCAGATAGGGCGATACGACGCTGTACGAGACCGGGTGCATGCCCCCGTACCAGGCGAAGTTGTACGCCGTCGAGGGATGGCGGCCGGCGAACTCGGCCCAGGCGTCCTGCGCCGCCAGGTCGCCACCCTCGTTGGCGAGGAGCAGCAGCCACAGGATGTGCAGGATGCCCGCGGCGACGAGGGTGGTGAGCACGGGTCGCTGGGCGAGCCAGCGCAGGTGGGGCCGGAGGCGGTCGGGCGGGGTGAAGCGCAGCCGGGCGGCGAAGGGGGCGGCGGCTTCCGTACGGGGGGTGCCGCCGCTGTCCTTGACGCCCGTACGGGCGGCGCCGGCACTCGCCTCGGCGGCGCCGGAGGGGGCCGCGTCGGCCCCGCTCACGGCCGTACCGTCGCCGTCTTCTCCGCCCTCGTCCGCGCCGCCCTCGTCCGCCGTGCTCTGCCCCGCGGGACCCGCCGGATCGTCGGAGTCGGCGGACGCAGGCGCGGGCCGGCCCCCGTCGGCTCCTGCCGCGGCTCCATCTGCTGATCGGCTGCCGGCCGCGGCTTCGCGGTCCGGCTGCACGGTGGTCACTGCGACGACTCCCCGTCTTCCCTTGACGTCCCCGGGGGCGGTGCCAGCGACGCTAGCACGGGCGTACGACGCCCCCGGGCGCTAACCGAGCCTGCTGAGCTTCGCCCCTACGCCAGGCTCCGCCATGTCCTCCGCCAGCGCCACCGGCACCCGCACTTCCCCCTGGCCGGAGCCCATCGTCAGCACCCCGACCGGGTCACCCTTCGCACCCTCGTGCGGCACCTCTCCGGTGCGGCCGGGACCGAGTTCCAGGCCCACCTTCAGCCCGCCCCAGCCCGGCGCCACGACGTCCTCGGTCGCCACCACCGGCGTCGTACCGCCGAGGCCGTCGTCGACCTCGCCGACGACGTCGCCCTTCTTCACGACGGTCATGTCCGTGAGCGCCTTCTCGCCCTCCGCCATCAACTGCCGGCCGAACTCCATGGCGGTCGGAAGCTGCGGCACCGCGTACTGCCCGAGGACCGCGCCGACGATCAACTGCTCCTCGCCCGCGACCTTCTTCTCGGTGGCGAAGAGGAAGTTGCCGCCGGCCTTGGTGGTCGAGCCGACCTTGATGCCGATGCCGTGCAGCGGAACCATCTTGTTGCTGTTGTCGTGGTCGTCGCCGCGGCTGTCGGTGTAGACGGGCATGGCGACGATCTGCTTGAACAGCGGGTCCTTCATCGCCGCCTTGCCGAGGATCACCTGGTCCTCGGCCGTGGAGACGGTGGACTCCTTCAGGCCGCTGGGGTCGCTGTAGGTGGTGCCGTCCATGCCCAGCTCTTCCGCGGTCCTGTTCATCTCGTCCACGAACGCCTGCATGTCGCCGTCCGAGTGCCAGCGGGCGAGCAGCCGGGCGACGTTGTTGGCGGAGGCGATGAGCAGGGCCTGGAGGGCTTCCTTCTGGCTGAGCTTGGAGTCCGGGTCCAGCTCGACGGTCGTCTCGCCCTCGGAGCTGAGGGCGGCCTCGTCGACGGCGGTGTCGTCGACGGGGATGCTCGCGCCCTTGCCGCCGGGCTTCATCGGGTGGTCGCGCAGGATGATGTAGGCGGTCATGACCTTGGCGACGCTGCCGATCGGCACGGACTTCTGCTTCCCGTACGAACCGAGGCTGCCGAGCCCCGCCACGTCTATCGACGCCTGCCCCTCGCTGGGCCACGGCATCTCGGGGGTGCCGCCCTCGAAGGAGTAGCCGGAGGCGGCGGTGAGGGTGAGTGCGGGGGCGGGCAGCGGGCGGAGCATCTGGACCACGCCGAGGACGATCGCGAGCAGGATGACCAGCGGCGTCCAGATCTTCACCCGCCGTACGAGCGTACGGGTGAGGGTCTCGGGCGGCGGCGGGGTGTTGGTCAGCTCGGCGAGCAGGTCGAGCGGCCGCTTCTCCTCGTACGGCGGGAGGGGCTGCTGCTGCGTCCGCTCCCAGCCGGGCGGCGAGTCGGGCCCGGCGGCGGGCTCGGGCGGCGCGGAGTCGGGTGCCGCCGCGGGCGCGGGGACCGCCGGGGGCGCGGTGGGGGGCGCCGGGGGCGTCGCGGGGACCGCCGGAGGTGCGGCGGGGGGCGCCGGGGGCGTCGCGGGCGTCGCGGGGACCGCCGGAGGTGCGGCGGGGGGCGGCGGCGGAGCGGCGGGCTTGGGGGGCAGGTCGGCGTCGGTCTTGAGCGGCACGAAGGTGCTGCCGGGTGGCCCGGCGAGCTTCCCGACGGGCGGGGTGTCGGCGGGGTCGCCGTCGCCGTCGGCCGTGTCGGGCACGGCGTCGGCGGGCTCGTCGGCCACGGACACGTCTTCGACGTCACCGGCCAGGGCGACGGCATCGCCGGGCTCGTCGTCGCCGGTCTTCGTCACCCAGGCGGCGACGGCGGCCCGCAGCCGGTCGTCGCCGCTGACCTTGGCGGCGTCGGCCTCGGCGACGAGCCGGAAGCTGGCGGTGGCGGAGTCCTTGCCGCGGGAACCCGCCGCCGGGGAGGCGCCGGAGCGGTCCGGAGCATCAGCGGGGGACCCGGAACCGAGGCCGGAGCCGGTGTCCGAACCGGAGTCCGGAGCGTCGTCGGCGGCACCGGAGCCGGAGCCCGCGGCCTCCCGGGCACGCCCGGGGGCGAGGTCGCCCTCCACACGCGCCTCAGCGGCCTCAGAGACCCCGGACCCACCCGAGCCCTCACGACCCCCACGAGAGCCGCCCAGAGCCCCCTCAGAGCCCTCCCCGACCCGAGCCCCAGGCACGGCCGTGCCGTCGGCCCCCGGCCGAGCCGAACCCGACGCACCCGAGCCGCCGCCGTCGGAGGCAACGTCCGCAACCCGGAAAGTGGCGGTCGCGGTGTCCCTCTTGGCGCCCGAGGCACCGCCGGCCGAACGGGGCTTGCCGGACGTCATGGCACCGTCAGCCGCCGCGTCCGCGGCCTCCGGCCCGGAGGCGGACCGGGCGCCCGAAGCGCCGGCACCGGCCGGTCCCCCGGCCTTCGGCCGCGAGGCGCTCGACGGGGCGTCGTTGCCGGGACCACCGGCAGCCGAGCGGGGCTTGCCGGACGTCGTACCGCCCTCGGCCGCCACGTCCGCGGCCTCCGGCCGGGACGGGCTCTCTGCGCCCGAACCGCCGGCAGCCGCCGAAGACCCGGCACCGGCCGGTCCCCCGGCCTTCGGCCGCGACGCTCCCGGGACGGCATCGGTGCCCGGGGCGCCGGCGGCCGAGCGGGGCTTGTCGGACGTCGTGGGGACCTCGGCCCCCGCCGCCTCACCGCGCCGCGCCGCAGGCGCGTCCGCGGCCTCCGGCCCGGACGCGGGACGCGCGCCGGAACCGTCCGCCTTGGCCGGATCGCCCTCGGGCTTGGGCGGCGGCGCAGCACCGGCGGTCGGCGGCTTGGACGCCGCGGTGCCCTTTGCGACGGCGCCACCTCGCGACCCAGGCGCGTCCTCGGGCTTCGGCCGGGCCGCCGACCGCGCGCCGGAAGCGTCCGCCTCAGCCGCTTCGCCCGCCGGCTTCGGCTGCGGCGCAGCACCGGCGGTCGGCGCCTTGGGCGCCTCGGCGCCCTTCGAGGCGCCGCCGCCTCGCGGCTCAGACGTGGTGCTGGGCTTCGGGCGGGGCTTGGCTCCCGCGTCGGAACCGTCCGCGCCTGCCGACGACCCGGCGTCAGCGGCAGTTCCCGCGGCCGTCGGCTTGGGCGCGGCAGCGTCCTTCGCCCCTGAATCGCTGCCGGGCTTCGGGGCGGGCGCGCTAGCGGCGCGCTTCGCGGTGGGGGCGGGCTTGGCCGGGGGTTCGGCCTCTGGGGTCTTCTCGGGCGCCTTGTCGCTCTTCGGTGCCGTGTCGCTCTTCGCCTTGGGCGCGGCCTTCGCCTTCGGGCCGGGCGCGGCCTTCTCGCCGGAGCCCTCCCGCTGCGGCGACCGACCGGGCGCCTTGCCGTCGTCGCTCGCCTGCTTGGCCTCGGCCCCGTCGTCGGCCTCAGCGGAGGTCTTGTCCGCCTTCTGGCGGGATCCGTTCGCCGCCTTGCCGCCGCCGTCCGCCGTGCGCTTCGCGCTCGCCGCGGGCTTCGGCTTCGACTCGGACGCCGCGCCCGATCCCGCTCCCGATCCCGCTCCCGGCCTCTCGCCGTCCTCGTCCGCCGGCTTCGCGGCCGCCGCGCTCTTCGGCTTCGTACCCGAGCCCTCGCCGCGCGCCGGCGCCTTGCCGTTCTTGCTCGGGGGCTTCGGTCGCGACTTCGGCTTCCCGGTCCCGCTCCCGGCCTTCCGCCCGTCCTCGGACTCGGACTCCGCCCCGGACCCGGTCTCGCCGCCGGCCGCACCCGCGTCGTCATCCGCCGCCGCCCCGGGGGCAGTTCGCTCCTCGCCGCCCTGTGCGGGAACCGGCGCCGGGACGGGGGCGTTGTCGGTGGAGGACGTGAACGCCAGGCGTGGGTCGCGTCCGCCGTCCGGATCGCGAGGTTCGCGTTCGTCCACGGTCGCCGACCCCGACGGTTGCTGCTCCTCGGGCCTCCCGGGGGACTCGACCGCCACCGACTTCCTCCTCCTGAGTCACAACCGCACAACCGCGTCAACCACGGGGTGGCCACCCACCCTACGGGGACGTAGCCGTCTCTCGCCCGCATCTGAGAGACGAGAACGACATACCTACAGGTTCCCGATCAAAGCGCCCACGCACTCTCGACAGACCAATGTGAGAGGCGTCACCCTGTCATTCATCCACGCGGGGAGGCATGGATGGGCAGGAGCCGCAGAACACTTCCGGAGGAGCTTCTGCTGCTGGCACTGGACCCGGCCACGGGTACCACTGCGCAGCCGCAGTCGCTCGACCTCGGCCTGGCAGGAGCACAGCTCGTCGAGCTCGCTCTGGCCGGGCGAATAGCCCCGGACGGGGATCGTATCGCCGTGATACTTCCGCGTCCGACCGGGGACCCCACATTGGACACAGCGCTTGAGTTGCTGCGTCGCCGGGGCAGTCCCGTGCGCGCGGTGAACTGGATAGGTGGGCCACGTCTGGGGTTGCGCCAGACGTATCTCGCTCATCTGGAGCGCTGCGGCATGGTGCATGCCGTGGAGAGCCACATGTGCGGGGTACTCCCCACCACTCGGTATCAGGCAACCGACACCGCTATCAGCCGGGAGATACGTGCCCGGCTGGACAGTGCGATCCGCACCGGCGTCCCGCCGGACCCGCGGACCGCGGCGCTTGCCGCGCTGGCCCACGCGGTCGGACTCGGCAAGCATCTCTACCCCGGGAACGAGGGGCGCTCCGCGCGCTCCCGGCTCCGGGATCTGATCAGGCACGACCCGATGGGCGGTCTGGTGGCGCACGCCGTGATGGACGTGCAGAACGGCGTCACCGCTCAGCCGCGGCGCACCTCCGGAGGCGGCCGTCCCGCGGCCCGTCCGCCGGCTGTCGCGCAGCCTGCCGGAGTTCCCGCGGGGTCCCGCCGCGCGGGGATGATCCGGACGGCCGCGGTGCGCTGAGCCCGCCCGGCGGCCGTCGCACGCGACGCCGAGTCCGTACGCACGCATCCGCGTACGGGCGAGGCGTGGCGCACGGCGGTGCACCGGACCGGGAACGGGAGCCGCAACGCAGGGCCCCGTCCCGTCGAGACCACTCGACGGGACGGGGCCCTGTCCTGCGTTCCAAGTCCTGCGTTCCGAACGACTCCGGCCGCTCCGGCGACTGCGCGCGCTCGGCGCCCCCGTGGGCACAACCGGCCCCCGCCGCCCCGTGCCGCGCACATTGTGCGCCAAACCTTCGTCCTCTGCGGCGATTTCGCGACGATCGCAGCGGCACACACTCCGTCGGTGGCAGGCTGCACCCAGTAATGAGTTACGTCCGCACGCGGATTACGCACCCGGAGGTGCAACTCCCTTGGCGTCCAACGTCAACCCCACGGTCAGGCGGCGCCGCCTCGGCCAGGAGCTGCGCAGGCTGCGCGAGCAGAAGAACATGACCGCGGAACAGGTCGCCGACCGGCTGCTGGTCTCGCAGTCCAAGATCAGCCGGCTGGAGAACGGCCGGCGCAGCATCAGCCAGCGCGACGTCCGCGACCTGTGCGGCGTGTACGAGGTGGAGGACGAGCGGATCGTCAACTCCCTGATGCAGATGGCGCGGGAATCCCGCCAGCAGGGCTGGTGGAACGCCTTCGGGGACGTGCCGTACAGCGTCTACATCGGCCTGGAGACCGCCGCCGCCTCGCTGCGCATCTATCAGTCGCTCGTCGTGCCGGGACTGCTGCAAACGCGCGCGTACGCGGAGGCCGTCATCGCCGGCAGTTCGCCGGAGGTGACCGAAGCGGACGTCGACAAGCGGGTGAACGTGCGGATGCGGCGGCAGGACCGGATAAGGGGTACGGAGCAGCCGCTGCGGCTCTGGGCGGTGTTCGACGAGGCCGCGCTCCAGCGGGTGGTGGGCGGCCCGCACATCATGCGCGAGCAGTTGGAGCACCTGATCGAGGTGTCGCAGTTGCCGCACGTCACGGTGCAGGTGCTGCCGTTCGAGACGGGCGCGCACCCGGGGGTCACGGGGCAGTACGCGATTCTGGAGTTCCCCGAGGAGTCCGACTCCAGCGTGATCTATCTGGAGGGCGTCACCAGCGATCTCTACCTGGAGAAGAGCGACGACGTCCACAACTACAGCTTGATGTACGAGCATTTGCGGGCGCAGGCGCTCAATCCAGAACAGACCCGGAAATTCATCGCGGATACGGCTAAGAAGTACGCCCGCTGATAATCGGAGGCGCGGCCGGGTATCCCGAAACGGAGGCACGGTACACCCGTACCCGGACGCTCCGGAAGAGCAGCGGCCTTTCGCCATCCGGTCGAGTGAAAGCCCCCTGACCGGTGGGTTGTTGAGCGGTAGCGTCTCGGCGTCGGGCCGGGGCGTCGACAACACTCCGGCCTGCGAACGGGCAGGAAGAAGTTGAGTCCCTCAGCAACCGGAGAAGAACATGGCAATCGAACTCGGCGCCACCGGCGCCTGGACCAAATCGACCCACTCCGCGGGCAACGGCGAGTGCATCGAGGTGCGTTCGACCGCTCCCGGGCTGGTCTCGGTGCGCGACTCGAAGGTCCCGGACGGGCCGGTCCTGGACTTCACCCCCGAATCCTGGGCCGCATTCGTGGCCGAGGCGGCCGGCGGCGCTTTCCGTACGGCCTGACCGACGGTGAACCCGTGAGTTGACCGGAAACTGCACGACCGCAAGTCCGAACGCCCTCTCGACTGGCTCGCCGTCCCGGCCGAGAGGGCTCGGCCTTTTCCGACCGGCCGCCGCCCGGCCTCCCGCCTAGCCGGCCGCCGGGCTTGCCACCGGACTTGACACCGGGCCTGGCACCGGGCCGAAGACCGCGCCGGGCTGCCGGCCCTGGCTCCACACCCCCGCCGCGAAGGCCGCCGCCGCCTCCAGCAGCCCGGCCCGCTCCAGCCCCCCGCCGTCCGCCGGCTCGCCCCCCGCGTCCCGTACGAGGGTCCGCACCACCGTCAGCGCGTCCTCGTCGTCCCCGCACAGCGGCACGGTGACCCGCGCCTCCCCGGGCCCGGGCGCGCTGCGCCGCCAGACCTCGGCGGGGGCGAGGTTGAAGCCCTTGACGACATGGGCCCCTTCGGCGAGGCCGGCGATCCGCCGGGCGGCGCTGGGACCCCCGGCCAGCAGGTCCGGGTCGGGCTCCATGGTCGCCGTGTCGAGGGCGTTGGTGCAGTCGACGACGGTACGTCCGCGCAGCACCCCCTCCCCCGCGCCCGCCTGCCGCAGCGCGTCGCCCAGCGCCGCGTACGGCACGGCCAGCAGCGCGACCGTCCCGAACCCGGCCGCCTCACGCAGGCTTCCGGCCCGGCCGCCGGCCCGCTCCGCGAGCTCCGCCGCCTTCGCCGCGCTCCGCCCGCCGACCAGCACCTCGTGCCCCGCGCGCGCCCACGAGCCGGCCAGCGCGCCCGCCATGGCCCCGGTGCCCAGTACTCCGATACGCATCGTCGCTCCTCCATCTGTTCGCGATGTCCTCAGCGACACTAGGAAGACCGAAAGGCACCGATCGGTGCGTAACGGATGCGCTAGAAGGACGACAGGAGCAGCAAGCAGAAGGAAGAGGAGAGGAGGAGCGGAATGAGCGAGACGCTGCCGGCCGTCCCGGTGCACACCAGCCCCTTTCTCGCGGACTGCCGCGCCCGCGTGGGCATCGACGTGCTCGCGCACGCCTGGAACGGCATCGTGATCTTCGCGCTGAGCGAGGGGCCGCGGCGCCCCGCCGAGATGCGGAAGGCGATCGGGGGCATCAGCCCGAAGGTCCTCAACCAGACGCTGCGGCGGCTGGAGGGCTACGGGCTGGTGGAGCACCGCCGCTACGCCGAGGCTCCGCCGCGCGTCGAGTACCGGCTCACGGACAGCGGGCAGTCGCTGCTCGGGCCGCTGTGGGCGCTCGCCGCGTGGTCGCGGGAGCACGGCGACGGGGTGCTGGTGGCGCAGGAGCGGGCCGAGCGGCGTCAGCGCGGACAGGGCGGCGTCAGCGCGGACAGGGCAGTACTCGGCGCGGAACAGTGCGGCGGTCAGCGCGGATAGCGCAGCAGCCACGCCTCGTTCGGGGCGCTTTCGCCGTGCAGCGCCGGGCCGAGGGTCATCTCCAGGGCGAAGTCGTCGGCCAGTTGGAGGATCGTGCCGCGGCCCTCGACCTCCGCCACCCACGCCGGCGGCAGCGCCGTCTCGCCGTGCTGCGCGCCGAGCAGGCTGCCGCAGAGCGAGCCGGTGGCGTCGGAGGCGCCGCCGTGGTTGACGGCGAGGAGCAGGCCGTGGCGCACGTCGGTGGCGGCCAGCGCGCAGTACAGGGCGAGGGCGACGGCCTCCGCGGCGCTCTCGCCGGTGCCGAGCAGCTCCACCTGCTCCGGGCCCGGCTCCGGCCCCTCGCGGGCGTCGAGCGCGGCGCGCAGGGCCGCCGCGGTCTCCTCGTGCCCCGGGCGCCCGGCGAGGATCTCCAGCGCCCTGCTCACCGCCTCCTCCGGCGCGTCGCCGCGGGCGAGGCCGTGCACCACGACCGCGTACGCGCCCGCCGCCAGATAGCCGGTCGGGTGGCCGTGGGTCTGCGTGGCGCACTCGGCGGCGAGCTGGAAGACCAACTGCGGCTCCCAGCCCACCAGCAGCCCGAACGGCGCGGAGCGCACCACGGCCCCCGGGTCCTTCGCCTCCGGGTTGCGGGGCTGCTGGAGCGTGCCCATGCGCTCGTCCGCCAGGCCCCGCAGGCTGGCGCGGGGGGCGCCGCGCTGCGAGTACAGCCACTCCTCGCGGGCGAGCCAGCCGTCCTCCGCCTTGCGCTCGTCGGGGCCCCAGTCCTTCTGCGTGGCGTACCAGCGGCGGTACGCGGTGTGCACGTCGGTAGGCGGGTGCCACCGGCCGCCGTCGCGGCGCACCTGGGCGCGGATGAGGCCGTCGACGGTGAAGAGGGTCATCTGGGTGTCGTCGGTGACCGCGCCGCGGCGGCCGTAGGCCGGGGCGAAGTCGGCGGCGCCCTCCGGTCCGTGCCCGGCCCGTATCTCCGCCAGGGAGGCATCCGCGATACCCGCGCCCAGGGCGTCGCCTATGGCGCCGCCGAGCAGGCAGCCGCGCACTCTGCTCCGGAAGTCCTGCTGCTCGGCGCGGCCCCAGGTGCGGCGTGCGGTCGTCACTCGGCCACCTCAGTCCGGACGTTCGGTCTCTCGCGGTCAGGTCTCGCTGTCTGGTCTCGCTCGGTTCGGCACGTGCTCCGGCCCAGCACTGTAATCGAGTGGCTTTGTTCACGAGTTTCGGTTCTGGCTCAACTTCCGTGAAGCGGTCGCTCTCCGTCACGCGAGCAGGACGCGTTTACGGAGGAGCCGGAAGCCGGCTCGGCCGAACATCTGCCGTTTGAGCATCTTGATGCGGTTGACGTGTCCTTCGACGACGCCGGAGTTCCAGTGCAGGGTGAGGCCCGCGGTGACGGCGTCGAGATCGCGTTCGAGGCCGTTGATGAACGTGTGCATGCTGGGCAAGTCGTCGGTGCGGACCGCCGCTATCCACTCGCGGAGCTGGTGGCCCTGGAGCTGGGTGAGCATCTGAGCGAAGGCGCGGACATGGCTGGTCAGAGCGTCCAGTTCAGGGCAGTGCGCCAGGACGGACTTGAGTTTGAGTCGGTCCGTCTCCGGAAGGGCGTCGGGGTGGGTGAGGATCCACCGGGTGACCGTCCGGGGCGTGGGCGGGTGGGTCGCCGTTCGCGAGGGGCTGCGGAAGGGCCGGAGGTAGGCACGCACGGTTCCGTATCCGCCGGCGTATCCGTGAGCCTTGATCTCCTCCCAGAGCGTCCACGCGTTCGTGCAGCCTTCCGCCCACCGCTCATGCAGGTAGGGCTTGAAGTCATCGAGCCTCGTCGGCCGGTTCTGCCACTGCCCTTGGAAGAGGTCTTCCGGGGCGGCAGCGTCAGCGAGGCGTTTGACCGTCCGGTGTGTCATGTGGAGTCGGCGGCCGATGGCCCGTCTGCTGAGACCTTCGGCCAGCAGCGCCTGGACGATCGCGTGTTTCTCGCGTGTGCGGTCGGCGAACCGGTGGCCTGTCGGCCAGGGCGATTTGTTCTGCCCGTCAGGTTGCCGAGGGTTCTTGGCCGCGTCGCGTCGAGGCAGGGTGAACGGTGCCCGTAGACAGGATCGATGACGCGACACACATCGTTCGGCGGCTTCGCCGAGGTTGTGCCAGAGGTGGAAGCGGTCCGCGACCTGGAGAGCCGTCGGGGCCCCGGCCCGCGCTCCCTCGGCGAAGAAGGGGGCGCGGTCCCGGCAGACCACCTCGATGCCGGGACGTTCGCTGAGCCAGGCCGCCAGCGTTGCCGACTCGCGGTCCGGCAGCAGATCCACAGGGCGCCTGGTCTCGACGTCGACCAGCACCGTCCCGTAGACCCTGCCCTTGCGCATCGCGTACTCGTCGACGCCGACCACCCGCGGGGCCGGAGGCTGAGGCTCGGGCAGGGCGTCGACCAGCCGCAGCACGGTGCTGCGGCTGACGGATACCCCGACGACCCGGGCCATCCGTGCGCCGGCCCGGCCGGCGAGCGCGAGGCCGACCGCGGCCAGCGTCGAGCGCAGGCGCTCGCTCCACCGGCTGTGCCGCCGGGTCAGCCCCGGCACCTGCTCGACGAACGTCCGCCGTCCGCACGAAGCGTTCGGGCAGAAGAACCGGCGGACAAGCAAGCTCAGCACCACCCGCCGCCCCGCCGTGGGCACGTCGGCCGGAAACCGCAGGTAGGAGCTGTGCACCCGCCCCGACCAGGTTCCGCAGTCCGGACACGTCGAGCCGGCCGTCGTCCGGCGGGCCTCGATCCGTATCGCCTCGTTGTTCACGTCCACCGACAGCACCGCAACGTCCGCGATCGACGAGAACAGCAGCTCCTCCAACCGGAGCACCGTCTCTTCCACGGCGCCGAACTGTCGACCACACCAAGATCACCACTGATCATTTTCGGGCAACTTCCCGAAGGTCAGCTCCAGCCTCGGTCGTCACTCAGCGTCGGGCTTCACGGAAGTTGAGCCAGAACCCCTTCTCGTGGACAGAGCCAATCGAGGGAAACCGAGAGGCCAGCGGGCGTATCCGCGTCATACGCCCGGCAGTTCGCGGAGCAAGTCGTCGATTGTGCGCAGATATCCCTCGATCCGGGGCCGGTCCGCCGCCGACGTGACGGGCGCGGCGGCCAGCATGGAGAGCAGTGCGCGTACGTCCTTGAGCAGCAGCCAGTACGTCTTCGCGGTCGCCAGCTCCGCCAGCGCCGCGTCGGCGGCGGCCCAGTCCCCGGTCGCGGCGCGGCACATCAGCCGGACCTCCACCCGGTCCGCGTCGGTGACGCTGTCCGCCAGCATCGCCGCCTCCACCGCCGCCCAGCGCCCGGCGGGCGGCGAGCCGCCCGTCAGCCGCTCCAGCAGGACCTCGTCGAACTGGGTGAAGCCGTCCTCCGGACTGGCCGCGAGCGCCGCCGCGACGTGCGGACGAGCCTCCTCGTACCGGCCGAGTTCCATCAGCGTCTCGGCCTTGTCGCCGTGCAGCGACGTGTCGTCGGGATCCGCCAGGAGCGCCGCGCCGAACGCGGCCAGGGCCTCCTCGTGCCGTCCGTCCAGGGAGAGCAGCCGGCCCTTCAGGCTCAGCCCGTCGGCGTGGTCCGGCCACCGGGCGAGGACCGCGTCGACTTCCGCGTACGCCTCGGCCGTCCGCCCGATGTGGCCGAGGGTGCGGGCCCGGCCGATCCGTGCCCACCTGCGGGTGGCGTCGATCTCCAGGGCGCGCGCGTAGTCCGCGAGCGAGTCGTCGAAGCGGTCGGCCATCCGGTAGAAGACGCCCCGGGTCTCCAGCACCCACGTGAGCCGCGGGTCGATCTCCAGCGCCCGGGTGAACTCGGCCAGCGCCGCGTCGACTTGCCGCTGCGCCGCCAGGCACTGGCCCCGGCCGGCGATCGCCCAGGCGTAGTCGTGCTCCAGCTCCACGGCCCGGTCGAAGTTCGCCAGCGCCTCCTCGATCCGCCCGGCGAGCCGGTGCACCTCCCCGCGCTCGCCCCAGCACCACGACCACTCCGGCTTCAGCTCCAGCGCCCGGTCCACGTCCGCCAGCGCCTCGTCCAGCCGGTTCAGCCGGCGGTAGGACTCGCCCCGGTTGGCGTACGCCCAGTCGTAGTCGGGCGACAGCTCCAGCGCGCGGGTGTAGTCGGCGACGGCCGCCTCGAACCGCTCGGCGTCCTGGTGCAGCCGGCCGCGTTCGACCCAGCACCAGTCCCACTGCGGGTCGACCGTCAGCGCCCGGTTCAGGTCCGTAAGCGCCTCCGCGGGGCGGCCGAGCGCGGCGTGGCACTGGGCGCGGCTGGCGTACGCGTAGGCGTAGTCGCCCTCCGCCGCCTCCAGGGCCCGGTCGAAGTCGGGGATCGCCTGTTCCGGGGCGCCCGCGACCCGCTGCACCTCGCCGCGCATCGCCCAGCTCATCGGGGACGGGTCCAGCTCCACCGCCTGGTCCAGGTCGGCCCTCGCGTCGTCGTAGCGCTCCAGGTAGAGCCGGGCCCGGCCGCGGTGGGTCAGCGACCAGGCGCGGTCGGAGCCGGCCTCGATGCAGCGGGTGAAGTCCGCGTCGGCCTCGGCGTAGCGGTCGAGGAGTACGTACGCCTGGCCGCGGCCCGCGTACGCGCGGGTGAAGGCCGGGTCGAGCGCCAGCGCCCGGTCGAAGTCCGCGATGCTCGCGTCGAGTTCGTCGGCGTTGCGGCGCTCCCGGCCGCGCAGCGTGTACGCGAGCACCCGCTCGGGATCGGTCAGCTCCGCCTCCCGCAGCAGGAACGTGCACACCTCGACGACGCCGCGCGGGCCCTCCCCCCTCACCGCAAGCAGCCGCCGGCCCCAGTCCCGTACGGGCTCGCTGTCCGCGTCCGTGCCCGCCTGCTCCATCGTCTGCGCCCACCGCCGGGTCTCGGCAGGACCTACGTCGGCGGCCTGGAGTGCGTCGCGGCGGGCGCGGGGCAGGGCGCCCTGGGGGTCGGCGCACAGCAGGTGGTACGTCTCGTTGCGGCGGTGGCCGAACCACCGCTCGTCCAGCCAGCGCTCCTCCCGCACGTCGGTCCCGGCCGGCAGGCTCGCCTCCAGCTCCGCGCACCAGCCTGCGTGCGCCGCGGCGAGCGCGCGGTGCTGCTCGCGCCAGCGCTGCGGCGACCGCGCGCGCTGGACCCGCAGCATCGCCGAGCGGACCACGCCGTGGTACTGCACCCGGCCCGCCTCGTCGCTGACGAACGGCAGCGCGCGCAGCCACCCGTACAGCCCGGCGGCCGCGGGCGCGACGGCGACCCGGAACACGTCCTCGTCCAGGGACGGCGGCAGCGCGGCGGCCTGCGCCGCGGCTTTCTGCACGGGGTCGGCCACCCACTTCAGGAACCGCTCCACCGCCGTGCCGCTCGGGTCCCCGCCGCCGGGGCGGACCGGCGGCGTCTCGGCGAGCATCGAGGTGAGCACCGGCAGCCGCCCGGACAGGTGCAGGATCTCGTCCACGACCCGGGCGTCGGCGATGCCCCTGGCCGCGATGAGCGCGCGCGCCTCCTCCTCGGTGAAGAGCTCCAGCTCCAGTTCGGCGGCGAAGTCGCCGGCCGGCCAGCGGGCGGGGTCGAGCCGCTGCTGCCCGGCGCGGGTCACCACGACGTTGGCGGGCAGCGCGCCGTAGCGGTCGCTGGTCATCACGTCGCACAGCCAGGCGTCGAGGACGGGTCCCGTGCGCTCGTACGTGTCGAAGAACAGCGTGAGCCAGGGGGCGGCGGTGCCGACGCCGCGCAGGTCCTCCAGGAAGGCGGGGGTGAGGGCCTGGAGCGGGGAGAGGACGAGCTGGACGTCGTCGTGGCTGCGCAGCCGGGTGGAGAGCGCGGCGCGCCAGCGGTCGAGGCTCTGCGCGACCTGCTGCGGGTCCATGGCGCCGGCGACGGCGCCGAGTCCCGGCACGAGGCCGAGTCCTGCCAGGCCCGCCTGGGCGGCGATGCCGGCGGCGGGCGAGGCGGCGGCGGGCGCCTGGGCGGCGGGCACGGGCCCCGCGGCGTCCACGGGACCCCCCTGGTGCGGCACGCCGGGGGTCCCGGCGCCGGGCGGGCCGGGCGCGGCGTCGAGGGTGGCGACGACGGAGTCCGCCTCGTGGCGCCGCTGGCGGTAGCGCTGGAGCAGCCGGTCGAAGCCCTTCAGCGGGTGGCCCTGACGCGCGAGTTGGGTGCTGATCGCCTCCATCGCCTCGGGCACGCTGACCGCGGACTCGTCGACCTGCGCGGTCAGCGCGCCCTGCTCCCCGGCGAGTTGCAGCAGGCGGCGCAGCAGCGACGTCTTGCCGACGCCGGCGACGCCGTGGAAGTGGAAGAGGAAGCGGTGCGCCGGATCCTCGGGGGGACAGCGGAAGTTGTCCCGGTACGCGGTGATCTCGCGCTGCCTGCCGACGAATCCCGACCGGCGGCGGTCGCGGATCAAGTCCTGCATGGACGGACGCACTTCGGGCACGGCGCCACCTCCCCCGGGGGCGAGCTTAAAGCCTCGCGGCGGCGGCGGGGGCGGGCCGGACGGGTCCGGCCCGGGGCTCGTGCCCGGTGCGGTCCGGGCGGCCGCCCGGTGCGCCGCGCGCGCCCCGCTCCGTACCCGCCGGGCGCCCGCGTTCCGTACGCAGGGCGCCCCCTTCCCGTACGCGCCGGGCGCCCCCTTCCCGTAGCGCCCGCTACTGCCCCAGCACCGGCAGCAGTTCCGGCAGCCGGCCGTCCGCCGCCTCCGCCGCGCGCAGCCGCTCCTCCGGCACCTCGCCGTACGTCGTCGTCCGCGGCCGGGCCGGGCGGCCCGCGGCGGCGGCGATGGCGACGAGGTCCTTCACCGAGCGGTACGACCCGTACGACGAGCCGGCCATCCGCGAGATCGTCTCCTCCATCAGCGTGCCGCCCAGGTCGTTGGCGCCGGAGCGGAGCATCTGCGCGGCGCCGTCCGCGCCGAGCTTGACCCAGCTCGTCTGGATGTTGGTGATGTGCGGGTGGAGCAGCAGCCGGGCCATGGCGGTGACCGCGCGGTTGTCGCGCATCGTGGGTCCTGGCCGGGCGATGCCCGCGAGGTAGACCGGCGCGTTGGTGTGGATGAACGGCAGCGTGACGAACTCCGTGAAGCCGCCCGTGCGCTGCTGCAGCTCCGCGAGCAGCCGCAGATGGCCCAGCCAGTGCCGCGGCTGGTCCACGTGCCCGTACATCATCGTGGACGAGGACTTCAGGCCCAGCTCGTGCGCCGTGGTGACCACCTCGACCCAGTCGGCCGCGGGCAGCTTGCCCTTGGTGAGGATCCAGCGCACCTCGTCGTCCAGGATCTCGGCGGCCGTGCCCGGGATGGAGCCGAGCCCCGCCTCCTTGGCGGCGGTCAGCCAGTCGCGTACGGAAAGGCCGGTGCGCGCCGCGCCGTTCATGACCTCCATGGGCGAGAACGCGTGCACATGGATGCCCGGCACCCGCTCCTTGACGGCGCGGGCGATGTCGAAGTACGCCGTGCCGGGCAGGTCGGGGTGGATGCCGCCCTGCATGCAGACCTCGACGGCGCCCACGTCCCACGCCTGCTGGGCGCGGTCGGCGACCTGCTCGACGGAGAGGGTGTAGGCGTCGGCGTCGGTGCGGCGCTGGGCGAAGGCGCAGAAGCGGCAGCCGGTGTAGCAGACGTTGGTGAAGTTGATGTTCCGGGTGACGACGTACGTGACGTCGTCGCCGACCGTGGCGCGGCGCAGGTCGTCGGCGACGCCGCAGAGGGCGTCGAGGGCGGGGCCTTCGGCGTGCAGCAGGGCGAGGGCCTGGGCGTCGGTGAGCCGGGTGGGGTCGTCTGCGGCGCGGGCGAGGGCGGCGCGCACGTCGGAGTCGAGCCGGCCGGGGGCGGGGCGGTCCGGGCCGTCGGTGGCGGGGCGGTCCGGGCTTTCGGTGGCGGGGCCGGCGGTTGCCGCGGTCGCTGCGTCTGCCGCGGGGGGTGCCGCGGGGTCGCCGGACAGTTCCCTGGCCGTCTCGCGCAGGGCCTCCCAGTCCCCGTACACCGCGTCGAAGTCACCCCGCCGGTCGCCCGTGCGGCCCTCGGTGTCGATGGTGCGGTGCAGGTCCGTGCGCCCCCCGGCGGCGAAGCCGCCGTCCGGCTCCTGCCAGGGCAGGCCCCGCGGCCGTACGTCACGGGCGAGGCCCGTCTCCGGGTCGGCCAGCGCGCTGACGTGCGGCAGCACCCGGGGGTCGAGCCACGGCTCACCGCGGCGCACGAACTCCGGGTAGATGGCGAGCCGTTCGCGCAGCTCGAACCCGGCCGCCGCCGACCGCGCCGCCAGCTCGTCGAGCTGCGGCCAGGGCCGCTCCGGGTTGACGTGGTCCGGGGTCAGCGGCGAGACCCCGCCCCAGTCGTCGATGCCGGCCGCGATGAGCTTGCCGTACTCGGCGTCCACCAGGTTCGGCGGCGCCTGCACCCCGATCGCCGGGCCCAGGATGAGCCGGGTGACGGCGACGGTGGCGGCGAGGTCGTCCAACTCGGCGTCGGGCATGCCGCGCATCGCCGTGTCCGGCTTGGCGCGGAAGTTCTGCACGATGACCTCCTGGAGGCCCTGGTACGCCCGCTGCACCCGGCGCAGCGCGAACAGCGACTCGGCGCGCTCCGCCGGCGTCTCGCCGATGCCGATGAGCAGCCCGCTGGTGAACGGCACGGAGGAGCGCCCCGCGTCCTCCAGCACCCGCAGCCGTACGGCCGGCTCCTTGTCGGGCGAGCCGTGGTGCGGCCCGCCGGGCTCGCTCCACAGCCGCTCGGCTGTGGTCTCCAGCATCATCCCCATGGACGCGGCCACGGGCTTGAGCCGCTGGAATCCGGCCCAGGTCACCACGCCCGGGTTGAGGTGCGGCAGGAGGCCGGTCTCCTCCAGCACGCGGACGGCCATCGCGCGGACGTACGCCTGCGTGTCGTCGTACCCGTGCGCCTCCAGCCACTCGCGCGCCTCGGGCCAGCGGTCCTCGGGCCGGTCCCCGAGCGTGAACAGCGCCTCCTTGCAGCCGAGCGCGGCGCCGCGGCGGGCGATGTCCAGCACCTCGTCGGGGGACATGAACATCCCGTGTCCTTCCCGGCGCAGCTTGCCCGGGACGGTGACGAACGTGCAGTAGTGGCAGCGGTCCCGGCAGAGCCGGGTGAGCGGCAGGAAGACGCTGCGGGAGTACGTGATGACGCCGGGCCGGCCGGCGGCCGCCAGACCGGCGTCGCGCACCCGGGCGGCGGAGGCGGAGAGGTCGGTCAGGTCGGCACCGCGCGCCTGGAGGAGCACGGCGGCCTCGGACACGTCGAGGGCGACGCCGTCGCGGGCGCGCCTGAGGGCGCGGCGCATGGCGTTGGCAGTGGGGGCGGGGACGGGCGGGGGCTTCATCTTTCCGAGCATAGGAGGCAGGTCGGACACCGGTGCGGGTCGCGGGGCCCGCGGGGCGGCTGCGGCGAAGGGGGTTCCTGCCTGGTCAGAGGAAGCGGGCGCAGGCGTCGAGCGCCCGCAGCACCTCCGTCTCGCCGGCGGGCGGCAGTTGGACGACGGTCTCCCGTACGCCCTGCGCGGCGAAGTACGCGAGCTTGCCCTCGCTCGGCCGCACGGCGTACGGGACCACCTCCAGCGCCGCCGGATCGCGCCCGGCGTCCTCCCACACCTGGCGCAGCCGCGGGATGCTGTCGGTGAGCCCGCCGCCGCCGATGGGCATCCAGCCGTCGGCGTACTCGGCGACGTGCGCGAAGAGCTTCGGTCCCGGCCGGCCGCCGAGCAGGGTGCGCGGGCCGTACAGCGGGGAGGTGCCCTTGCGGGGGCGGGGGTCCTGGACGGGCTTGGGGTGCGCCTCGGAGGCCCGTACGGCAGTACGCGGCGCGGAGCCGCCCGCCGCATCCCCTTCGCCCTTCGTGTCGGCCGCGTCCGGTGCGTCCGGTGCGTCCGGTGCGTCCGCCGCCTCCGCCGCCGCCTCCCCGTCGTACGCCGTGGGCTCCGGCGCCCAGAGCGCGTTCATCAGCCCCATCCGCCGCCGCCCCAGTTCCCGCCGCCCGCGCCAGTCGACCCCGTGGTCGTCGGCCTCCTCCTCGTTCCACCCGAAGCCGACGCCGAGCGTGAACCGGCCGCCGGAGAGGAAGTCGAGCGTCGCGACCTGCTTCGCCAGCACGATCGGGTCGTGCTGGGCCACGAGCGTGATGCCGGTGCCGAGCGCCAGCCGCTCGGTGACGGCGGCGGCCTGGCCGAGGGCGACGAAGGGGTCGAGCGTGCGCCCGTACTCGCGGGGCAGCGGTTCGCCCATCGGGGCGGGGGTGTCGCGGCTGACGGGGATGTGCGTGTGCTCGGGGAGATAGAGCCCGTGGAAGCCGCGTTCTTCAAGCTCACGCGCGAGGGCCGGGGGGCGGACGGTCTCGTCGGTGAGGAAGACGGTCACGGAAATACGCATTCGCGCAGTATCCAGCGCGAGTCGTACGCTGGGAACAACCCCCGCGGCGATTCCCGCCGTGAGACGGGAGGCCCGTCATGTCTGTCCGGCCGCGTCGTTTGTCTTCTCTTGTGGTGTCGGTCCTGTGCGCCACCGCGTTATGCGTGCTCTTCCAGCCTGCGGTCGCCTCGGCGCAGTCGTCGGGCGGGGTCGGCTCGGCGAGCGGCGCCGCGGGCCGGTACATCGACCCGGGCATGAACGCGGGTGCCTCCATGGGCGCGACGACGACGGTCTCCGGCGGGTTCTCTTCGAGTACGGGGATCACGACGGGGGTCACCACCACGTCCGGCGGCACGGGGCCCACGACCACGGGCGGGGGCGGCGGCGTCGGCTGGGGGTCGGTGCTGTTCGTCGCCGGCGTGGTCCTGGTCTACTTCCTCGCCGGGCGGGCGATGCGCCTGATCGGCGCCGTACACCGCCGCCGCAGGCGCTGACGGCGGGTCCCCGGCCGCACCGTCCGTCGCTCACGACCCACGTGTCCCGCAGTGTTCCCTTCCGCGTCACCCGCGTATAGGACCCGTGTAGCACCGTCTCAGCGATGAACCGACGTGAAGGGACCGCACCCGTGGACAGACGCGACCTGTTGAAGCTCTCGGCGGCCACCGCCGGAGTGATGACGCTCGCCCCCGTCAGCTTCGCCAGCGCGGCAGACGACGCAGAAGGCTCCGCCGCCGGCTCCGAGGACAGCCGGACCGTCACCGGCCATCTGGAGCCGGGCGCACCGGACTTCGTCTACCTGCCCGTCGACGTGCCGCGCGGGGTGCGCGAGATCCACGTCTCGTACCGCTACGACCGCCCCCAGGTGCCCGCGGGCACGACGGGCAACGCCCTGGACATCGGCATCTTCGACGAGCACGGCACCCGCGACGGCGGCCGGGGCTTCCGCGGCTGGTCGGGCGGCTTCCGCACGGAGTTCGCGATCAGTGCCGACCGGGCGGCGACGACGCCCGCGTACCTGCCGGGTCCGGTACGGGCCGGCCGCTGGCACGTGGTGCTCGGCCCGTACACGATCGCCCCGCAGGGTCTCGACTACGAGGTGACGATCACTCTGCGCTACGGCCCGGCGGCCGAGACCGCCCCGCCGCGGTTCCCGCCGGAGCGCGCCAAGGGCCGCGGCCGGGCGTGGTACCGCGGGGACTGCCACCTGCACACGGTGCACTCGGACGGCGCCCGTACGCCCGCGGAGACCGCGGCGGCGGCGCGGGCGGCGAAGCTCGACTTCATCACGACGACGGAGCACAACACGTCCTCCGGGCACGCCGCGTGGGACGGGCTGTGGGGTGACGACCTGCTGGTGCTGTGCGGCGAGGAGGTGACGACGCGCAACGGGCACTACCTGGCGGTCGGCACCGACCCGGGCGTGTTCGTCGACTGGCGCTACCGGGCACGGGACGACGCGTACCCGCGCTACGTGCGGCAGATCCACGCGGCCGGCGGGCTGGTCGTGCCTGCGCACCCCAACTGCCCGTTCGTCGGCTGCCAGTGGAAGTTCGGCTACGAGGGCGCCGACGCGGTCGAGGTGTGGAACGGGCCGTGGACGACGGACGACGAACTGGCGGTGGCGGCCTGGGACAACGCCCTGACGGCGGGCCGCGAGGGCGGCGGCCCGATGGACTGGCTGCCGGCGCTGGGCAACAGCGACGCGCACCGTGACGGCCAGGTCGTGGGCCTGCCGCAGACGGTGGTGCTGGCCGACGACCTGTCCCGGCAGGCGCTGCTGGCGGGCCTGCGGGCGGGGCGGAGCTGGCTGGCGGAGTCGGCGGACGTGGACGTGGAGTTCACGGCGTCGGGCCCGCGGGGCGAGCACGCGGGCATCGGGGAGCGGCTGCGGGCGGCGCCGGACGGAAAGGTGACGGTACGGCTGAAGGTCACCGGCGGCCCGGCGAAGGCGCAGGTCCGGTTCATGACGGACGAGGGCCAGTTGTACGCCACGACCCTGGCGGACGGCGCGGGGACGGTGGAGTGGCAGACGACGCCGTCGTACGCGGCGTTCGTCCGCGCGGAGGTCCGGCACCCGGCGGCGGACGGCGGGGCGAGCGGGCTGCCGGGGGCGATGGCGGCGATGACGAACCCGATCTGGCTGGGCCGCTGAAGCGGAGACGCTGAGGCGGGGGGCCGGGGCGTAGCGGAAGACGCTCCGGCCGGGCAAGCGGCGCCCTCCGGCGGATCGATCCCGGAGGGACGCCGCTGCCGCTCGGGTCAGGCGGGTGCGGGCACTGCCCGGCCGAGGTGGCGGGCGAGGAAAGGGTGGGCCGCTCCCCCGGCAAGAAGCCCGTGGCGGCCGGGCCTCCCCCGTTCCCGGAAAGCCGGAACGCCCGGAAAGAGGGGAACGAGGCCCCTTACCGCAGCACCCGTAGCACGCCTTCCGGTTTCGGACCCCCCTGTTTCGGCCCTGCCCGAACGGGCACGGCCTCTTCAGGACATATAGAATCCAGCCGAACTGACGCGTGCGGCAGGTTTGGCCTATGTGGTCGTCCCTCGTGATCGTCTTCGCCAAGGTGGTCGACAGGGGCACACCGCAGCGCCCTCCTGACGAGGCGTCAGCTCACGCGCGGTGCGTAACCGGGGGCGCACGGCGAGGATCACGCGCCGCGCCGCTGCGCGGGGTGTGCTCCCGAAGGCCGAAAAACGTCCACTTACTGGGCCATTGGCCCAGCCAGAGCGCTGTCGTTGCTGACTAAAACACCCCCGGCAGGGCAGACTTGGCTATCTGGAATCACCGGGACCGGGGAGGGGGCGGCCATGGCCCACGAAGACGAGACGAGTGCGCTGCGCTTCGCCGTGCTCGGTCCCGTTCGTGCCTGGCGCGGCGAGGAATCCCTCCCGGTGGGTACGCCGCAGCAGCGGGCGATGCTCGCGGCACTGCTGCTGCGCGGTGGCCGTACGGCCACGGCCCAGGAGCTGGTCGACGGCATCTGGGGCGAGGAATCCCCGCCGCGCGCGGTGTCCGCCCTGCGCACGTACGCGTCCCGGCTCCGCCGGACGCTCGGCGCCGACGCCCTGGTCAGCGAGGCCGGCGGCTACGCGATCCGGGCCCACGGCACCGAGGTCGACATCGCCACCGCGGAGGAGCTGGCCCGCTCGGCCGAAACCGCCGCCTCGGCGGGCGACTTCGCCAAGGCCCGCGAGCTGTACGCGGGCGCGCTCGCCCAGTTCACCGGCGAACCGCTCGGCGGCGTGCCCGGCCCGTACGCCGACTGGCACCGCGACCGCCTCGAAGAGCTGCGCCTGTCCCTGCTGGAGCACCGCATCGAGCTGGACCTCGACGCCGCCCGGCACGCGGAGGCCGTCTCCGAGCTGACGGCACTGACCGCGGGCCACCCGCTGCGTGAACGGTTCCGCGAGCTGCTGATGCTGGCCCTCTACCGCAGCGGCCGGCAGGCCGAGGCCCTCGCCGTGTACGCGGACACCCGCCGCCTGCTCCAGGACGAACTCGGCGTCGACCCGCGCCCGGAGCTGGCCGACCTCCAGCAGCGCATCCTCCAGGCCGACGAGGACCTGGCCGCCCCGAAGACCGAACCCCTCGCGGGCGACGCCCCGTTCCGCGTCGTACGTCCGGCGCAACTGCCCGCGACCGTCTCGGACTTCACCGGCCGCGTCGGTGTCGTGGAGGAACTGGGCAAGGAGCTGGCGAACGCGCCGGACTCGGTGATGGCGGTGTCGTCGGTCTCCGGCATCGGCGGCGTGGGCAAGACGACGCTGGCCGTGCACGTCGCGCACGCGGCGCGGGAGTCCTTCCCCGACGGCCAGTTGTACGCGGACCTCCAGGGCTCGGGCCCGTCCCCGGCCGAACCGGCCGCCGTCCTCGGCGCGTTCCTCCGCGCCCTGGGCACCCCGGACGCGGACATCCCGGAGCCGGTAGACGAACGCGCCGCGCTCTACCGCTCGGTGCTCGCGGGCCGCCGCATACTGACCCTCCTCGACAACGCCCGCGACGCCGCCCAGGTACGCCCCCTCCTCCCCGGCACGGAGGGCTGCGCGGCGCTGATCACGTCCCGCACGAGGATGACGGACCTGGCCGGCGCGCACCACGTCGACCTGGACGTGATGGCCCCGGACGAAGCGCTGCTGCTCTTCACCCGCATCGTCGGCGCCGAACGCGTGGACCTGGAACGCGACGCCGCCATGGACGTGGTAGCCGCCTGCGGCTTCCTCCCCCTGGCCATCCGCATCGCGGCCTCCCGCCTGGCGGCACGCCGCACGTGGACGGTGTCGGTACTGGCCCGCAAACTGTCGGACGAACACCGCCGCCTGGACGAACTCCGGGTGGGCGACCTGGCGGTCAAGGCCACCTTCGAGCTGGGCTACGGCCAACTCGAACCCGAACAGGCCCGCGCCTTCCGCCTCCTGGGCCTGGCCGACGGCCCGGACATCTCGGTGACGGCGGCGGCGGCGATCGTGGACCGCACGACGGAGGACGCGGAAGAACTCCTGGAAGCCCTGGTAGACGCCAGCCTCCTGGAGTCGGCGGCCCCGGGCCGCTACCGCTACCACGACTTGGTGCGGCTCTTCGCCCGCGACTGCACCGAACGCGAGGAGCCCCCGGCGGAACGCGAGGCGGCGCTGTCGCGCCTGCTGGACTTCTACCTGGCGACGGCGGCGAGGGTGTACGAGCTGGGCCGCCCGGGCGACACGCTGATGAAGCACCTGACGCGTGCGATCGAGGCCGGGCTGGAGTTCCGCAGCCGAGAGGCTGCCCTGGACTGGCTCTTCCGGGAAGCCGACCCCCTGCTCGCGGCCGTCCGGCAGGCTGCCCGCGGGAGCAATCTCGCGTCCGCAGCAGACTTGCTGCTCGTCGCCAAGGACCTCGCCGAATCCGGTGCGTATTCGCTCCCGTTCGTCCGCGCCGCAACTGCCGCCCTGGCAGCAGCGCAGGCAGAGGACGACACTCGCAGCCAGTGCAGGGCGCACACGGTGCTGTCCTCCGCGCACATCTTCTCGGGCCGGTTCGAGCAAGCAGATCAGCACGCGACATCCGCATTGCTTCTCAGCGAGACGTGCGACGACATCTGGGCACGCGGTGAAGCGGCCACGGACCGCGGCCTCATCGCCTCCATCCAGGAACGTCACGGGGACGCCGAGGACTACCTGGAGTCTGCACTGAGCGCCTATCGCGCCGACGGCAACCTCGACGGTGAGGCCATCGCGCTCAGCAACCTCTCGCGGCTCCACAACGACATGGGCAGCGCGGCGACGGCGGTGCAACTCGCGGAGCAGGCAATCGCGATATACCGAAAGCTCAACGCAGAGTTCCGACTCGCCAACGTTATGTATGCGCTGGGAATCGCCCTCACCGGTCTCCGCCGCCACGAGGAAGCGCTCGCCCAACTGACCCAGGCGCTTGGGATCTTCCGCGCCCACAGGATGAGCCTCTGGGACGGCCTCACGCTGTTCCGGCTGGCTGAGGTACACCTCGCTGCCGGGCAGGCCACGGAATCCGCCGCCCAGGCCGAGCAGGCGCTCACGCGGCTGCAGGGCATCGGCGGTGACTGGCACCGGGCCAGCGTGCTGACCGTACTCGGCCGTGCGCTGGAGCAGATCAGCCAGTCCGGTCGTGCCCGAGCCTGCTGGTCCGAAGCTCTGTCGCTGCACGAGAGGGCGGGGGCCACGGAAGCAGCCCAGGTACGCGCCCTCCTCAGCCCGTCGGCCGTCGCCTGACGCACGGTCAACGCGGCCGTTCATCGAACGTTTATCACGAACAGGCACTCTTCTTGTCATAGGCCCGTCACTTCAGGGGAATGGCAGGCCCGCCGAGCGGCCGCAGTGCAGCACCATTATGGTGAGCGGCCGCACGGCGCCCGTCCGGCGATCCGCGGGGGAGTCGCCGGACGGGTCGCCACGGATATGCACGCCACCGATAAGGGGGAGAGCAAGTGCCGGAGAAAGACGAAAAGCTCAAGTACACGACAAAGGGCAACTCCCGGCCGACGCCGCCGACCGACGAGCCCGACCCGAACCACGACCCGACGACGGTCCATGAGCCCACCAAGGACGACGACTCGAACGGCGACCTCAAGCCGCTCGGCAACTCAAGGCCCTAACGGGCCTGCAGAACGGCCCGAGGGGGGGCCGAAACGGCCCGGTCGCGGCAGCAAGATGGGGACTGCTGCGGCCGGGCCTTCCTCTTGTCCTGGAGCGTGACTTGCCTTCTCTCATCCACCCCGCCCGTCGACATCGGGCCGTGCGCGCCGACGCTGCTGACACAGCGCCACGCCCCACGAAGGACTGTCGAACCGGGGGTCGTTGTACCGGAGGGGGTGGCGTATGGCTGGCGGGCGAGCGGTGAAGTCGTGTACTTCGCGGTGCTCGGGCCCGTGGCGACGTGGCGTGGTGCCGCACCCGTCAACGTCGGTCCGCCGCAGCAGCGCTGCGTACTCGCCGCCCTGCTCATCGGCTCCGGCCACCACGCCACCACCCACGAACTCGTCGACGCCCTCTGGGGCGACGACCCGCCGCGCGATGCCGTGGGGACGGTACGTACGTACGTCTCCCGGCTCTGCAAGGCACTCGGCCCCGACGCCCACCTCATCACCGGCCGGGCCCGCGGCTACGTCCTGCGGCCCGGGGCCGGCGCCGTGTCGGACGTGGCGATCGCCGAACAGGCCGTCGCCCTGGCCGACTCGGCTACGCAGGACGGCGACGCCGAACGGGCCCGGTCGCTGCTCCGCGAGGCCCTCGCGCTCTGGGACGGCGAGCCGCTCACCGGCCTGCCCGGGGCGTTCGCGGAAACCGAGCGCGCGCGGCTCACCGAGTGCGGCTGTCGCTGCTGGAGCGCCGGCTCGCCCTCGACATCGAGTCGCACGACTACGCGGAGGCGATCTCGGAGCTGACGGCGTTGACGGCGGCGTACCCGCTGCGGGAGCGGTTCCGGGAGCTGCTGATGCTCTCACTGTCCCGCAGCGGCCGGCAGGCCGAGGCGCTGGCGGCCTACACGGACAGCCGGCGGCTTCTGATCGATGAGCTGGGCGTCGAGCCCGGCCCGAAGTTGGCGGAACTGCAGCAGCGGATCCTCCGGGGAGGTGAGCAGCCCGTGGCACCAGCGGCCACCACGACCGCGCGGTTGTCGCCTGCTCAGTTGCCGGCGAGGCTGGCGGACTTCACGGGCCGGGACGCGTTCGTCGACGAGCTGGGCAAGCAGTTGGAGCAGGCGTCCGGCATGGTGATGGCGGTGTCCTCGGTCTCGGGCATCGGCGGCGTCGGCAAGACGACGCTGGCCGTGCACGTGGGGCATGCGGTACGGGATTCGTTCCCCGACGGCCAGTTGTACGCCGACCTCCAGGGCGCCGGTGCGTCACCGGCGGAACCGGCCGCCGTCCTCGGCTCGTTCCTCCGCTCGCTGGGCACCCCGGACGCCGAGATCCCCGAGCCGCTGGAGGAACGCGCGGCGCTCTTCCGGTCGGTGCTGGCGGGCCGCCGCGTCCTGGCCCTGCTCGACAACGCCCGCGACGCCGCCCAGGTACGGCCCCTCCTCCCCGGCACCGAGGGCTGCGCCGCGGTGATCACCTCCCGCGCCCGTATGACGGACCTGGCCGGCGCCCACCACGTGGACCTCGACGTGATGGCGCCGGACGAGGCGCTGCTGCTCTTCACCCGCATCGTCGGCGCCCACCGCGTCACCCCGGAGCGCAACGCGGCGATGGACGTCGTCGCGGCCTGCGGCTTCCTGCCCCTGGCGATACGCATCGCCGCCTCCCGGCTGGCCGCCCGCCGCACATGGACGGTCTCCGTCCTGGCCCGCAAGCTGTCCGACGAACACCGCCGCCTGGACGAACTCCGCGTCGGCGACCTGGCGGTGAAGGCCACCTTCGAGCTGGGCTACGGCCAGTTGGAACCGGAACAGGCACGCGCGTTCCGCCTCCTGGGCCTGGTCGACGGCCCGGACATCTCGCTGAGCGCGGCCGCCGCGATCCTGGACCGCACGGAGGACGACGCCGAAGACCTCCTGGAAACCCTGGTCGACACCAGCCTCCTGGAGTCAGCAGCTCCGGGCCGCTACCGCTACCACGACCTCCTCCGCCTCTTCGCCCGCGCCTGCGCACGCCGCGAGGAACCGCCTGCGGAGCGCCAGGCGGCCGAGATCCGCCTCCTGGACTTCTACCTGGCCTCAGCGGCACGGGTCTATGAACTGGGCCGCCCGGGCGACACCCTGACCAGGCACCTTCCGCCCGTGTCGTACGAGGGTCTGGCCTTCGGCTGTCGCGAAGCCGCACAGGACTGGCTCTTCAACGAGGCCCCATGCCTGCTCGCCACGGCACAGCAATTCGCCCACGGGGAGTCCCTGTCCCGCGCGGTCGACCTCCTCTGGGTGACGAAGGATCTCGCCGAGTCCGGCATCTACTCACAGCCGTTCATCCTGGCGGCGGACCGCCTCCTTGATGCCTCCCGGCAGGCGGGCGACAGCCGTACCCAGGCCCGTGCCCACGACGTCCTGGCCGGGGTCCACATCGACGCCGGTTGCTTCAGGGCGGCGGACCTGCATGCGCAATGCGCCTACGAGCTCGCCCGGCGCGACCCGGATCCGCTCGTGATCGGCCACGCACAGAGCAACCGCGGAATCATCGCCGGCATTCAGGGCCGCTACGACGACGCCGGTGACCACCTCGCACTGGCGCTGTCCGAGTACCGCGCCGACGGCAATCTGCTCGGCGAAGCCTCCGTCCTCAGCAATCTCTCCCGCATGCACTGCGGCGCGGGCCGGATCTCGATCGCCATCGAGCTGGCCGAGCAGTCGCTGACCGCCCATCGCCAGCTCGGTACGAGCTTCCGGATGGCGAACAGCATGTACGCCCTCGGCATCGCCCTCACCGCTGCCGGCCGGCACGACGACGCGCTGATCCAGCACACCCAGGCCCTCAGCATCTTCCGCGAGAACCGCATGCACCTCTGGGACGGCATGACCCAATTCCGCATGGCCGAAGCGGCCCTCGCCGCCGGGCGGCACTCGCAGGCCGCCGTGCTAGCCGAGCAGGCGCTCGGGCGGTTGCAGGGCATCGGGGGTGACTGGCATCGCGGGGTCGTGCTGACCCTTCTGGGCCGTACGCTGCTGGCGATGGGGCACAAGGGGCGCGCTCGGGTCTGCTTGGCCGAGGCGCTCAGTCTGCTGGAGAGGGCGGATTCCGCGGAGGCCGCCGAGGTCAGCTCGCTGCTGGCGTCCATCCCTCCGGGCTGAGGGCCCTCACGGCGGTCCGTTCCCCAGCAGGGCCACCGCCCCGTACACTCCCGACGCCAGCGCGCATCCCGCCACCGTCCCCACCCCCCAGCGCCACCGCCCCAGCCACCCCGCCACCGGCAGCAGCAGTGGGAACGCCGGGAGCAGCAGGCGGGGGCGGGAGCCGAAGTAGGCGGAGCCGGCGAGGGAGAGGGCCACCGTGGTGAGGCTGAAGGCGAGGAGCGCGGGCGGCTGGCGGTCGCGGACGATGTGCATGGTCAGGAGGGCCAGGGCCGCGAACCCCGCGCAGAGCGCGGCGCCCGTGAGCGGCGACGGCCAGGGGCCCGTCAGGCGGGCCCAGGTGAAGCGGGCCAGGGCGGCGCCGCCGTCGACCCTGTTGCCCCACTCCGCCTGTACGTCGAGGTAGCCCGTGGGGCTTCCGCGGTGGACGCCCACGTACGTGACGTACGCCAGCCACCCCACCGGCGCCAGCAGCACCCCCGCCGCCGCCCGCCGGCGCTCCGCGCCCCGTACCCCCAGCGCCGCCACCGCCAGCGCCGCGATCAGCGCCACCCCGCTCGGCCGGCAGAGCCCCGCGAACGCCGCCAGCCCGCCCGCCGCGCGCCACCGGCCCGTCTGCACCGCGTACAGCGACCACGCCGCCAGCGCCGTGAACAGCGACTCGGTATACGCCATCCACTGCACGTAACCCACCGGCACCGCCCCCCACAGGGCGGCGAGGAAGGCCCCGGTCCGGTGCCCCGCCACGTGTGCGCCGACCGCGTAGATGCCCGCGGCGGCGGCGAAGGACGCCGTACCGGCGACCAGCAGCCCGGCGTCGGCGGCGTCGAGCGGCGAGACCGCCGACAGGCCCCGTTCCAGCAGCGGCAGCAGCGGGAAGAAGGCCAGGTCGGGGTGGACGGTGCCGTCGGGGAGGCGGATTTCGTGGCCGTAGCCGTCGCGGGCGATGCGCTGGTACCAGACCGCGTCCCAGCGGCCGTCGAGCCGGTGCCACGGGTCCTCGCCCCGGAGCGCCGCGCCCGCGCAGAGGGCGAGCAGGCCCGTGAGGCGCACGGCCGCGTACGCCGCCACGGCCTGCAGCGCGTACGGAACGGACGGGAGCGGGCGCGCAGTCGACGGGACCCGCAGGTCCGCAGGCGATGGGGCCGGCATGCAGGACCTCACCTCGGTGGTACGGAATCCGGAAGTCCGGATTGTCTCCCGCGACCACTGCGCGCAGGCTGCAGGACACTGCGACGGCGCGCGTCGGACCCGAAGAATTCCCGCGGCCTTCAGCTTTGCAGCCGCCTTCCCTCCCGGCGGTCTCAGCCCTGCGGTGCCTGCGTCGAGCCTGATTCCTGGAGGTCACGCGCCTCCGACAGACACGCCCGCGCCCGGTCCGCCTGCCCGAGTTCGTCGAGGGCCCGGCCCAGCACGGTCAGCGCGCTCCCCCGGTGCCAGTCGCCGCCGATACCGCGGAGCTGGGAGAGGGCCTTCTCAGCGTACGAAGCGGCCTCGGCCGGCCGCCCCATGGAGAGGTGGACCTGCGCGATACGGAAGTGGGCCAGCCCCACCCACAGGCCCATGCGGTCCTCGCCGAAAGCCGCGACGGCGAGGTCCAGTTGGGCGAGGGCGTCCGCGTGCCGACCGGCCTGGTTCAGCGCGATGGCCAGGTGGTACCTGCTGCATGCCATGCGGAGCAGTGCGCCGGCCCGCCTGTCGATCTCCACGGTCTGCTCGGCCAGCTCGATCGCGGTGGCCGTCGCACCCGCGTCGAGGTGGACGCGCGCGAGGTTGCTCAGCGCACAGGACTCCCCGTCCAGGTTCCCGTCCGCGCGGTAGGCGACCAGGGCCCGTTCCAGGTAGTACCGGGCGTCGTCCAGGTTTCCCAGAACGGAAGCCGTGACCCCGCGGTCGTTCGCGGCCTCGCCGGACTCCCAGATGTCCTTGCGGGCACCGGCCGAGCCATGGGCGTCGCCCGCGTGCTGGTACGACAGCTCGAACCGGCCCGTGAACTGGTGAGCCGACGCCAGCACGACATGCGCCCGCGCCTGGCTACGCACGTCGCCCGCCTCTTCCGCCGCCGCCAGCAGGGCCGTGGCCAGGCGTAGGAACCGCGGGGAGTGCAAACCGGACTCCGCGAGGTCCTTGGCCGTGAGCAGCACGTCCACGGTGCGCGGGAGCGAGTCGCCGTGGGCGAACTGGCGGGCGGCGGCGAGCAGGCACTCCACCTCGGTGAAGAGCCAGTCCCGTGCCGTGTGCTGGTTGTCGAAGTCGAGCCCGGCGTGGGTCACCGGGGCCAGGTGCCTGATCAGGGTGTCGCCCGGGCGGCCCAGCTCGTACACCCGTGCCGCCGTGGCCAGGTAGAAGTCCAGGAGGCGGGATACGGCTGCCTCACGTTCCGCCTGCGGCTCCTCGCGGGTCGCGCAGGTGCGGGCGAAGAGGCGGAGGAGGTCGTGGTAGCGGTAGCGGCCCGGTGCTACGGATTCGAGGAGGCTGGTGTCCACCAGGGCCTCCAGGACGTCTTCCGTGTCCTCTTCCGTACGGTCCAGGATCGCCGCCGCCGCGCTCAGCGAGATGTCCGGGCCGTCGGCCAGGCCCAGGAGGCGGAACGCGCGGGCCTGTTCGGGTTCCAACTGGCCGTAGCCCAGTTCGAAGGTGGCCTTCACCGCCAGGTCGCCGACCTGGAGTTCGTCCAGGCGGCGGTGTTCGTCCGACAGCTTGCGGGCCAGCACCGCCACCGTCCACGTGCGGCGCGCCGCCAGCCGGGAGGCCGCGATGCGGATCGCCAACGGCAGGAAGCCGCACGCCGCCACCACATCCATCGCCGCCGGGCGGTGCGGGTCGACGCGGTCGGCGCCGACGACGCGGGTGAAGAGCAGGAGGGCCTCGTCCGGGTCCATCACGTCCAGGTCGACGTGGTGCGCGCCGACGAGATGGGCCATACGGGCGCGGGAGGTGATCAGGGCCGCACAGCCCTCCGTGCCGGGGAGGAGGGGGCGTACCTGGGCGGCGTCGCGGGCGTTGTCGAGCAGGGCCAGGACACGGCGGCCCGCCAGCACCGAGCGGTACAGCGCGGCGCGTTCAGTCAGCGACTCGGGGATGTCGGCGTCCGGGACGTTCAGGGCGCGCAGGAACGAGCCGAGGATGCCCGCCGGGTCGACCGGGGACGGGCCCCAGCCCTGGAGGTCGACGTACAACTGGCCGTCGGGGAAGGACTCCCGCGCCGCGTGCGCGACGTGCACCGCCAGCGTCGTCTTGCCCACCCCGCCGATGCCCGAGACCGACGACACCGCCACCACCATGTGCGGCGCCTGCACCAACTGCTTGCCCAGCTCCTCCACCACGTGGTCCCGGCCGGTGAAGTCCGGCAGCGTCGCGGGGAGTTGCGCCGGGGCGACCGAGGCGGTGACCGATGCGGGGGCCGGCTGGTCCGTGCCGCGCAGGATCCGCTGCTGGAGCGCCGCCAGCTCCTGGCCCGGTTCGACGCCCACTTCGTCCGTGAGCTGGCGCCGCGTGTCCGTGTAGACGGCCAGCGCCTCGGCCTGCCGCCCGCTGCGGTACAGCGCCAGCATCAGCAGCTCCCGGAACCGCTCGCGCAGCGGGTACGCCGCCGTCAGTGCCGTCAGCTCCGAGATCGCCTCCGCCCGCCGCCCGGTCTCGACGTCCAGCTCCAACTGCCCTTCAAGCAGCGCCAGCCGCCACTCCGCCAGCCGGGTCCGCTGCCGCTCCGCGTACGGTCCCGGCAGCCCGGCGAGCGGTTCGCCGTCCCACAGGTCCAGCGCGCCGCGGCGCAGCTCCCGGGCCCGTTCCACGTGGCCCGCGGCCCGGGCGGCGTCCGCGTCGGCCGCCAGCCGGGTGGCGGTCTCGACGTCCAGTCCCGCGCCCGCGCGCAGGTGTACGGCGTAGCCGCCGGCCTCGCCGCGCAGCAGGTCCGCGTCGGGGCCGAGGGCGCGGCGCAGCCGGGAGACATAGGTGCGTATCGTGCCGGTCGCGTCCCGCGGCGGGTCCTCGCCCCACACCGCGTCGACCAGCTCTTCCACGGCCACGTGCCGACCGCCCCGCAGCAACAGCACGGCGAGCACTGCCCGCTGCTGCGGCGAGCCCATGCTCAGGGGCCGTCCGGCCTGCCTGACCCGCACCGGTCCGAGCAGGGCGAAGCGCACCGACGCGCCCTCCGCCGGGCCCTCTCCGGATAACTCCGCGTGCTCACCCTCGGACATCGCCACCCCCTGTCCAGTCCCGCGCACACAGTCTGCCGCACCCGGGACACCCCCGCCACCGGCCCGTTTGCGACAGCCGGCCGGGCCGATTGACAGCGGATTGACGGCCTCCGACGCACCGTCCACAGCATGTCCATGGCCGTCCGTTTCGCTGGACGGCATGAGCGACTCGACTCCCCGGAAAGAATCGCACGCACACGGTCTTCGTCTCGTCGTCGGCGCGTTCCCGGACGAGCCGGTCGACCCGCGGCCCGTGCGGCAGCTCCCCGCACCGCCGCCGCCTCATCTGGTGCCGGTGCTGGCCGAGTTGTCACGCGGTACGCCCGACACGGTCGCCTGCCGAAAACTGCACATGTCCCCGCGCACGTACAGCAGGCGGGTGGCGGAACTGCTGGAGTGCCTGGGCGCGGAGAGCAGGTTCCAGGGCGGGGCACAGGCGGTACGGCGGGGGTGGCTCGTCGGGGCGTGCCTCGCCGGTACGGCGGAGGGGGGCTGAAGGGGCTGCTGATCGGCGGGCGGGCGGCTGCTGGACGGCGGGTGGTTTCGCAGTCCGGTGCCTCAAGTCCCGTATCAGCTACGCGCCCTGCTCCCGCAGCGCGCGCAGCGGCACGGCGGCCAGCGCCCCGGCAGCGGCACCGGGTCCCCGTCCGAGGGCCGGTAGCGCGTACGGCTCGCGGGGCCGCGGCGGCCGGACCGCGAGACGTGGTAGACGGTGAGCGTCAGGCCCGGGTGGTCCGGCGGCGGGCGCAGCGGCTTCGATGCCATCGGGCCCCCCTCACCTCGGTTCCGCGGCCGCCGGGATGTCGACGAGGTCCAGGTAGGCGAACGCGAAGACCGCCGCCTCCGCGCGCGAGCGGACCCCGATCTTGCGTACGGCGTTGCTGAGATGCGCCCGTACCGTCCGTTCCGAAATCCCCAGCCGGCGCGCGATCAGCCGGTTCCCCGCGCCCGTACCGACGAGGAAGAGCGTCTGGCGCTCACGCTCGGTCAGAAGCGGGATGCCGTCCGGGTCCCCCGGAGCCCGTAAACGCCCTTGCGTGGCGGCCTCGCACAGGCTCGTCCTCCTCTGGCCCACGACAGTCAGTCCTCCCAGCCCCCCGATTCGCAGTGGCATGGCAGCCGCGAAAGTATTCCGGCGGCCGGACGCCGGTCAAGGAATCCGGACGTCCCCGCGCAATGCTGGCGATTACTCGCCAATGTCCCCGCGACTCCCTTGCGGCGGCGCCCCGTACGCCACGCCCGCCCCACGCCCGGGAACGCCCCGGAAGGCGCTGAACGAAAGCTTGACGTGGGCATTAACCAAACGTTGATCGGCCCCTGCCATTCTCTTCTCAGGCCCGCAACAGGGGGAAAAGCCGGGCCGAGCGGTCGGCCGCTTTCTACACCGATGAGGTGAGCGGCCCACACGGTGCCCGTCCGATGACCATCAGGGGAAGTCGTCGGACGGGCACCGTCCTCGTTTCCGGACGCGGTCACGTACGGTCGGGCTCCTCGGGCGGAAGGGGCGCGCGCATGGAGCGGGACGTACGGTCCGTGGAGGACGTACTGCGGCTCATGGACGGGATGTTCGAGGCTGGCGCGGACCGGTGGAGCGACCGGGGCGGCGGCTGGTGGGACGGCTTCTACGCGGACCGGGAGCGGGAGGTCCCGTTCTTCGCCGCCAAGCCCGACGAGAACCTCGCCGCGTACCTCGACCGCGGCCTCGTCACCCCCGGCCGGGCCCTCGACCTCGGCAGCGGCCCCGGGCGCAACGCGGTCTTCCTCGCCGGGCACGGCTTCGGCGTCGAGGCGGTCGACCTCTCCGCCACCGCCATCGCGTGGGGCGAGGAGCGGGCGCGGGAGGCGGGGGTGGCGGTGCGGTTCCACTGCGGTGACGCCTTCGACCTCGTACGGGACGAGCCCCATCCCGTACGCGCCGATCCCGGTCCCGTACGCGACCGGCCCCGCCCCCTGCGCGGCGGCCCGTACGACCTCGTCTACGACTCCGGCTGCTTCCACCACCTGCCCCCGCACCGCCGCGTCAGCTACCTCGCCCTCCTCCGCGCGCACGTCGCCCCCGGCGGGCACTTCGGCCTCGCCTGCTTCGCGGCCGGCGCCGGCGGGATGGGATCGGAGCTGCCCGACGCCGAGTTGTACGGGGACGGGCGGCTGCACGGCGGGCTGGCGTACACGGCGCAGTCGCTGCGGTGGATCTTCGGCGCGCTGGGGTGGGAGGAGGTCGAGCTGCGGCGGATGCGGGACGAGGGGGCGGACTCGGCGTACTTCGGCGAGGCGTTCTTGTGGACGGCCCTGTTCCGGCGACCGGTTCGAGGTGACCGCTGTGAGGCGGGCGGGGGCCTGACTGCCGCCGGGCCCGCCTGACTTCGGCGACCGCGCCCCGCTCCGCCGCCCCGTCTCAGCTCTCCCCCGCCACCTCTCGCGCCAGCTCCCCCGCCTCCGCCCCGATCTCCCGCAGGCTTCCGCTCACCGGCCCCGCGAACCCCACGAAGTGCAGCCCCCGCGCCCCTTCCGGCGACCGCCACCGCCGCGCTCGCGGCAGGCCGCGGGCGTCCAGCACGTCCAGGTGGCCGACCAGTTCCTCCAGCCCTCGCCGCCAGCCCGTCGCCGCGATCACCACGTCAGGTTCCGCGCGGTCGCCGTCCGCGAGGATGACGCCGTCGCCGTCCAGCGCCGCCACCGCCGGGACCGGGAGCACCCGGCGGTCGCGTACCGCCGCGACCAGGCCCGTGTCGACGACGGGGACCGCCCCCTCCCGCAGCCGGGTGTAGAGGCCGCTCGCCGGGCGGGGCAGCCCGTACGCGCCGAGGTCCGGGACCCCGATCCGGCTGACCCTGCCCGCCAGCCGGTCCACCGTCCTGGCCGGCAGCGCGCCGCTCAGCCGCCGGCCCGCCGCCGCGCACCAGCCGGCGGCCGGTCTGCGGACGACGTGCGGCAGCGTCCGTACCGCCAGCCGCACCCGCTGCGCGCCGCCGGCCGCCAGCTCCACGGCTATCTCCGCGCCCGTGTTGCCGCCGCCGACGACGAGGACGTCCTTGCCCTCGTACGGGGCGGGGTTGCGGTAGTGCGCGGCGTGCAGGAGTTCGCCGCGGTACGTGTCGCGGCCGGGCCAGTCCGGTACGTACGGGGTGTGGCAGTACCCGGTGGCGACGACGACCCGGCGGCCGTCGAGGACGCGGCCCCCGGTCGCGGCCACCGTCCATCCGGGCCCGGACCCGGACCCGGAACCGGACCCGGGCCCGGGCCCGGACGCAGACCCGGACCCGGAACCCGAGCCCGCGCGGTCGACCCGCGCCACCTCCACGTTGTGGACGATCTCCAGCTCGTGGCCCTCCGCATACTCCTCCAGGTAGTGCGCGAGCTCGTCCCGCCCCACCCACCGCCCGTACCGGCGCGGGAGCGGCGTGCCCGGCAGCCCCGACATCCCCCGCGGCGTGTGCAGCCGCAGTCCGTCGTAGTGCCGGCGCCACGAGTCGCCGACCCGGGCGCCCCGCTCCAGGACCACGGCCCGGACCCCGGCCGCCCGCAGCGCCGCCGCCGTCGCGAGCCCGGCGGGGCCGCCGCCGACGACGAGCACGGGACGCTCGTCCCGGCCACCAGGCTGCCTGCCACCCGGCTGCGGCCCGCCCGGCGGCCGCCCGCGATCTGATGGGACACGGTCATGAGACATGCGGGTGAGCGTAGCGCCGCCGGAGCGGCCGTCCGGCGGCTTGCCCGGCTCCGTGCACTAACGATTCAGCAGCCGCTACGCTGCGCGCTCACACCTGCTTCGGCGGCTTCCGCCCCGTCACCCCGAGGTGCACCAGCAGCGCCAGCGACGGCTTCAGCTCCGCCTGCTTCACGCCCCAGGTCTGGAACGCCTTCTGGTGCGCTGCCACCCCGGCGAGCATCACCACCAGCGACCCGGCCACCGCCGCCGGGTGCACGGCCGCGTCGGCCTTGCCCTTCGCCTGGAGCTCCCGGATCGACTCGGTGAGGGACTTGGTGACGGAGTTCAGGATCTTCATCCGGATCTTGTAGAACCGCTTGTCGCCCTCGGCGGCCCCGAGGTCGACGACCCGCAGGATCGCCTCGTTCCGCCGCCAGAACCCGAGGAACCCGTCGACCAGCTCCTCCGCGGCCTGGGCCCCGGACTTGCCCGTCCACGAACGGCCCGCCACGAGCCCGGTCAGACCGGCGCCCTCCTTGGCCATCTGCTCCGCCAGCTCCAGTACCGCGCCCTCGACATCGGGGAAGTACTGGTAGAAAGTCGCCGGCGAGGTGCCCGCCCTGCGGGCGACGTCGATCACCTTCACGTCCCGGTACGGCGAGGAGTCGAGCATCTCGCCGAGGCATTCGAGCAACTTGGTGCGGGTCGCCTGGCCGCGCCGGCCGGCGACACGGCCGTCGACCGTCCGAACTTGACCTGTCATGCCGTCAGCTTACCGACGCGTGATCGAACCGCGATCTGACGAGGGCAAACGGGGAGGTCACACGGTCGGAAGTGCGCGAATTGTCACTCTCGAACAGAATTGACGCGACGTTCGGGGTATTTTCGCAAGAGCCCATGTCCGCACCGGATACGTTGGCGATGCGACCCATCGCGCGATCCCCGTCCCGCCAGTCCCCCCATCACGCCACTTCCCCTCACGGTCCCATGGAAGGACGACGACGGTCATGGCCGTATTCGCCGAGGGCTCACCCTGCTGGGCCGACGCCACACTGCCCGACCTGCGCGCCGGTGAGCGCTTCTACGGTGAGCTGTTCGGCTGGACGTTCACGGAGGGCGGCGCGGGTACGGACGCCGGCCCCGGCTTCCCCCGGCACTCCCGGGCGTACCTCGACGGCAGGCCGATCGCCGCGCTCGTCGCCAAGCGCGACGGCCGGATGCCCACCGCCTGGGGCATCCACCTGGCCACCCCCGACCTCGCCGGCACCGTGGAGAAGGTCCGGCGGGCCGGCGGGACCGTGCTCACCGAGCCGGTGGCGGCCTCGGACGCCGGCCGCTCGGCGACGGTCGCGGACCCGGACGGCGCGGTGTTCTCCGTCTGGCAGGCGGGCGAGCGGCCGGGCTTCGGCGTGACCGACGTGCCGGGCTCCTTCTGCTGGACCGAGGTCTACGTACGGAACGCGGACGCGGCCGACGCCTTCTACCCGGCGGTTTTCGGCTACGAGTTGCAGGCACCCCCGTTCGACGCGGGCGACTTCAAGGCGTGGGCGCTGCCGGAGTCCGGCCGGCAGGTGGCGGGCCGGGCGATGGTCGGAGACGTGCTGCCGCGGGAGATGCCGCCGCACTTCCTCGTCTACTTCCGGGTGGGCGACGTCGGCGACGCGCTGCGGACGGTACGGCGCGGGGGCGGGCGGGTGCTCGTGGACCGGCAGGAGATCCCGGGCGCGACGTTCGCGGTGGTGGTGGACAACCAGGGGGCGGCGTTCGCGGTGATGGACGGGGCGGCGGCCGGGGACGACGAACCGGCGGGAGCCGAGGCGGCACAGGGCGAGGCGGCACAGGGCCCGCCCGCCGCCACCGGGGACGGCGAGCCGCCGCGGAGCGGGTCGGCCGGGGCCGGCGGCACCGCCTCCGGCGCGCGCGCAGCGGAGCCGCCCTCCGCCCCCGCGACCAGCGCCGACGGGACCTGACCCGGTGCTGTCCCGCGCCCCGCGCGCCGCGCGGCCCGCGGGGCTCCACCGGACCCGGCGGTTCCAGGGGCGGCGGTGTCCGGAGCCGCCCCCCGGGTTAGCCCCGGCGCGTTCCGGAGTGGAGAATCGGCAGGCGTACTTTCGGGACTGACGGCCGTACGCCTGCGGTGAGAGGCTGCAGGGGGGCCCGGTTCCGGGAGCCCCCCACGGGGAGGTGGATGGTTACGTGGTCGAGCAGCTTGCGCAGCACGACCCGAGGCGGATCGGTCCTTTCGAGGTGCTCGGCAGGCTGGGCGCCGGCGGGATGGGTCTCGTCTATCTCGCGCGGTCGGCCTCCGGCCGCCGCGTAGCGATCAAGACTGTCCGCACCGAGCTCGCCGAGGACCAGCTCTTCCGCGTGCGCTTCACCCGCGAGGTCGAGGCCGCCCGGGCCGTCAGCGGCTTCTACACCGCCCCCGTCGTCGACGCCGACCCGCGCGCCGCCGTGCCGTGGCTCGCCACCGCGTACATGCCCGCGCCCTCGCTGGAGGAGATGGTCAACGACTGCGGTCCGCTGCCGCCGAAGGCCGTGCGGTGGATCGCCGCGGGCGTCGCGGAGGCGCTGCAGTCCATCCACGGCGCCGGGCTCGTCCACCGCGACCTCAAGCCGTCCAACGTGCTGGTCCTGGAGGACGGGCCGCGCGTGATCGACTTCGGTATCGCGTCCGGGGTCTCCAACACCCGGCTGACCATGACCAACGTCGCCGTCGGCACGCCCGCGTACATGTCGCCGGAACAGGCGCGCGACTCGCGCAGCGTGACGGGTGCCAGCGACGTCTTCTCACTCGGCTCCACCCTCGTCTTCGCCGCTACGGGCCACGCGCCGTTCCACGGCGCGAACCCCGTCGAGACCGTGTTCATGCTGCTGCGCGAGGGGCCCGACCTGGAGGGGCTGCCGGGTGAGCTGCGGCCGCTCATCGAGGCGTGCATGCAGATGACCGCCGACCAACGGCCCTCGCCGGAGGCGCTGCAGTCCGACCTGGCGCCGCACCTGTTCGGCGCCGCGGGTGACGACAGCGGTACGGCGTCGGCGTGGCTACCGCGTACGGCGATCCGGATGATCGAGACGCGCCGGGGAGCCGCGGCCACGCTGGGCGGGGCCGGGGCGCACGGGGGTTCTTCGGGGCGGCACGGAGGGTCGCGGGGGTCCTCCGCCTCGCGCCGGTCGATGCCGCCGCGGCCCGCGCACCCGCCGTCGGCGGGTCCGGGGGCGGGGGGCGTACCGCAGTCGGCGCCCCACTCCGTACCCCAGCCGGCACCGCACTCCGCACCGCACTCCGCCCCCGGGCGGCACGCCGGGCCACCCGGGTCAGGACCCGCCCACGGCCCCGGCGGCGCGGGGCCCGCCCATGCTGCGCCCGGCGGCGCCGCGGCCGCACCCCCCGCGGCGCCGCCGGAGCGCGTGCCCCCGCAGCCGGCCCCCGCGTCCGCCGCCGCGCCGCCGCAGGCCCCCGGCGCCGACGTCCAGTTGGCCGGCGCCCCCGTGCCCATCGGCCCCGGACCCCGCGTCGTGGACGCCCGCGCGGCCCGCGCCCGCGCCGCCGCGGACGGCGGGCTCGACCTGGGCTGGGCCCGGCCCCGCGGCTCGGCCGCGGCGCCCGGCACCCAGCAGGCGCCCGCCGCGCACTCCGGCGGCCACCCGCCCGCCGGCTCCCCGCCCACCACCGCACCCACGCCCCCGGCCGAGGCGCCGCCGCAGGAGCCGGCGCGGTGGCGGCCGTGGCGGTTCCGGATGTCCAACGACGTGTGGGGCAAGCCCGTCGTCTCCGGAAACCTGCTCTACGTCACCTCCTTCGAGGTCCACGCCCTGGATGTGACCAGCGGCAGGCGGCAGTTCAAGACCCGCGAGGTCGCCTGGTCCATGGCGCTGTCCGAGGGCCTGATCCACGCCTCGGACGGCCCCAGCCTGTACGCCCTGGACGCCGCCGACGGCCGCGAGCGCTGGCGCCACGGCACCGGCGGCTGGGTGTACTCGCTCCAGGTCGCCGCCGGCACCGTCGTCACCGGCACCCGCGGCGGCGGCCTCCAGGCCCGGCACGCCGCCACCGGCGAGCCGCTGTGGGAACACAGCGGCGCCCAGACGGGGTTCGAGACCCAGGAAGCCGGGCCGCTGGCCCACGACGGCACGGTCTACGTCTGGGGCGACGGCCGGCTGCGCGCCCTGGACACCCGCTCCGGCGCCGAACGCTGGTCCTACCCCATCGGCGACGCCGCCGCCTGCGGCGGCGTCCCGGTGCGGCTGCACCCCGCCGACGACGTGGCCGCAGGACCCACGGTCTTCGCCGCCGCCGGCAAGCGGGTCCTCGCCCTGGACGCCGCGTACGGCACGCTGCGCTGGACGTTCGAGGCCCCCGCGGTGATCCTCAGCCCGCCCGCGTACGCCCCGGGCGCGGCGCTGACCGGCGGCGGCGTCTTCGTCGCCGACCACCTCGGCACCGTCTACGCCCTCGACGCCGCCGACGGCCGCGAACGCTGGCGCATCGCCACCGAGGCCCGCCAGTCCATCGAACCCGTCCTCGTCGCCGACAACCACGTCCACGTCGGCAGCGGCGCCGCCCTCTACACCCTCGACGCCGTCGCCGGCACCCCGATGTGGCGCTTCGCCACCCGCGGCGACCTCATCGGCGCCCCCGTCGCCGCCGACGGCCGCGTCCACTTCGGCTCCGCGGACCACTGCATCTACGCCGTCGACGCCGTCGGCGGCCAACTCCGCTGGAAACTCGCCACCGACGGCGAGATCACCGGCTCCCCCGTCGTCGCCAACGGCGTCGTCTACGCCTGTAGTAAAGACCGCTGCGTCTACGCCCTCGACGCCGGAAAGGGCACCGCCCGGCGCTGACTCCCGCGGGCGGGGCGGCCTCAGCGCAGGAGGAGATCGACCAGGCCGGTCAGGCCCTCGTCGGCCTTGCCTTCCGTGAGGCGGCGGCGCATCAGTTCGAAGTACGGGGTCAGGAGTTCGGGGCTCACGCCCTGCTGGCGGGCCGTGTCGAGGAACGTGGGCGTGCCGGCCACCTGCATGGCGAGGTTGGAGACGACGCCCTCCGTGTAGTCGCCGTCGCGGAGCTGGGCGGCGGTCTGGTGGACCGACTGGGCCATCGCCGTGAGCCAGCCGGCCAGCAGCGGGGCGAAGTCCACCGGGTCGACGGCTTCGCGCCGGAGCAGGGCGAAGGCGTGGGCGGAGCCCGCGTGCATGCCGTACATGGCGCTCAGCAGCGCCACGTCGTGCAGCGCCGCGAAGCCCGGGTCCTCGCCGACGTAGGTGGCGCCGGCCGGGACCGCCAGGGTGTCGCGGTGGTGGTCGAAGACGTCGCGCGGGCCGCTGTAGAGCACGTAGCCGCCGGTCTCCGGGACGCCGATCATCGGCGGTACGGCCATGATCCCGCCATCCAGGTAGCGCGCGCCCCGGTCGGCCGCCCACGCCGCGCGCGTACGGGCCTGGGCGGGGGTCGAGGTGGTCAGGTTGACCACGTCCTTGCCGGCGAGGTCCGTGCCGGCCAGGACCTCGCCGACCGACACGTCGTCCAGCAGGCAGACGACGACGAGGGTGCTCGCCTCGACCGCCGCCGCCGGGCCGTCCGCCCTGCGGGCGCCCTCGGCGGCGAGTGCTTCGGCGCGGGCGGGGGTGCGGTTCCAGACGGTCGTCGGGTGGCCGGCGGCGAGCCAGGTGCGGGCCAGCGCGGTGCCCATCGCGCCGAGGCCGAGGAGGGTCACGGGGGTCTTGTCAACAGTGTGCGGTGTCATGACGACAAGGCTGGTCACAGGCCCGTAAAGGATCAAGTACGCACTTCGGAGTGGGTGGTTACCCTGGGGTGAGCGAGCACCTCGGCGGGGGTCCGTGGGTGCGGAAGTAGGAGGGGAGAGCATGACCACGCTGAACCGGCCCGGTGCGCCCGACGGCCACGTCTGCGGCATCGACGCCGCGATGGAGATCATCGGCGGCAAGTGGAAGGTGCTGATCCTCTGGGCGCTCGACGACCGCCCCGCCCGCCGCTTCGGCGAACTCCGCCGCCTGCTGCCCGGCGTCACGGAGAAGGTCCTCGCCTCGCACCTGCGCGAGATGGAGGCGGACGGGATCGTCCGGCGGGTGTCGTACGAGGAGGTGCCGCCCCGCGTCGAGTACTCCCTGACGGCCTCCGGTGCCCGGCTGAACGCCGCGCTGGTGCCGCTGGCGGACTGGGGCCGGGAGCGGGTCGCCGCGGCGCGGGCCGCCGGTGCGGAAGCGCCCGTCGGCCGGGTCGTCGACGGCCGGGCCGTCGACGAGCAGGCTGCCGCCGGCCAGGACGCCGACGAGCGCGACCCCGGCCCGCAGGCCGCCGCCGCGCGAGCCTCCGGCGCGCCTGCCCCCGGCGAGGAGCACCCCCGCCCGCGGGCCACCCCCGCTCGGCGGCCCGCCGAAGGCCGGCCCCCCGGCGCACTGCCCGCCGCGGCGGCCTCCGGTGAGCAGCGCCCCGGCCCGCTCGCCGACCGTGCGCCGACCGCCGGGGGGCCGACCCACCGCTGGCCCGTCCCCGCCCCTGCCCGCGGCGGCGACCGGCAGGCCCGGTAGATGCGTCGTCGCCCCCTCGCCCCGCCCTCCCCCGCCCGCCTCACCGTCCGGCCCTACGCGCCCGCAGACGGGCCCGCCGTCCTCGAACTCGTCAACGCCGACCGGCTCCCCGGGCAGCCGACTGCCACCCACGCCATGCTCGCCGATGCCCTCGCCGGGCGGTCGCGCGCCGACGCCGACTGGTGGGCCGAGCTGGACCCGCCCGTCACCGCCGTCGCCGAGAGCCCCGGCGGCGGCGTACACGGCGTCGTGTCGTACGCGCTGCGCCCCCACGACGACACCGGGCTGATCCTCTGGGGCCACTGCCGCGAACGGGCCCCCGTCGCCCGCGCGCTGGCCGACCACGCCGTCGCCGCCCTCGCGCCCCGCGCCGTCGACGCCTTCCACATCACCTCCGCCCTCACCCTGGGCCTGGAGTGCCTGCCCGTACGCCACCGGCCCGCCACCCGCGCCGCCCTCGTCGGCGCCGGCTTCGCCGACCACCGCCGCTGGCGCTACCTCCGCCGCGGGCTCCCCGCCCCCGAACTCCCCCGCGTCCCGGGCCTCCTCGTGGGCCCCAGCCCCGACGACGACCCGCGGAAGCGGCAGTTGACCGTACGGGACGCGCGGGGCGACGCCGTCGTCGCCGAAGCCCTCGTCGGCGGCCACGGCGGCTACGGCGCCCTGTGGTGGATCGGCGTCGAGGAGCACGCCCGCGGCCGCGGCCTCGCCCGCCGCCTCCTCGGCTCCGCGCTCGCCACGCTGACGGACGACCTGCGGGCGAGGCAGGTCATCCTGCTGCTGGACGACGACGACACCGACGCCACGGCCCAGGACATCCGGGACCGTACGGCCGCGGCCGCGCTCTACGACCGCGCGGGCTTCACCGAGATCGACGTCCTCCACGCCTTCACCCGCCCCCGCGCCGACGGCCCGTGAGGGCCGCCGACGAGACGTACGCCCGCTGACAGGCCGCAGAGCCCGAGGCGTTCCGGGTACCGACCGGGGCCCCGCCCCCCGCGCGGGGCCCCTGACGGCGCTCACCGCCTGCGCCGGGGCCAGGGCCGAGGCCGGGGCCGGCTCCCCCGCGACGGCCCCGGCCCGTGCCGGTCCCGGGGCCGGGACCGGCTCGCCGTGCGCCCGGCGTAACGCGGCCGGCCCCCGTATCCGGCCCCGCCGCCGAGCGGTTGCGGCGACTGGGACCGAGAATGTGCGCCGCGGCGCGGACCTGACAAGGCGGATCGGCGTTCGCGTCCGTTCGGAACAGGGCTCACCTGTTCCGAACGGGCGCGAACGCCCCGCGAACAAGGCCGATTTCATGGTCGCGGGCGACCGCCCGCGCCGCCATGCTGGGGTCGTGATCCACGAGGAGGACGGCTTGCCAGGGCCGCGGCCGGTGCAGCCGGAGCCCCCGCGGGCGCCCCGGCCGGGGCAGCTTCGTACCCGCGCCGAGTACCTCGCCGCGCTGCGGGAGTTGCGCACCTGGTCCGGGCTGACGTACCGCGAGCTGGAGGCCAAGGCCGGCACGCACGCCGACTCCCTCCCGGCCAGCACCATCGCCACCACCCTCGGCCGGACCACGCTCCCCCGCGAGCGCTTCGTCGACGCCTTCACCCGCGCGTGCGGCCTGGCGGAACAGGACGTCGGCCCGTGGCTGGAGGCGCGCCGCCGCATCGCGACCCACGAACACGCGCCGCCGCCACCCGAGAAGGACGAGGGCGGCGAGCCACCGCCGCCCGCGTCCGGGCCCGTCCCGCGGTGGCGGTGGGCCGCCGCGCTGCTGGCGGCGGTGGCGATCGGCGCCGGGGGCGCGCTGGGCGTACAGGCGCTGCTGCCGGATGACTCCGGTCCCGGCGAGCCGCGCGCGGCGGTCGGCAACCCCGCGGTGCCCGGGCTCGGTCTCAAGGCCGTGGGCAGTTGGGCGGAGATCCGCCCGGCCCGCAGTCCCGAACTGTGCGTCACGGAGGGTACGGACCGTACGGGCCGCTACCGCACGGCGGTCGCGGCCCAGCAGCCCTGCGCGGAGGCGGCCCTGCCGCGGGTCTACCTCGAACCGGTCGGCGAGGGCGCCGTACAGATCCAGTGGCACCACCCGGAGCACGGCATCGGCTGCCTGACCGCGATGCGCGAGGGCCCCGGCCGGGGGTTGCTCGAACCGCGCGAGGCGTGCGCCGACGACGACCCGGCGCAGCGCTTCCGCCTCGAAGCGGCCGGCGAGGGCGAGGAGAGGCGCTTCCGTATCCGCCCGGACACCGGCGCGTGTCTGGCGCCGCGCGAGGAGGACACCGCTCCCGGCGCCGAGATGGCCCAGACGCGGTGCTCGGACGGGGCAGAGCAGGAGTTCACGATCAGCCTGACCCCGCCGCCGTAGCGGACCGCCTCAGTCGAGGAGCGTCCAGGTGCCCCTGTTCTGCTTGTCGTCGGGCTGCAGAAGAGGGTCCATCTGGTACGTCACGCTCGTGATCTCCGCGTCCTCCGGCACGTCGAAGATCATCCAGCCGGTGGCCTCCTCGCCCGGCGGAAGGTAGATGTTGATGGGCAGGGACGTCCCCGCGGTGGGGTCGCCGGGCTTGGCGGCGTAGGCGTTCCCGTCGGCGTCGACGACCTGCGCCCCGATGTTGCCGGGGTCGTCGTAGACGGTGTCGCCGGTGCTGAGGATCGTGAACTCCGCCGCGACCAGGCGCTGCCCGGGGCCCGCCCCGAAGATGGGCATCGCCGGTTCCGCGTCGTCCTCGTACGCGTTCAGCGTGGTGTCGCTCTGTACGCGCCCCGAGCCGCCCAGGCCGGCCGCGCCCTCCAGCGAGAGGGTGTCGCCGACCTTGGCGCCGAACGGCTCCGAGCTGCTGGGCGCGACGTCGGGCGTCTGCTCGGCGGACGGCACGGCGCCGGCGTCGGCGGCGGCGTCCGGGCCCTGGGTGGATTCGACGTCGCCGCCGTCCCCGACGGAGAGGTCGGAACCCCCGCACGCCGTGAGGACGGTGGCGAGTGCGACGGCTGCGGCGGTGGACGCGATGGTGCGGTGCATGGAGTTCCCCCGTGGTCGGCCCGTAGTCAACCGGGCGTGAAGTCAAAGGCATTATGGGGTCCGGACGTGCGTGCCGGGTGCCGGTTCTGTCACCGAACGGCATCAGAGGGCGCGGCCTGGCGGCGGCGGCCCGGGTTCAGGACGGCGACGCGTAGCGGGCGGCGAGGGCCGCGGCGCGGTCGCGCAGGGCCGTACGCAGCCACTCGGGGGTCAACGCCTCGGCGTCCGTCGCGAGTTGCCACACCGCCCACTCGGCGTGCCGCGCGTCCTGGAACGCTGCCTCCAGCCGCAGCCGCCCGTCCGGCTCCACGTCCTCGGCGAGTACGGCGAGCGCGGTGCCCACCAGCTCCTCGCGGCGCCGGGGCGTGATCCGTACCGCCACGGCGACCTGGTCCCCGCCGCTGCGGAACCGGGCGCTCCGCTCCTGCCACACCCGGTCGAGGTCGACGCGCTCGGGGCGCTGCGCGGGTTCGGGGAGTTCCTCCGCGGCGCGGACCCGCGAGAGGCGGTAGGTGCGGTCGGCGCCGTCGCGGGCGGCGAGCAGGTAGCCCTTGTCCCGTACGGTCACCAGGCCGATCGGGTCGACCGTGCGCCACGCCGCGGCCCGCCCCTCGGGGGCGTAGCGGATCCGCAGCTTCCGGCCGGCGAACACGGCGCCGCGGATGGCGGCCAGCACGTCGTCCGGTACCTCGTCGGCGGTGAGCGGGCGGGCGAGGAGGTCGGTCTCGGGGTCGACGAGGAGCCGTTCCGCGACCCCCGCGGCGGTGTCGCGGTAGCCGGGCGGCAGCGCGTCGACCACCTTGAGCATCGCCGACGCGAGCGCCGAGCCGAGCCCGAACGCCTGTGCGCCGCGCCGCGATCCGGCGATGAGGAGGGCCAGGGCCTCGTCGTGGTTGAGCCCGGTCAGCTCCGTACGGAACCCGGGCAGCAGCGCGAACCCGCCGTGCCGGCCGCGCTCGGAGTGCACCGGCACGCCGGCCGCGGACAGGGCCTCGATGTCGCGCAGCACGGTGCGGGTGGAGACCTCCAGCTCGCGCGCGAGCGTGGCCGCGGAGAGCCGGCCGCGCTGGCGGAGCAGCAGGACCAGCGAGACCAGGCGATCGGCGCGCATACGAAAAAATCTAGCAGGATATACGACACAGGATGTCGTCATTCGTTGCCAGGCTGACGCCCATGGAACGTACAGCGATAAACCCGGTCACCTGGTCGATGGAGATGGGCTTCAACCAGGGCGAACTGGTCTCGGGCCACACCCGCACCCTCTTCGTCTCCGGCCAGACCGCCATGAGCCCCGAGGGCCGTCCGCAGCACGAGGGCGACATGGCCGCACAGCTCACCCTCAGCCTCGACAACCTGGAGGCGGTCCTCGCCGGGGCGGACATGTCCCTGGACAACCTCGTCCGCCTCAACGTCTACACCACCGACGTCGACGCCCTCTTCCCGCACTACGGCGAACTGGCCGCCCGCCTCGCGGCGGCGAAGACGGCCCCGGCGACGACGATGCTCGGCGTCACCCGCCTGGCGATCCCCACCCTCCTGGTCGAACTGGAAGCCACGGCCGTCGCGTAGCACACCCCGGGACGGGTCCCCGGCCGGCCGCAGCACTCCGACCCCGCGGTCGATGAGGCTGTGGCCGGGCCGGGGCCCGGGGCCGCGCGACTGAACCCGCGCACGCCGGTTCCCGCGGGCGGGGTCAGCGTTTGAGGGTGAAGGTGAAGTCGCCGGTCTGTCTGGTGTTGAGGCGGACCGCCGAGATGAGCCTCCCCTCGCCGATCAGGCGTTCCGCCTCGGCCCGCGTGAGGGCGCGGCCGTCGGCGATCAGCCGCACCGGGCGGACCGGGATACGGGCCGCGAAGCGGCAGGCAGGTGGGCATGACCAACCAGTCTGTGAGCACAGAAGTACACCGGTATCCGTGTGAGAGAACCGCAGCAAAAAGCAGCGCGACGGCGCCCGCACGAAGCGGCGCACGACGCGCGGCCAATCAGCGCCTGGGAGGTCTCACACGGTGTACAACGGCACGCCCTTGCCTCGGGGACTCGGTCCCGGCACCGTACGGGCGCGGGGCGGCGCCCTCAAGGGATTTCCGCGGGCCGTAAATCCGTGGACGGCTCCGCGGTCGATCATCTACGGTGTGGCGGCACGCCCTGAGACGGTCGGAAGGAGGCGAGTGCCGTGAAGTTCACCCTTACCCAGCGCTCCCCTCGTCCGCAGTCCGGCGTGGTTCATCAGTCCTGACCGGGAGCGCGCCGCAAAGCCGTTGTCCCGGAGGAATCCATGACCGGTCCGGTCATCATCCGTGCGCTCACCGAGAGCGACGCCCATCTCTTCGACGCCCTGCCCGACCCCCTCGGCGCCCGCGAAGGCCACCGCCGCACCACCTTCCGTACGGAGTGGAAGCGCGTCGCCCTGCGCGACGGCCGGGTCGTCGCCCGCGGTGCCTGGTGGGGCGGCCCCGACGACGCGGAGCCCCTCAGCATCAACTGGTTCGACGTGGCGGAAGGTGAGGAGGAAGCGGGAGTCCAGCTCCTGCGCTCCGTGCCCTGGCGGGTCGAACTCGAAATCAACCTGCCCGGCGACTGGCGCGGCGACCCCGCCCTGCGCGCCGCCGCCGACGTCCGCTTCACCGCCGCCCGCGCAGCCGGGTACGAACTCCTCGTCGAGCGGTTCCTCTACCGCTGGACTCCCGACCACGGCGTCCCCGAGCGCCCCGGCCGGCTGCGCTTCAGGGCCGAGCCCGACGACAGCGTGTTCTTCGACGCCCTGCGCCGTATCCACTCCGTCACCCTGGACGCCCACGCGCTCAAGGCGATCGAGGAAGGCGGCCTGGACCAGGCGGCCAGGGAAGAACTGGACTTCTTCCACTGGTGCCCCTCCCCGCGGGAGTGGTGGCAGACCGCGTACACGCCGGACGGCGAGCTGGCGGGCATCCACATCCCCGCCCACAACCCCTCGGGCCCGATCGTCGGCTTCATCGGCGTCGTCCCCGAACAGCGCGGCCACGGTTACTCCTACGACCTCCTCACGGAGTGCACCCACTTCCTCGTGGAGCGGGGCGCGGAGTTCATCAGCGCCGCGACGGACCGGGGGAACTTCCCCATGGCGGCGAACTTCGCGAAGGCCGGCTATCCGGTCGTGAGGGAGCGGATCAACTTCCACCCGGCCGACGTGAAGGCGTAGCACGAGAGGCGGGGGCCCGGCGGCGAGCCGGGCCCCTCGTCCTACGGCTTCCGGCGCCCGCGGGGTTCAGGCGCCCACGGTCCCGTCGATGCCCTCGCGCAGGAAGTCCGCGTGCCCGTTGTGCCGCCCGTACTCCAGGAGCACGTGCACCATCACCATCCGCAGCGACACCTCCTCGTCCCACCGCGGCTGGTACCCGGCCAGGTCCAGCGACTCCGCCTCCCGCTCGATCCGGCGCGACCGCTCGACCTCCGCCTCCCAGGCGCCGAACGCCTCGGCCCTGGTCGACCCGCTCGCGTCGTACGCCGCCTGGAAGTCGATCCGGTCGGACCAGACCATGGGCGCGTCGTGGTCCTCGAACACGCGCCGGAACCAGGCCCGTTCCACCTCCGCCATGTGCCGCACCAGACCGAGCAGCGAGAGCGTGGACGGCGGCATCGAATTCCGCCGCAGTTCCTCGTCGCTCAGCCCCTCGCACTTCATGGCGAGAGTGGCGCGGTGGTAGTCGAGAGAGGCCCGCAGCGTGTCGCGCTCGCTGCCCAGCCGCGGCGGTCCCACCCGGTTGTCGACGGTCACGTGCCGTACCCCTCAGTCGTGCATGCGGTTCGGGGCCAGTATCCCCTCTTGGCGCACGGCTGCCGGGGCTGTCTCTTTGACGGGTTGGTCAGGTGACCGGGTGCGCCTGCCCGGTCCCGGCCGCGGTGATGTCCGCCAGTCGCCGTGCGGTGTCGACGTGGGGAGTGAGGCGGGTCTTGGTCATGGCGAAGGACGTACCGGTGGCGGTGTCGGCATACACGTAGCTGCCGCCGCCACCGACCCAGCCGAACGTGGTGGGCGTCTCGTCCGGCCGGGTACCGATGCGGCCGAGCGGATAGCCCAGGGCCAGGCGCGCGTCGTTGCCGAAGACCTGGTCCGTGCCCTCGAAGGCGACCGCCGTCAACTCCGCGAGCTGGTCTGCGCCGATGAGCCGGCCGTCGAGGACCGCGGCGTTCATGGCGGCGATGCCCCGCGCGGTGAAGGTACCGACCGACGGGATGTCCGCTTGCAGGATCTCGTGGCTGTTGCCCATGGCCGCGGTCGGTTGCAGTTCCCACGGCGCGAGAACGGCATCGTCGTCGCCGTCGGGCCGGGCCACCGGTGGCGGGGAGGCGTCTTCGAGTCGCGCCAGCCGGGCCAGGTCGGTTCCGGGGACACCGAAGTACAGGTCACCGTCGATGCCCAGGGGTGCGGCGACCCACTCGTCCAGAAGCTGTCCCATGGGTTTGCCCGTGGCCCTGCGTGCGACCTCGCCGACGAGGAAGCCGTAGGTGAAGGAGTGGTACCCCGTCGCGGTCCCGGATGGCCACCGCGGTTCGGAGCCGGCGATCGCGGCGCAGACCCGCGACCAGTCGGCCAGGTCGGCGGGGCCGATGCTCCGGGGCATCGCCGGCACGCCGGCCGAGTGTGTCAGCACGTGCCGAAGAGTCGCGGTCCCCTTCCCGCGGGCACCGAACTCCGGCCACACGTCGGCCACCGGCGTGTCGTATCCGACGGCACCGGTCCTGACGAGCAGGTGAGCGATCAGCGACGTCATGACCTTGCCGGCGGAGAAGCTGAAGAACGGAGTCTCCGGGGTCACCCCGCGCCCGGTTTGGCTGTCGGCGACACCGGCGACGGCGTCGACGACGAGAGCACCCCGGTGGTGAACGGCGACCTGCAAGCCGGTTTCGGCGCCGGAATCGACGAGTTCGTCGAGGACGCCTTGGACCTGCTGCTGCAATGAGGGCACCATCGCCACCGGCTCGGCCCGGTCCTTGTCCAACACGTCACATCCTCGACCGAGGCATGCTCAGCCATGCCGGACCTCATCGAACCACGGCTGCACCTGAAGCACACCGGTCCGGGTGAACCCGGGCTACGCGGCGCGCGGCGGCTCCTGGGGCCGCTCCTCGGGAGCTTCCGCCTCACCGGGCCGCCGGGACCGACCGGGCTCGCCCGGCTTCCCGGTGGTGGAGACGGAGCGGAGGTGCGGCTGCGGCGCGGGTTCTTCCGCGGGCGGGGTGAGGGGGCGGCGCTGCTGCTTGCCCCAGACGCCCACGCCGACCAGCATCAGCGCGGCGCCGATCACGGCGTTCGCCGTCCCGACGTCCAGCCCCGTACCGTCGGTGTTGACCTTCAGCCCGCCGACCGCCTGGCTCTGCCGGAGCATCCACAGCGCCGTGATGAAGAGCACCAGCAGCGCGGCGAGGATGACGAGGCGGCGCGAGCGCGTCAAGGTCCCGTAGACGGCCACCAGCGCGGCGACCGCGAAAGGCAGGAAGATCGAGCCGAAGAGCTGCGCCCGGGTCCCCGAGATCCCGTCGAAGACGCTGCCCAGCCCGTAGAACCGACCGTCCCGGCCGTTGTACCAGGGCCGCCAGACACTCCAGACCACGCCCACCACACCGGCGAGGACGAGGACGGATCCGGCGATCCAGCGCTTGTTGCGCGCGGTGTTCTCCAGCATCTTCGTACTCCTCCGATGCCGTAGTCCCCCATCCGACGCTACGTCCCACGCGCCCCTCCCGCCACCGGAAGAACAGAAGGCGCGACTGCGGCGAACAACTAGAGTCCTGTTCGACTACTTCTGGGGGGCACGGACCACGCATGCGCATTTCGTTCCTGCTGCACAATACGTACGGAATCGGGGGAACCATCCGTACGACCTTCAACCTCGCCCAGGCCCTCGCGGAGCGCCACGACGTAGAACTCGTCTCCGTCTTCCGGCACCGCGACGAGCCGATGATGGAAGCCCCGCGGGGCATCCCCATCCGCACGCTCGTCGACCTGCGTCGAACGAGCCCGGACTACGCGGGCGACCTGCCGGACCACCGAAAACCCGCCCGCGTCTTCCCGCGCGGGGACGGCAGACACCAGCAGTACAGCAAGCTCACAGACGACCGCATCGGCGCCTACCTGCGCTCCGTGGACGCCGACGTCGTCGTCGGCACCCGCCCCGGGCTCAACGTCCACATCGCCCGCCAGACCCGCCGCGGCCCCGTCCGCGTCGCCCAGGAACACCTCACGCTCGACGGCCACGGCGGGCGCCTGCGTCGCGAACTCGGCATCCGCTACGGCCTCCTCGACGCGGTCACCACCGTCACCGAAGCCGACGCCCACGCCTACCGCACCCGCCTGCACCTCCCCGGCGTCCGCATCGAGGCCGTCCCCAACAGCGTGCCGACACCGGCCGTCGCCCCCTCCGACGGCACCGCGAAAGTCGTCGTCGCCGCCGGCCGACTGACCCGGGTGAAGCGCTACGACCTCCTGATCGACGCGTTCGCCAAGGTCGTCACCGCACGCCCCGACTGGACGTTACGGATCTACGGCAGCGGCGACCGAACGGGCAACGAGCGCGACGCCCTGCGGGCGCAGATCGCGGATCTCCGGCTCACGGAGCACGTCTTCCTGATGGGCAACGCGAAGTCCCTGGAGAGGGAGTGGGTCAAAAGCTCCATCGCGGTGGTGACATCGAGCAAGGAGTCGTTCGGCATGACGATCGTGGAAGCGATGCGCTGCGCGCTGCCGGTCGTCTCCACGGACTGCCCGCACGGGCCGGGCGAGATCATCGAGGACGGCGTGGACGGCCGCCTGGTACCGGTCGGCGACGCGAACGCCGTGGCGGACGCGCTCCTTGAGCTGATCCAGGACGACGACCTGCGCCGCCGCATGGGAGCCGCGGCCCTCATCGCCTCCGAACGCTTCGCCCCGTCCCGGATCGCCGCCCGCCACGAGGCGATCTTCACGGAGTTGACGGAACGGACCCACCCGCGCGGGATGCTCCGCGACCTGGGCCTACGCTCCCGCGCGACGGCCTACGGCAGCGCCTATACGGCACGGCACCTGGCCGCTACCGCCCTGCGCCGAGCCCGCGGGCGAAGTCGGTGAACGCCTGCCAGGCGTCGGCGGAGAAGGTGAGCACGGGGCCGTCGGGGTCCTTGGAGTCACGGACGTGAACGGCGGCGGGGGTGGCGGCCACCTCGACGCAGGCACCGCCCTCGCTGTCGCTGTAGGACGACTTGCGCCAGTCGAGGGCGACCTCGACGCAGGCACCGCCCTCCCCGTCGCTGTAGCTGCTCTTGAACCAAGCCAGCATGCTCATAGCTCTCCCAGGACCTTCTCGATGAAGTCGAGTGATTCGCGAGGCGTCAGCGCCTGCGCCCGGATGATGCCATACCGAACTTCGATCTCACGGACCGTTTTCCGGTCCATGATCAGTTGGCTGGTGCCCTGCACCTCCACGTAGGCAATCCTGCGCTGGTCCTCCGTCTCAATCAAGTGCAGCGGGCCCGCCAGACCCGCGTGCTCGTCACGGTCCGTCGGCATCACCTGGATCTCGACGTTCGGCCGTCGCCCGATCTCAAGTAGGTGTTCCAACTGGGCGCGAAGCACGTCCCTTCCGCCGACCGGTCGTCGCAGCACGGTCTCTTCCAGCACGAAGCTCAGCATCGGCGGAGGCTGGCGGTCGAAGATCGCCTGCCGGTCCAGTCGGGCGGCCACTCGCTGCTGGATGGTGTCCTCATGTACGGGTGGACGGCGGGCGGCCAAGACTGCTCGCGCGTACTCCTCCGTTTGAAGCAGACCGTTGATCACTTGCGAGTCGTACGCCTGCAGTTCCACAGCCTCCTTCTCCAGGGCCGCGAAGTCCTCGAAGAACGCGGGATACTTCGCCCGCGCCACCTCCTCCTTCATCACCTTCAGTAACCCGCCCGCCTCCAGCGCCACATCCACCTGGTCGATGTACTCAGGCCGCGGGATCCGCCTGCCCTGCTCCACCGCTGCCACCAGGTCGAAGCCGTAGCCGATCCGCTCGGCGAGTTGCCGCTGTGTGAGACCGAGTCGCTCCCGCAGGATCTTCTGCTGCCTGCCGAAGGTCTTGAGGATCCCCGTCCCCTCGGCCCTTACCGGTCGACTCGGACGCTGAGATTCCGCCATACTGAATCGTCTCCCCATTCGCGATACGTGTCCGGTACAGCACTCTCCGTAGGCCCTGTACGCCTGGCCAGGGTATTCGCCTCAGGGGCACCGTGGGGATCCATGAATCCCCCAACGATTGCACGAGAACCGGAACGCGCCCCAGGCGCACAACCAACCGCGCTCGCCCGGACGTTCGCGATGCAGTTCACGTCCAGCCGCCGTGGCGCCCGCCTCGCCCGTCTGCTTGCCGTTCAGCGGCTGGAGACGTGGGGCTTTCCCCGCAACGGGGAGGTGTCGCTGAGGCTAGAGACAGTGGTCGCGGAGTTGTGTGCGAACGCCGTGCTGCACGGGCGGGTGCCCGGGCGGGACTTCCACGTGGCGATGCGGCTCCGCGTCGACGGCGTGATCCGTATCGAGGTGGCCGACGCGCGGCGCGAGCGGGTGCCGGTGCGGGAGCGGCAGTACGGCGTGGAGGACGAACGCGGGCGGGGGTTGCTGCTCGTGGAGTCGATGGCGGACCGGTGGGGGGTGGCGGAGCGCAAGGCCGTAGGGAAGATCGTGTGGTGCGAGCTTGATACCTGACGCCCGCCCTACGCGGCCTTCACGATCGGGGGGTGGAGAAATTGGATCGTAACTCGCGGTAACACCCCCCGATCCGCGCCGAATCGGGCCCCAGCGCCGACTTTCGCCCCTCCAGACGCACCCACCCACCGGGCAGCCGCCAGATCCGCCCCCAGGCCACCCGGAATGCGTGCCACCGCCACAAAGTCGCCGCAACAGCAGCCAGAAACCCGGGCAAAACCCCCGCCCAGCCCGACTTTCGCCCCACTACCGCCACCCCACACACCCACACCCACCGCACACCCCCCGGCGGAACACCCCAACCAGGGCTAGCAGACAAGCCGGCGGGCCCCGACTCCGTATGCCACCGGCACAGAGGCCGTACTGGCCACCGGCACAGGGGGCGGCGGCCTAAGCCACCGACGCAGGAGCCGTGTTGGCCACCGGCGCAGGGAGCCAAGCGGGCCACCGGCGCCGGGGCCGTCCGCGCACGGGGCGGGCCCGTCTCCGGTGGGTCGGCCCCCGTCCACCGGACGACCGATCCGTAGGTGGCTTCAAGGGACGCCGCTCCCTCCGGGCCACCCGTAGCCGCCGGTCTTTCGGGCCGGAGTCCGCAGTCAAGGGTGGGGCGAAGCCCCATCGCGCAGCGACGTTCCCGCAGCGAAGCGGAGGGGACGCCCTTGACGGCGGACGCAGGCCCGCACACTCAACAGCGGGGTGGCCCGGTGGGAGCCCCAACGACACGGCTACTCCCCTCGCCGCTCCCCCGTACACCGGCTGACCCACGGAGCAGAGCCCGCCCGACGCCGTACCCCCGTACCCGCCCCCGCACAGACACCACGTACCAGCTCAACGCGCTACTGCCCCCGCGCTGTCACACCGACCGCATACCCTTGGGCGGGTGTGAGGGCACGACTGGGCCTGAGCACGGACAGTCCATGTAAGCCGAACAGTGCGCGCAAGCCGAACAGGCCCCGCAAGCCCCGGGTAGCCCGCTTGAGCCGCGCGGACAGCCCCACCCGGCAGGCAGCCCCACCCGCGCACGCAGCCACCCGAGCGGGCAACCGCCTGGACAGTCCCCCGGCGACGGTCCGGCATCTCCTACGCCGCCGCCCGTACCGGCGCGTCCTCGCGTCCTCGCCTCACCACCAGCGACATCATCGCCGCCAGCGCGCACAGCCCGCCCGACGCCATCCACACCATGTCGTACGAGCCCGTGACGTCGCGTGCCACGCCGCCGAGCCAGGCGACGAGGGCGGCGCCGATCTGGTGGGAGGCGAGGACCCAGCCGAAGACGATGGCGCTGTCGTCGTCGAAGTGCTCGCGGCAGAGCGCGAGGGTGGGCGGGACGGTGGCTACCCAGTCGAGGCCGTAGAAGACGATGAAGAAGATCATCGGCGGGTGGATCGAGGGGCCGAGGAGCAGCGGCAGGAACATGAGGCTGAGGCCGCGGAGGCCGTAGTAGACGGCGAGCAGGCGGCGGGCGTCGTAGCGGTCGGTGAGCCAGCCGCTGGCGATGGTGCCGATGATGTCGAAGATGCCGACGAGCGCGAGGAGCGAGGCGGCGGCGGTCATGGCCATGCCGTGGTCGTGGGCGGAGGGCACGAAGTGGGTGCGGATGATGCCGTTGGTGGACGCGCCGCAGATGGCGAACGCGCCGCAGAGGAGCCAGAACGTACCGCTGCGGGAGGCGTCGCGCAGGACGCGCAGTGCTCGGCCCGCCGCGCCGCGCTGGGGCGGGGGCTTGGGGACGAACTCGTCGGAGCCGTAGGGGGCGAGACCGACGTCGGCGGGGTGGTCGCGGAGGAGGAGCCAGACGAAGGGGATGGCGGCGGCGGAGACGAGGGCGACGGTGACGGTGGCCGGCCGCCAGCCGTGGGTTTCCACGACCCAGGACAGCAGAGGGAGGAAGACGAGCTGGCCGGAGGCGGTGGCGGCAGTGAGAAGGCCGGTGACGAGGCCCTTGTGCTTGACGAACCAGCGGTTGGTGACGGTGGCGGAGAAGGCGAGGGCCATGGAGCCGGTGCCGAGGCCGATGAGGAGGCCCCAGTAGAGGATCAGTTGCCAGCTCGCGGTCATCCAGTGGCTGAGCAGGGCGCCCGTCGCGATCATCAAGAGGGCGACCGCCACCACGCGGCGTATGCCGAAGCGGTCCATGAGGGCGGCGGCGAAGGGGGCGGTGACGCCGTACAACGTCAGGTTGACGGAGGCCGCGAGGCCGATGGTGCCGCGGGACCAGCCGAACTCGTCGTGCAGGGGGCCGATGAGCAGCCCGGGGAGGGCGACGAAGGCGGCTGCTGCGACGACGGTCACGAAGGTCACCGCGGCCACGAACCAGGCGCGGTGCACGCGCCACTTGGCAGGGCGCTTCACCGGCGCGGGAGCGCCGGTCCCGGTCCCGGTCCCGGTCCGGGTCTCGGTCTCGGCCTCGGTCTCGGTCTCGGTTCGTGCGGAGGGCGTCGATGGCTGCGTCACCTGTCGAGGATGGCCCGGCGAGTACGCACGAACGAGTGGCCCGAGGGCCAAGGTATGCAAGGATCGGGCCATGGCTGATACGCAGCGCCCCGCCGCCGTGCAGGAGGCGGTCTCGGTGACCGTGTTCCGGCATCCGGAGCGGCATCCCGTCGCGGTCTTCGTACGGCACGGGATGCTGCCGATCGAGCTGGGGATCGTGCACCGGCTCTTCGGGCGGGCCAGGAATGCCGCGGGGAATCCGCTGTACGAGGTCGTGACCTGCACGGTCACGCCGGGTGAGGTCCGTACGGACGCGGACGTGACGATCAACGTGCGGTACGGGCCGGAGGCGCTGGCCCAGGCCCGTACCGTGGTCGTGCCCGCGTCGCACGAGGCGGACGAGGCGTACACGCGCGGGCGGCTGCCGGCGGAGCTGGCGGGCGCGCTGGCGTACGTGCGGCCGGAGACGCGGCTGGCGTCGATCTGCACCGGGGCGTTCGTGCTCGCCTCCGCCGGGCTGCTCGACGGGCGGCCGGCGACGACGCACTGGGCGTCGGGGGACCGGTTCCGGGCGCTGTTCCCGAAGGTGCGGTTCGATCCCGACGTGCTGTACGTGGACGACGGCGACCTGCTGACGTCCGCGGGGGTGGCCTCCGGGGTCGACCTGTGCCTGCACATGATCCGGCACGACCACGGCTCCGCCGTGGCCAACGACGTGGCGCGGCGCACGGTCGTACCGCCGCACCGGGACGGCGGGCAGGCGCAGTTCGTGCGGCGGCCGGTGCCGGAGCCGGCGGTGTCGACGACGGCGAAGGCGCGGGCGTGGGCGCTGGCACGGCTGCACGAGCCGCTGGCGCTGCGGGACTTGGCGGCGTGCGAGTCGATGTCGGTGCGGACGTTCACGCGGCGGTTCCGGGACGAGGTGGGGATGAGCCCGGGGCAGTGGCTGACGGTGCAGCGGATGGAGCGGGCACGGCAGTTGCTGGAGGACACGGACCTGCCGGTGGACCGGATCGCGACGGACGCGGGCTTCGGCACGGCGGCGTCGCTGCGGCAGCACATGCAGACGGCGCTGGGCGTCTCACCGAGCGCGTACCGCCGCACCTTCCGCGCGGAGTCGGACGGCGCGGTCGCCTGAGGCGGGGGTGCCGCCTGGCGCGGGGCGGGCCGCCTGAGGCGGGGCGGGCCGCCTGAGGCGGGGCGGGCCGCCTGAGGCCGGCGTGTGCCGCGGTGCGCCGGACTCGTCAGCGGGTCGGCCGGACCTGGGGCGGCACCTCCCGCTCGTCGGTCCTCCGGGTTCCCGGGCCGGGGCGTGAGGCACCTCCGTGTCCGTCCTTCGGGCCGCGAAGAGCGAGGAAGGCGCACAGCACGCCCATGACGGCGACGCCTGCCCACATGGCCTGCTGCCAGCCCGCCACGAAGGACTGCTGCGCGGCGTGGATCAGGTCCTGGGAGTGCGTGCCGGTGCCGGGTGCTGCCTCGACGGCGTTGGCGATGCCTTCGCGTGCGGTTCCCGCTGCACCCCGGGGGATGCCGTCGAGCTTGTCGTCGATGGCGCCGCGGTAGCCGGCCGACAGCAGGGCGCCGAGCATGGCCACGCCGAGGGCGGTGCCGAACTCACGGGTGACGTCGTTGAGTGCCGAGGCGACTCCCTGCTCGGCGCGCGGCAGCGAGCCGGTGATGGCCTCGGTGGAGGGCGTCATCGACAGACCCATGCCGATGCCCATGGCCAGCATGCCGGCCAGGATGGACGGGTAGCCGCCCTCGACGGAGACGAAGAGCGCCATCAGGGCCAGGCCGAGGGCGCCCAGGGCGACGCCCAGGGTCATGGTGAGGCGGGCGCCGGCGCGTGCGGCCATCCGGGGGGCCAGGCCGGACGCCGTCATCATCGTGACGGCCATCGGCATCATCGCCACCGTGGACAGCAGCCCGGACCAGCCGAGGACGGCCTGGAAGAACGGGAAGAGGACCACGGCGATCCCCGCCTGGACCCCGAAGACGACGAGCAGCGTGAGGGAGCCGCCGGCCAGGCCGCGCTCACGGAACAGGCGCACATCCAGCAGCGAGGCGTCGCGGCGGCGCAGCTCCCAGGCCACGAATCCGGCGGCGGCGAGAACACCGACGGCCAGGCTGCCCACGGTCACCGGGGCGGTCCAGCCGCGCTCGGGGCCTTCCTGAAGCACGAAGATCAGACCGGCCACCGCGACGGCGGACAGCAATGCTCCCAAGGCGTCGAAGGAATGAGCCGAGTGCTCACGGGAGTTGGGCACCGACTTCGCGGTCATCGCCAGCGCTACGGCGGCCAGGACCACGGGCAGGGCGAACAGCCAGCGCCAGTCGGCGACATCGACCAGCAGCGCGGACAGGAACATGCCCAGGATGCCGCCGCCCCCGGCGATGCCGGTCCACACCCCGATCGCCTTGCCCCGCTGCTCCTCGGGGAACGTACTCGTAAGGACGGCAAGCGTGATCGGCATGATCATCGCGGCGCTCACACCGGCGGCGACCCGCGCGGCGATCATGATCCCGGCGGACGGAGCCAGCCCCGCGAGGACGCCGGCGGCGCCGAAGACGACCAGTCCGGTGATCAGCATGGGCTTACGGCCCAGCCGGTCACCGAGGGCACCGAGCGGCAGCAGCAGCGCGGCGAGGACGAGGGTGTAGACGTTGATGATCCACAGAATGGTGGGCTGTGAGGCGCCGAACTCGACGGCCATGTGGGTCTGGGCGACGTTCAGCCCGGACACCGAGGCGATGACGGCCATCAGCGCGAGGGAGACGGCGACCAGGATCGTGCGTAGCTGACGGGCGTCCGGAGGATTCGCGCCGTTCAGCGGTGCCGCCGCTGGGAGGTGCTGGTGGTGGCTCATGGCTTCCTTCCGACGAATCCGGGCGTACGGGAGCAGCGCCGGAGCAGGGCCCGTCGCCGAACTGATGGGGTGGCGGCTCGTCCGGCTCACCGCGCGGACTGCCGGGTACCGGCCGCGCGGCTCCCCACGCTCCGGACACCTGCACTCGACGCTAAGCCCGTCTTGCAGCACAGGCATACGATGTTGCCTATGACGCAAGAAGATGGGCGGCTGGACAGCCTCGTACGCAAACGGATCCGCGCCCTGCGGGTCGCCCAGGGCTGGTCCCTGGAGGAGCTGGCCACCCGCGCCAAGCTCAGCCAGTCCTCGCTCAGCCGCATCGAGAACGGCCGGCGCCGCCTTGCCCTGGACCAGCTCGTCACCCTCGCCCGCGCCCTGGACACCAGCCTGGACCAGCTCGTGGCGAACGCCGCCGACGATGTCGTCATCAGCCCGATGATCGACAGTACCCACGGCCTGATGCGCTGGCCGATGAAAGGCGAACCCGGCATGAGCGTGATGCGTCAGCGGATGACCGAACCGCCGCCCGGCAACCCGGCCCGCATGCGCGCCCACCCCGGCCGCGAATGGCTTGTGGTGCTGTCCGGCACCGCCGCCCTCATGCTCGGCGACCGCCGGTTCCGCATCGAGACCAACCAGGCCGCCGAATTTCCCACGATGATGCCGCACGCGATCGGGGCCGAGGGCGGGCCGTGCGAGATCATGGGCATCTTCGACCGCGACGCCCGCCGCGGCCACCAACGCGATGCCGCGGAGGGCGACGGCTCCGGCGAGGCTCAGACGCCCTGACGGTGCCGTCGGCCGGCGAGGGCGGGTGCGGGGAAATGAGGGAACGGGCGGTACTCGGCTACGGCGTCGCGCCGGCCGACTGGGGCGCGTTCGCGTCTGCTCCCGCTGCCTGAGCCGCGTTCGCGTCTGCGGCGGCCGGCAGAGCCGCGTTCGCTTCTGCGCCGGCTGCCTGAGCCGCGTCGGCGCCGGCCGCCTGCTGCGGCGGCGGCGCGGGTTTGCCGGAGGGGCGGCCTGCCCTGGGGTGGGTGTGCGGGGAAGTGGGGGGATTTGCCGGGGTGTTGGGCGGCTGCTTGCGGTGGATGGTCAAGCCGGCTTCGCCCGGCGCCAGTTCCGGGCTCAGGCTCAGCTCCTCGTCGTAGTCCCCACTCCGCTCCGGGCGGTACGGCAGTGGCGTGGTCGTCCACAGGCCCCGCAGCCGGTCCGCCAGTTCCGACGCCGCCTGCGGGTACGCCTCCCGCGTCAGGCGGTCCGCACCGTAGACGACGAACGGCGGCAGCGGTGCCATCCCGGTGTAGAAGAACGTGCCGTGGTGCAGCGGCCACAGCACCTCGTCGATGTGTCCGTGGATGCCCCGCGGGCCGAAGCTCGCCTCGCGTGCGCCGACGGACGTGACCACCAGTGCGCGCCTCCCCGCCAGGCCCCCGTCCCCGTACCGCCGCGTTCTCCCCTCCGCGTCCTTCACCTTCGACGCCAGCCCCTGCACCAGCACCCGGTCGAACCACCCCTTCAGGATCGCCGGCGGTCCGAACCACCACAGCGGGAAGTGCACGACCAGCGCGTCCGCCCACGCCAGCTTCTCGTGCTCGGCCGCGATGTCGGGGCTCACCGTCCCCGCGCGCCAGGCGTCCTCCTGGGCGTCGCCGACCAGGAGGCGGTCCGCGTCACCGCCCGCGTAGTCGTCCGCGTCCAGGACGGCCTTGAAGCCCATGGCGTACAGATCGCTCTGTCGGACCTCGTGCCCCGCGGCGCGCAGCGCGCGGATGCCGTCGTCGCGTAGTGCGGCGTTGAGGGAGCGGTGTTCGGGGTGGGCGAAGAGCCAGAGGACGTTCATGCTTCGAGCTTCGCGCCGCTACGGGCCGGGGACGAGAGCCGTATCGCCATCATTCGCAAGAATCGCGCCACCCGCGCGAGAGAGGGTCGAGTGGCGGCGCGCCCGTGCAACCCCGAGCCCTGCACGGCGAACCGCCACCCGGCACCGGCGGATGGGGATTTACGCCGGATGCGCGACCCGCCTTCGCCAAGGGCGTCCGACCGGCCGGCAACCCTCGGCGTCCCCTCACGACGAATCGCTGCCCACCAGGGTGATCAGGCCCGTACGACTCGTCAACACCTGTTCCGCACCGGAGGTGTCACGTGCTGTTCGTGCCGGCGCGTGCGTGTTCGTGTGCGCCCGCGAAGAGCGCGCCGTCCGCGCCGTCCGCGCGCTCCCCCGGCGGCGGGGCAAAGGCGCAGGCGCGGTCGATCTCGCACCAAATGACCTTGCCGAATCCTTCCGCCTGCCAGCCCCAGCGGTCGGCGATGGCGTCGACCAGCTCCAGCCCCCGGCCGTGCGTCTCGTACTCCTGCGCGCGCCGCTGCCGCGGCGGGGCGGCGCAGGTGTCGACGACCTCCACCCGGTACGGGCCGCAGTCCGCGGCCGACGCGGGGAGGGCGAGGCGCAGCTCGGCGGGGCGGTCGGTGTGGACGACGGCGTTGGTGACCAGCTCGGAGACGAGCATCACCAGCGACTCGGCGTACGGCTCGTCGGCCGTCACCCCGGTCCACGCCAGCCGCGCCCGCGTCCACCGCCTGGCCCGGCCGACCTCGACCGGGTCGGGCCATACCTTGAGCTGTACCTGCAGGGTCTGCACCGCTCACACCATCCTCGGGATCACGCTGCGTGATCTCTCTGCCGTCCAGGATGATTGACGTAGCGTCACGACAACAAGCGCTTCGGGCATATTCCAGCGCGAAAGAGTGCGCGTGCGGCATACTGTGCGACGCTCACACACGACGGTCGAACGCCGGTCTGGCGTCGACCACTCATGCTGCTGTGACCTTGCACGAGTCCGGCAATTCCGCACCGCCCCGGCCACCGATTCGCGGGCCGCGGGTCCGTGCCGCCGCATGACAACTCGCACCCGATGAAGGGTAGTGGAGTCGGGGCCGACTTCGTTGCGTAACGGCAGAGTTCCCCCAAGCGTGTTGGGGCTCTGCCCAGTTTCGGCACTCTCCGTAGTCGAATCGCCGGACCTTCCCCCTTGCGCCGGCGACCCTCGATGTATAACTTCTTATACATGAGCGAGCAGGTCCACAACAGACTGGCGGTGATCCGCGCAGAGCGGAGCGTGTCGCGGAAGCAGTTGGCCGAGGCGGTGGGCGCGCACTACCAGACGATCGGGCACATCGAGCGCGGGCAGTACAACCCGAGCCTCGACCTCGCTCTGCGCATAGCGGAGTACTTCGAACTGCCGGTGGAAGTGCTGTTCGCCCTCCGGCCGTTCCGCCCGCTCAGCCACGAGCTGTACGGGGTGGAGAGGACACACGGGAACCACGGCAGGGACGACCACGAGCACGGCAGCGCAGACAGGGGAGCACGATGACCCAGCCCACGACCGAGCGCCCCCACGGGGACGCGAAGCAGGCCACGACGTACGACCGCGCCATGTTCCGGGTCATGAACGACCCCGCCGGGCGCCCGGTGTTCGCCACCGCCGGACGGCGCCGCGCCGCCGTGGGGGCGCACGTGGCGCTCACGGGCGCGACCCTGACGTGCGTCACCCTGCTCTACGCCCTCGACGACGCCTGGCTCATCGCGCCGTTGGCAGTCCTGCTGCCGCTCTGGATGGTCGCCACCGGCGTCCTGAACGGCGGCACGCGCGGCCTGCTTGAGCTGCGTACGCGGATGCTGGACGAGCGGCAGCTCGCCGACCGCGACCGGGCCGGGGCCGTGGCGCACCGGGCGGCGACGGCGCTGCTGGCCGTGGCGGCAGGGGTGTTCGTGCTCGCCGAGGCGGTGGGCGCGGACGGGCTGCCGGGGGTGCCCGCGGTGTGGGTCCTGGTGTACGCGGTGGCGGTGGTGTGGCTGATGCCGCTGTGGGTCGCCGGGCTCCAGGCGCGCGACGAGCCCGCGGAGGAGGCCGAGTTCGAGGAAGGGGGGGACGTGAAGGGGGAAATGTGAAGGGGTGAGACGTGAGGCGTGAGGGTGACGGCCGGCCCTGGCGGGCGGTACGGGCCCTCAGGGGCGCGTACGCCCCGCTCCCCCGGCTACGCCGACAGCGGCTCCGCCGTGCCGCTCGTCGCGTCGTCCACGTCCGCGTACACCGCGAACAGCCGCCGCACGCCCAGCGCCGCGAACACCCGGTTCACATGCGCCCCGCCGGAGACCGTGGTTCCCGGGACGCCCCCGGACGCGCCCACCCCGCCGTCCGCCGGCAGGATCAGGCGGAACTCGCCGCCGCAGGAACTCAGCAGCCGGCGGGCGGCGATGAGCACGCCGACGCCGCTGGAGTCGCAGAAGCGGACCGCGGAGAGGTCGAGGACGAGGCGGCGGCGGCCCTCGGCGACGGCGTCGTGCACGTGCTGCCGCACGCGGGGCGAGGTGACCAGGTCCAGCTCACCGCAGACCCACAGGACGTACCAGTCGCCTCGGTTGTCGGTGGTCACCTGCAGCAAAGACACCCGGTCGCTGTCCTTCCCTCGCCCGTCAGCCTGTCGTGCCCGCTCGCCTGCCCGTTTCGCTCATCCGCAATCTGCTGTGTTGCACGTGTCACCTGCTGTGCCCACAACACACAAGATGAAACACCGACCCTATGCGCAATCGCCCCAGACGTCCCCCGCATTCCGGTCAGCACTGGATAACCGTTGGCAATTCGTTGCCTTCTGTCGCGCGTCATGCGGTACGGATAACGCTCCTGGGGCGTACGCCCCCACTCTCCGGCGCTACATTCGTTGGCACCGGTAACCAGGGGGCGGGCGACGGATGGGGGGCGCATGGCGCACGGCACCGGACCGCACGGCACCGGACAGGGCGCCGTCCCGCCGCGCTGGAACCGCAAGATGCAGCAGCGGCTCGCGCGCGGCGAGGCCGCGGCGCTGAGCGAGCTGTACGACCGCTTCGCGCCTCTCGTCTACGGCCTCGCGCAGCGCGTGCTGGAGAACGAGGAGGAGGCGAACGGCGTGCTGGCCGAGGTGTTCTCGTACGTCTGGCAGCACCCTGACGCGTACGACCCGAAGCGCGGCCAACTGCGCTCCTTCCTGGCAGGTCTTGCGCACAAGCACGCCGTCCGGCGGCTGCGCTGGGCGGTGATCCAGGCGGGTGCGGCCGGGGAGATCGAGGACAGCGAGGAGCGCATCCGCGCCGTCTCCGCCGCCGCCCGCGCCGACTACATCGTCACGTCCATGCCGGAACCGCAGCGCGCCGCGCTGGAGCTGGCGTACTTCAAGCGCCGCGACTACCGCCAGACGGCCGAGGAACTCGGCGTCTCGCCCGACGAGGCCCGCCGCCGGCTGCGCTTCGGGCTGCAGATGCTCGCCACCGCGCACACCGAGGCCGGGCGGCCTTCATGATCATGGGCCCTTACGACCACGGCCGGCTGAAGTCCCTGCTCGGCGCGTGGGCGCTGGCGGCCTGCGCGCCCGAGGAGACCGCCGCCGTAGAGGCGCACTTGACCGACTGCGCGCCCTGCGCGGACGAAGCGCTCCGGCTGCGCGATGCCGTGCGCCTCCTGCACCCGCACGACAACCTCGACATGGACCCCGCGCTGCGCAGCCGGGTGCTGGAGCTGTGCCTGACGCGGCGGATGCCGGGGATCCCGATGCCGGCCTGGTCCGTGCCGTACGACGCCGAGGCGGCCCGGCTCGACGCGCTGCTGGCCGACATGAACGAGGCGGACTGGGGCGCTCCGGTTCAGCTCGCCTGGTACGACGACGACCGTCCCGCGGTCCGCGAGACGTCGGTGGCCGGTGTCATCGGCCATCTCCTGGCCGTGGACGGCCTGCTGGCCCTCGCGCTCGGCCTCCCCGACCCGCTGGCGGCGGACGCGCCCGCCGCCGGGACCCACCCGCGCACGGTCGCCTCCCCCGCCGAGCGCACCGAGGCGCTGTGGCGGGTGGCCGGCTCGTCGTACGCGGAACAGCAGTCGCTCGCCCGGGAGTTCCGGCGCAAGCACGCGAGCAAGATGCGCGGCGAGTGGCGGGGCCAGACGTACAAGCTCATACGGACCGCGGGGTTCGCCGGCAGCGGCGTCGCCGACGTGCAGGTGCCGTACGGCGGCGGGGCGGCGCTGCCGCTGCGCGACGCCTTCCTGGACCGGGCCTTCGAGTGCTGGATGCACGCCTGGGACATCGCGGAGGCCGTGGACTACCCGTACGTGCCGCCGACGCCCGAGCACATGCACCTGATGATCGACCTGGCGGCGCGGCTGCTGCCGCAGACGCTGGCCGACCGGCGCCGCTCGGGGCGCGCGGCGCCGCCGCGGACGCTGGTGGCCGCGGGGACGCCGGGGCGCACGCTGCACCTGGAGATCGAGGGCAAGGGCGGCGGGAACTGGTACCTCCCGCTGGACTCGCCGGCGGCGGTCGCGGGTCCTGAGCGGGCGGTGGCCCATGTGGCGCTGGAGGGCCTGGAGTTCTGCCGGCTGGCGGCGGGGCACGTATCGCCCGCCGAGGCGGCGGTGGGGCGCGACGGGGAGCGCGAGGCGGTGGAGGACTTCCTGTACGCGACGGCGTCGCTGTCGCGGCTGTAGCGGGCCGCGGGGGCGTGCAGGGCTTCGCGGGCGCCTGGGGCGGCCTGCGGGCGCGTACGGCGCCTTCAGGGGCGTACGGGACCGCGGACCGTACCGCGGGCGCGCAGGAGCTACGCGAAGACCACCGTGCGCGTGCCGTTCAGCAGCACCCGGTGCTCGCTGTGCCACTTCACCGCCCGTGCCAGTGCCTGGCACTCCACGTCCCGGCCGACCGCCACCAACTGCTCCGGCGTCACCTCGTGCCCGACCCGCTCGACTTCCTGCTCGATGATCGGGCCCTCGTCCAGGTCCGCCGTCACGTAGTGCGCGGTGGCGCCGATCAGCTTGACCCCGCGCGCGTGCGCCTGGTGGTACGGCTTGGCGCCCTTGAAGCTCGGCAGGAAGGAGTGGTGGATGTTGATGATCCGCCCCTCCAGCTGCTTGCAGAGGTCGTCGGAGATCACCTGCATGTAGCGCGCGAGCACCACCAGCTCGACGTCCTCGGCCCGGACCAGCTCCAGCAGCTTCTGCTCCGCCTCCGCCTTGGTGTCCTTGGTGACCGGCAGATGGTGGAAGGGGATGCCGTAGGAGCCGACCAGCTCCCCGAAGTCGGTGTGGTTGGAGACCACGGCCGCGATCTCCACCGGCAGCGCGCCGATGCGGGCGCGGAACAGCAGGTCGTTCAGGCAGTGCCCGAACTTGCTGACCATGAGCAGCACCCGCATCTTGGTGCCCTGCTCGTGGATCTGCCATTCCATCGCCCACGACTCCGCCACCGCCGCGAAGCTGGCCCGCAGCTTGTCGACGTGCGCCTGCGGCTCGGCGGAGAAGTGCACCCGCATGAAGAACAGGCCGGTGGTGGGGTCGCCGTACTGCTGGCTGTCCTCGATGTTGCAGTCCGTCATGAAGAGATAACTGGAGACTGCGTGCACGATGCCCTTTTTGTCCGGGCAGGACAGCGTCAGTACGTACTCGCTCATGGGCCTACGATCCCACACCCGTCAGGCGGCGCCCGTCATGATCGCCAGCACTTCGAGGGAGCGCGGCGGGGCGTCCGGGTCGTCACCGTCGGCCTCCGCGAGCCGCACGTGCGCCTCGCGCGCCGCGCGCACGGCCTCGGGCCACGCGTGGTTCGCCATGTACGCGGAGACCGGCGAGTCCGCGCCGACCTGGTGCATGATCCGCAGCACCCGCAGCACGGCGACGTCGACGAGCGCGGCCTCGCGGGAGTCGCGGAAGATCGTCCCGACGTACTTCTCCGCCGACCAGTTGTCCAGCCAGGTGTCCTCGACGAGGCGGTAGACGGCGTCGGTGACGTCCCCGTACCCCGCCGTCCCCGCCGCCCAGTACTCCCGCTGAAAATCCGGGTCGGAGAGCATGTGCAGCGCGGAGCGCACATTGGCGCGCCAGCGCCACCACGGCATGTCGTTGATGGGCATGGGCACCATGGTGGAGTAACGGCGGTCGCGGCGGGAAGCCCTTTCACCGACGGGACCGCCGGCGTCTTCTCCGGTGCCGTTCGCGGGGCTCACAGTTGCGTCGCCTGGCGCTGCGTGAGGCCGTACTCGTCCGCGATCGGGTTCCAGAGCCCGGCCGCCTCTTCCTTGGCGGTGGTGGCCTCGCCGCTGGCGCTGTTGCCCGCCGACAGGTGGTTCCCGCCGCCGCCGCAGCCCTTGCCGCGCTTGGCGGCGTCGGCCCAGGCGGCGTAGTGGTCGTCGGCGGAGGCGCTGGCGTTCCAGGCGTCGGTGAGCGAGCGCGTCAGGTCCTCGTACGACGGGAGCTTGTCGACGCTCAGGTCCGAGAGCCGGGCGACGAGGTCGCGGCGCTGGCCCGCCGCGTCGCGCAGGTCCTTGGCGGCCTTGCCGAGCGCCTTGCACTCGCGGATGTTCGCGACCGAGCCGATCACCGCGTCGCGGCTGTCGTTGCTCTCGGCGAGCAGCGCGTCCAGTTCCTCGGCCTGGGCCTTGGCGGGGTCGTCCTTGACCGGCTTCTCGCCGCCGTCGTCCTTGCCCCCGTCGTCCTTGCCGCCCGGGTCCTGGTCGGCGCTGGCGCTCGGGGTGGCGCCGCTGGCGCTGTCGCCGCCGCCGTCGCCGCTGCTGAGGAGCCAGCCCGCGGTGATGCCGACGGCGGCGCAGGCGGCGGTGCCGATGGCGATGGCGGCCCAGCGGGGGATGCCGCCGCGGCGGTCGTCGTCCTCGTCGTAGTAGCGGCCGCCGCCGCCCGGGCCGCCGCCGTTGCCGTACGGGCCGGGGGGCGGTCCCGCGGGGTGGGCGCCGGGCTGCTGGGCGCCGTACGGGGGCCGGGGACCGCCCGCGGGGGCACCGCCGGGACGGACCGGGGGGAGCCGCTGCGTGGCGCCTGCGTCGGCGCCGGGGGCGCCGGGTCCGCCGGGGCCCTCGCGGAACAGGCCCTCGAACTGCGTGTGCACCGGCGCCGCGTGGCGGCGCGAGCGCGGGGAGTCCTCGTCGAGGCCCGGCGGCGCGAACGGCGGCTGCGCCGGGGGCTGCGCGGGCGGGCCGCCGGGGTGCGGGGGCGGCTCGGCCGCGGGCGGGTCGTAGGCGCCGGGCTGGGGGGCGTCGTACGACCCCGGGAGCGAGGGGATGAGCTGGGTGGCGTCGGAGTCGTCCCCGGGTCTCTGCTGCGATGCGGCGGCGATCGGGGGTATGAGCTGGGTCGCGGCCGCGTCGTCGGCGACGCCCGGCGGCGGACCCGCGGGCGGCTGCTGCGGAGGGCCGCCGTACGGCGGCTGGGGCGCGGCGCCGGGGCGGCCCGTGGCGGCGGCGGCCTCCGGGCCGCCGAGGGCGCCGGGGCCCGCGGGGGCGCCCGGCGCGCCCGCCGCTCCCGGGGAGGCCGGGAGCGGCCAGGGCTGCTGGTCGGCCGGCGGGGCGGCCGGCGGCCGCGGGCGCTCCGGGCGGTTGCCGAGGTGACGTATCTGCTGCGTCGACTCGTCCTCGGTCTCGGCGGCTGCCGCGGCCGGGGACGGGTCCTGGGCCCACCACGGCTCGCCGCCCGGGGGCGGCCCGGCGCCGTCCGACGCGGGGGGCACCGCTCCCGCGCGCTCCTCGCGCCGGGGCTCGCTGCCGTGTCCGTCGTGGGTCAACGGGACTCCTCATGGGTACGGACTCTGACCGTCCGGACACTACCTGCTCGGTGCCGCGGTGAGCCAAGAGCCCAGCCCATGGCACCGGGCGGTGAACTCCCGCACCGCCGGCTCGGCCTCGTACGGCTCCAGGCTCCGTGCCAGCCGCGCCAGTTCGGCCGCCGCCCTGCCGGAGGCCAGCCCGTCGAGCAGCCGCAGCGCCCGCGCACCCGTACGGCATGCCTGCGCGGGCTCCCGCCGCCCGCTCTGCGCCCGGGCCAGCGCGACGAGCGCCAGGCAGCGCAGCCGCGTGGAGGACTCCGGCAGCCCGGCGAGCGCCTCCTCCGCGCGCCGCTGCGCGGCCTCGTAGCGGCCGAGTTCGAGCAGGGCGCAGGCCAGCTCGTAGGCGAGGGCGGGGCGGCCGAAGCGGGCCAGCCAGGCGGGTTCACGCCCGCGCGCCGGTTCGTGCCCGCGCGCCGGGTCGCGCGCGGGATCCCGTACGCCGCCCGCCGCGCTGGTCGCGCCCGCCGCCGCGGCCGTGCTCGCGGCACCCGGCGCGCTTCCCGCGCCGGCGCCGCCCGCCGCGCCCGCCGCGCCCGGCGCGCGCGCTCCGCCCGACTCGGCCTGCTCCATCGCCGCCCGCGCCCGTCCCGCCGCCTCCCGGAACGCCGCCTCGTCGCCCAGCCCCGCCGCGCCCCGCGCCTCGGCGGCGCTGAACAGCGCCTCGGCGCGCGGCGGCACGCGGTCGCGGGTGCCCTCGCGTGCCGTACGGGCCAACTGCACCACTTCCCTGTGGTTGCCCAGCGCCGCGGCCAGCCGGCTCATGCCGGCGGCCAGGACGTAGCCGCCGAAGGCGCGGTCGCCCGCGGCGTCGGCGAGGCGCAGGGCCTGGACGTAGTAACGCTGGGCGACGCCCGGCAGGCCGGTGTCGGCGGCCATGCCGCCGGCCAGCTCGGTCATCCGGGCTGCGGCGGCGAGGAGTTCGCGGCCGGTGGCGTCGTCGTAGCGGCCGGCGAGCAGGCCGGAGACGACGGAGTTGAGGTAGTGCACCGTCACCGGCCGGTAGTGGCCGCTGCCGTACCGGCGGTCGAGGGTGGCGAGGGTGGCGGTGGTCTCCCGTACGGCGGTCACGTCGGTACGGGTCACGGCCCGGCCCGAGGTACGGGCCAGCGGCGGGCCGGGCGCGCTGATCAGCCAGTCGCGGCTGGGCTCGACGAGCGCGGAGGCCACGGGGGTCGCGCGGGTCAGCACCTCGCGCCGGCCCACGTCGGCGCGCCACAGCTCGCAGACCTGCTCGACGGCGGCGGTGACGGTCGGGGCGTAGATCAGCCCCAGGGCGGTGCCGGAGTGCCGGGAGTCGGCCATGCCGACCTCGTCCAGGGTGACCGCGCGGCCGAGCTTGCGGCCCAGCGCCTCGGCGATCATCGCGGGCGCCTGGCCGCGGGGGCGCTGACCGCGCAGCCAGCGGGCCACGGAGGTCTTGTCGTAGCGCAGGTCGAGGCCGTGTTCCCGGCCGCACATGTTGACGCGGCGGGCCAGCCCCGCGTTGGAGCAGGCTGCCTCTTCGATCACCACCTGAAGTCGTACGTTCGGCGTGCGTGCCTCGATTGGCCTGGCGGCCATGGGTAGTCCTCCCTCAGGGGGCCGTGCGCGGCCGGTTCCTGGCAGAACCGACAGGACGATCATTTCCCGCGAAATAACCGGAAAACGCCATGCTCCCCACCCGCGCATCCGTGCGCCCCGCTGCCGGAACGTTGCTTCGGGAGAACCCGCGGAGGGCCCGTAACCCCTGCTCACGGCTGGAGTTGAGCCGTCCGTGAAGGAGACCCCGGGAACAGAGGCGACGCACGTACCCCGACAAGAGAACCCGCGCGAGCAGAGCGAAGAACTGCTGTCCGCAGCGCTGCAGTACGCGGAGGACCGGCACTGGGACGTGGTGCCGGGCACATGGATGGAGACCGACGACGGGGCCGGCGCACCGCGCTGCTCCTGCGGCGACACGGCGTGCCACGCGCCGGGCGCGCACCCCGCGCGGCGCGACTGGAAGGCAGCCGCAACGGCCAGCGCCACCACCCTGCGCCGCATGTGGTCGAAGCACCCGCGGGCGGCCGTACTGCTGCCCACCGGGCGGGCGTTCGACGTGGTGGACGTGGCGGAGAGCGCAGGATGCCTGGCGCTGGCCCGGCTGGAACGGGAGCGCACGGAACTGGGCCCGGTGGCGGCGACGCCGGACCGGCGGATGTACTTCTTCGTCCTCCCGGGCGCCACCCCGAAGGTGATCGACGGCCTGCACGCGCTGGGTTACGCCTCGTCGGCGGCCCTGGACCTGGCGGTACGCGCCGAGGGCGACTGGGCGGCGGCGCCGCCGACGCGGTTCGCGACGAGCGGTCCTGTGCAGTGGATCCGGCGGCCGACGGTGTCGAACGCGTACCTGCCGGACGTGGCGGAGTTGATCAGCACGCTGGCGTACGCCTGCGGCCGCGAGCGCGTAGGCGCACGCCGGAGCGCGTAGCGCGCCGGGGCGAGGGGGGAACGGCCGGGCGGCCCCGTACCAGACCCGAGGTCGTGCCGGCCGCCGGGCGTACTCCTCCCGCGCGCTCCGAGGAGGACTACGACCTGGCGATCTCCTGCCGGAGCTGGCGGGTGAAGCGGCGCAGGAGGTCCAGCGTCTCTCGGAACTCGGCCCGGCGGTCGTCCCTGCCTTCGGTGGGCCGGGTACTCCACACCCGACGCGCCAGAGCATCGGCGAGATCGACGGTGTCGCCGGCGCAGAGCAGGTAGAGAGCCGAGCGTGCTTCCTGCATCCGGTTCGCCAATTCGTTGGCTCCGGGGCCGTCGTCACTCAACCGTGCTTCCTTCAGGTAGTCCAGTAGCTGAACCACGGCCGTGTTGAAGCCGATCCCGGCCTTGAGCTTCTGTTCGCGGAGCCACATGCGGTCCTGTCGGCGAGCGGTGAACCACGAACCGAACACCACCCCGATAAGGCCGATAGCGGCCCCCATGCCCACGGTCAGGATGTTCTCCACGGTCAGCTCCCCCCAACATCAGCGGCGCCAGGCTACAGAGGCCCTCGGAGGCACCGCACTCGATAAGCGCGCTCGCGTGCCATGGGCAAACCGTCGTCCTGCTCCTGACCGGCCCCGCCGCGCGCGGGCCGTGGTCAGCTCGCCGCGCCCGCCGTCCCGGCCCGGGTGCGCCAGGCCGGGAGGAGTTCGTCCAGCAGGGCTTCCGTGCGGGGCGGCAGGCCGCGGGCGCCGTGGAGGGCCGCGGAGCGGTCCAGGAGGTCGGAGGCGGTGGCCTCCAGGCGCGCGGTTTCGCCGGTGGCGTGGACCGCGCGGAGGAGTTCGTTCCACAGGCGCTCGTCCGCCGGGGCGACGACCAGCGCCGCCTGCACCGCCGCCACCGCGCCGTCCGCCTGCCCCGACTCGCGGCGCAGCGCGGACAGCGCCAGCCCCGCGTCGGCGACGAGCAGCGGCAGTTGGGCCTCCACGATCTCGTTCGACAGCCAGCCGTACCGCCCCTGCGGCCGGTCCGCGAGCAGCGGGCCCGCGGCCAGCGCCAGCGCGTCGTTCAGCAGCCGCTCGCGCGTCTGCGGGCTCGACTGCCGCGTGGGGTCGGTCGCTTCGAGGTGCAGCGTGCGCAGCACGTCCCAGTCGGAGACGACCGACGTGGACAGCGCCAGCCGCCCGTCCGCGTCCGGCGCGAGCCGCGCCGCGCCCGAGGGATCCCGGCCCAGCCAGGTGACCAGCCGCTCCACGAAGGCGTCGCGCACGTCGTCCGTCACGCCGCGGGGCCACAGCGCCGCCGCGAGCACCTGCGGGTGCACGCCCTCGCGGTGGAACAGCAGCAGCGCCAGCGCCTCCCGCAGCAGCGGGCTGCGCTCGCCGTCCGGCTCGGCCAGGCCCATGATCTCGTACGAGCCGAGCAGCCGCGCGTACACCGCGGGCCGCCCCTGCTCCGACAGGTCCACGGTGAAGCCGACCTCGCCCGCCGCGCGCGTGACCGAGATCCCGCGCCCTTCCGTGCCGCTGGTCGCCGCCCCCTCGACCTCCACCTGCGAGAACAGCTCGACCAGCGCCTCGTGCTGCTCCTGCGGCAGCCGCTGCGCGTCCAGCTCCAGGCCCAGCAGCGGGGCGCGCAGCCGGCCGTCGCGGGTGATCTCGAACTCCCAGGATGCGCCGGCCAGTTCCTCCTGGCCGGTACCGACGAGGTAGCCGATGCCCAGGCGCGAGGAGCCGCCCGCGAGGTGCGCGAGCCGGTCGGCCTCGGCGGCGGTGGGCTCGGTGGCGACGATGACGAGGTGCGGCGCCCACTGGGTCCGGCCCGCCTGCCCGGCGCGGCCGGTGAGCACGCTGTCGTGGCCGGCGTTGCCCAGCGCGTTGGCGCGCTGCGCGGACTCGGCCTCCATGACCTCGATGAGCGCCGGCAGGTCCTCCAGGTAGCGCACGCGCGTCGGCGCCAGCTCCGTCAGCCGCTCGCCGAAGCCGACGACGGTCACCGACATCCGGTCCGACCACCCGTTCGTGGCCAGCTCCGCGGCGATCGACGACAGCACCGCGAGCCGGTCCGCGGGCGCGCCCTTGACGGCGGCGATGCCGGGGACGGCCTCCAGGTTGAGCAGCAGCCGGGCCTCCTCGCGGGTGCCGAGGCTGGCGAGGCCGGGGTACGGGGCCGCCGCGTCGTCGGCCTCGTCGGGCTGCGGGTAGCTCTCGATGTCGGCGCGGTCGATGCGCCAGAACGTCTGGTCCTGCCCGGTACGCCACGGGGCGGGCGGCTCGCCGGCCACGCCCGCGAGTTGCAGGTACAGGTCGGCGTCGGTCAGCCACGCCGCGTAGATCGTGGGCAGCGGGCGGGCGGCCTCGGTGAGCGAGGCGGACAGCCCGCGCAGCGCGCGGTCGAGGAACCGGACGCCGCCGGGGTCGGCGCCCACGAGCAGCGCGTCGCGGGCGAGCGCGGCGCGCCCGGTGGGCTCCGCGCCCGTACGGCCCGCGCCGCCGGACTGGAACGCCGCCTGCCACAGCGCCTGCCGGCGCCGCCGGCTGAGCGCGCCGAGAACGCCGGCGGCGAGCAGCGGCGCGGCGATGAGCACCTCCGGCAGGCCGATGCCGCCGCCGTCGCTCTGCACCTCGGGTGCCGCCTGGTCGCCGCGGTCCGCGCCGGCGTCGCCGCCGTCGCTCTCGCGGGTCGGGATCTGCTGGACCGACTGCTCGCCG